>NZ_JBWKPZ010000002.1:0-429528 GCF_059418505.1 Citrobacter sp. GW821-FHT07H02 | reverse complement strand
TTTTTCGTCTTGCGACGTTAAGAATCCGTATCTTCGAGTGCCCACACAGATTGTCTGATAAATTGTTAAAGAGCAGTTGCGACGCGCTTTAGCGCTCTGTCGCGAGGTGGCGTATATTACGCTTTCCTCTTTCAGAGTCAACCCTGATTTTCAGGATTTTTCTCTTCAACCGAACCGGCTGTTTGTGTGAAGTGATTCACATCCGCCGTGTCGATGGAGGCGCATTATAGGGATCCCATTTTTTAGCACAAGTGTTTTTTAGATCTTTTTTTCTGTTTGCTGTTTTTTCACCCCTTTCGTTCCATTCCTGCGCAATTCGCCTGATTTTTGATACTCAAATCGCTTGCACAGAGCCAATAATCCAACCAAAGTCATCATTACGGTTCTATTTTGTTGAGGTAAATATGTCTGACGTACTACGTCCTTATAAGGATCTTTTCCCGCAGATCGGAAAACGAGTGATGATCGATACCAGCAGTGTCGTCATTGGCGATGTCCGTCTGGCGGATGATGTCAGTATTTGGCCGCTCGTTGCTATCCGCGGAGACGTGAATTACGTCGAGGTCGGCGCCCGTACGAATATTCAGGATGGCAGCGTACTGCACGTCACCCATAAATCGACCTCCAACCCACAAGGTAATCCCCTGATCGTGGGTGAGGATGTGACCGTAGGGCATAAGGTCATGCTACACGGCTGTGTTATCGGTAACCGCGTCTTAGTCGGGATGGGATCGATTCTGTTGGATGGCGCAGTTATAGAAGATGACGTCATGATCGGGGCAGGTAGTCTTGTACCGCAAAACAAACGTCTTGAGAGTGGATATCTGTATCTGGGAAGCCCGGTGAAACAAATCCGCCCTCTGAGCGACGCGGAGAAGGCAGGTCTGCAATACTCCGCGAATAACTATGTGAAGTGGAAAGACGAATATCTCAGTCAGGACAACCAGACCCAACCGTGATCGTCTTCTTGCTGGGACTGGATAAGGGCTTCAGCTTCTTCTTCCAGATCCCAGCGATGATCACAAAAAGCAGCCAGCCACTGCTCAGGAGTATCGCCGCCAAAACGATGCGCCAGCTTCTCTCCTTTAATCGCACACATGAGTTGCATACCATTTACCAGCGCAGGAAAGCTGACAGCGTCGATATCTGCGTTCCACTCTTCTCTGTCAGGGAACTGGATGGCCTGATTCATGCAGACAACTCCTGTTGCAGCAATTTAATCACTGGCTCAACGTCTGGTAATGTACCGTGCCAAAGCAAAACAGCGTGCGCCGCCTGCCCCACCAGCATACCCAGACCATCTGCGTAGGATCTGGCTCCCTTCTCTATACACCAGGTAAGAAACGGCGTATTCCCTTTCTGATAGAACATATCGTAGCAATAAACAGAAGGATGAATAAGGGATGCCGGAATAGCAGGAATATCACCACTGATCCCGCTGGATGTTGCGTTAATGATCAGATCAAACTCATGATCCACCAGCGCATCCATTTTCAGAGACTGAACACTCCCTGTATGGGCAAAAATTTTCGCCAGTTCTTCCGCACGCGAAGCCGTTCGGTTCACGATCGTCACTGCGCAATCCATCGAAAGCAGTGGCAACAATACGCCACGGGAAGCACCACCCGCACCAATGAGCAAAACACGCGCGCCCGGCCGAATGAAAGATAAGCGTTCAAGATCGCTTAACAGCCCAATACCGTCAGTGTTATCACCCAGTATGCGACCATCCTCAAGCTTTTTGAGCGTGTTGACGGCCCCGGCAAGAGCCGCACGCTCCGTCAATTCATCTGCCCGTGCGAACGCTTCTTCTTTAAAAGGAACGGTAACATTCGCCCCTTTTCCCCCTTCAGCAAAGAAGGTATTAAGCGTACCGATAAAATCATTGTTCGGCGCTAATACACGCCCATAGGGATGTTCAATTTGCAGTTGTTGTGCAAAATGGTGATGAATGAACGGCGACTTACTGTGTGCGATCGGATTACCAAAAACGGCATAGGTTTCCATCATCTTACCCCTGTCGAAACAATTCACCCGTCAGGGCATCACGAATTTCAGATGGATTCAAACGACCTCCCGTTTCGCCTTCAACAACAGGGAAGTCTGCCCCGAACTGCTCCCGTACTTCTTCAACAGTACGGCATGGCGGCAATCCACTCAGGTTGGCGCTGGTAGAAACTAACGGCTTACCATAAGCCTGGCACAATGCAACCACGAGCGGATGGTCGGTGACGCGCACGGCCAGTGAATCAAAGCGTCCCGTCAACCAGCGAGGCGTTGTCGCCGGCGCGGGGAAAACAAATGTGACAGGACCTGGCCAGCGGGCAAATACGGCTTCCCGTTGGGCATCCGTTAGCACGCTGTCATCAATATAAGATCTCAGTTGTTCAAAATTTGCCGCGATCAATATGAGACCTTTATCAACGGGTCGCTGTTTCAGTTCCAACAATCGAGTAACTGCTGTTTCGCTATCAGGATCGCACCCGACACCGAAGACAGCTTCTGTTGGATAGGCGATGACATTTTCTTTACTCAGTACCTCTATCGCGGCAGCGATAGCGTCTGATGGCAGGTTTTTATTCACTTTTAATATCCGCCGGTAACGGCTTTCCACATTGTTTACTGGCACAGACGTGTTTCACACCCTGCGCGGTTTTCTTTTCGATGAGTAGAGGGTAGTGGCACTCAGGACACTCTCCCGCTATCGGTTTGAAGTTGATGACAAACTGACACTCAGGATAGCGATCGCAGGAGTGAAAGGTTTTGCCATAACGTGAACGGCGCTGGACCAGATGACCCGTCCGGCACTGAGGGCAGGTAATCGCGGTTTCATCAGGTTTATCGATAATTTCGGTATGCCCACACGCGGGATAATCGCTGCAACCAATAAACATACCGAACCGCCCCTGCCGCAACACAAGTTCAGCGCCGCATGCAGGACAAAACTTACCCTCCAGAACTTTGACAATATGTCCGTCCGCTGACGATTTCAGAGGACGGACATAATCACATTCCGGATATTGTGAGCAGCCGAGAAACGGACCGTGTTTCCCGGAACGAATAACAAGTTCGGCCCCGCATTGCGGGCAGGGCTCATTTTTACGCACCGTGAACAGTGCTGATTTAGCCATAACAACTCATGCTGAATAAAGATCGTTTAATGCAGCATACCTTCATTCACTTCAAAGAGTAATTCTTCCATTTGTTGATATGCATTTTCACAACCTGGAATGTTGAACAGAACCATCAGGATCACCCACTTTAGATCTTCCAGGTCGAATTCTGCAGTATCCAGTGCGAGCACACGTTCAATGACCATTTCCCGTGTCTCGAGGTTTAGCACCTGTATCTGCTCCAGGAATAACAAGAATCCCCGGCAACTGGCATCCAGGCGATCGCACTCTTCAGCAGTATAAATACGTACAGAGAGCGGATCTGAGGCGAGTTGCATGGGTTCAGCGAGGCCTTCCTGATAGTCAGCAAGCTTTTCCAGCCACAATAACGCGTTGTAGATGTCTTCACGATCAAAACCAGCGTCGGTAAGATCCCGTTCCAGTTTGTCCTGATCCACACGTAATTCAGCTTCGTTATGGATGTATGTCTCAAACAAATACATTAGTACGTCGAACATGGCTTGCCCTCCTCAATCGGACATAGCCGCCGGGTACAGCTGCGATCCATCCTGCTAACTCCAGTTCGAGTAGCTGAGCCACTACCACTGGCACAGGTTGGCCGGCACGTTCAGCGACGACGTCAACAGGTGTTGCCTCATCTCCTACGTTAGCCAGGAGCTCAGGAAATGGCAATGCCACCGCTTCGTGATCTGGTGAATAAAGTGTATTTTCAGGCTCATCTGGCAACCAATGTAACCCGTATTGCAAATTTTCGAGTATATCCTCTGGCGCTGTCACCAGTGTGGCCCCCTGCTTTATCAGCCAATGGGGACCTTCACTCCCCGGGCTACCTATCGGCCCTGGTAAAGCAAAGACCTCTCGCCCTTGCTCCATCGCACAACGTGCGGTAACCAAAGACCCGCTGCGCAGAGCCGCCTCAATCACCAAAACGCCTTTACTGAGACCACTAATAATGCGGTTTCGCCGGGGGAAATGATGCGCTAACGGAGGTGTCGCCAGCGGAAACTCAGAGATCAAAGCGCCTCCCATACCGACGATGTTTTCTGCGAGCTGGGCATGCCGACGCGGATGCACAGTCAACAGACCGTTACCCAATACGGCAACGCTTTTTCCCTTTACACTTAACGCGGCTTTATGTGCGACGCCATCGATACCGAGTGCCAGTCCGCTGGTCACCGTAATCCCTGCTGCGGCAAGTTTTTCGCAGAATACGCGCCCCCATCGTTCACCATACCAGGAGTGTGAGCGACTCCCCACAACGGCAAGCTGGATGGAGTCAAGGCATTCAGGCTCCCCGGCGACAAATAGCGCGCCGGGGTAGTCTTCAATCGCACGAAGCTGTTGAGGGTAATGTTTACTCTCCGCCGTAATGAAATAGTGATGAGGCCGCGCTAACCAATCCAGCACAATATCCAGCTCCTTTTGCGGGAGCGTTAAAAAGCGTTCAGCCTGTCGGATTGAGAATCCTGCACTGTGCAACAATGCAGGATCGATATGGGTCTGATTAATGAGAAAATTGGCCGTACGTACCATTGCGTCGCCGTACATCTCACTGACACGCATTAGGCGTAACCAAATTTCGATATGGGTCATCCTTCTCCCCCTGTCACAAGCGGTCCTGGCAATCTTTGCGATTGGTCAGTGATGCTGTCAATCAGCAGGGGTTTTGTCTAGAATAGAGGTAATAATCTTTCCAACTCCTGAACACAACTCTGGATAACTATGTCAGTTTTGCAAGTGTTACATATTCCGGACGAGCGCCTTCGCAAAGTCGCAAAGCCGGTAGAAGAAGTGAATGCAGAAATTCAGCGTATCGTCGATGATATGTTCGAGACGATGTACGCCGAAGAAGGTATTGGTCTGGCGGCAACGCAGGTCGATATCCATCAACGTATTATCGTGATTGATGTGTCCGAGAACCGCGATGAACGCCTGGTACTCATCAATCCAGAGTTGCTGGAAAAATACGGTGAAACCGGTATTGAGGAAGGCTGCCTTTCTATTCCAGAACAGCGTGCGTTAGTGCCACGCGCAGAGAAAGTAAAAATTCGCGCACTCGATCGCGATGGCAAACCTTTTGAACTGGAAGCGGATGGCCTGCTGGCGATTTGTATTCAGCATGAGATGGATCACCTGGTCGGTAAGCTTTTTATTGATTACCTGTCGCCGCTGAAACAACAACGTATCCGTCAGAAAGTTGAAAAACTCGACCGCCTGAACGCCCGAGCTTAAGGACAAGAATCAACGTGTCAGACTCACTACGTATCATTTTTGCGGGTACACCTGACTTTGCAGCGCGTCATCTCGACGCGCTGTTGTCTTCAGGACATAACGTCGTTGGTGTGTTTACCCAACCTGACCGCCCGGCAGGACGCGGCAAAAAGCTGATGCCCAGCCCTGTGAAAGTCCTGGCCGAAGAGAAAGGGTTACCGGTTTTTCAGCCTGTCTCTTTACGCCCGCAGGAAAACCAGCAACTGGTCGCCGACTTAAACGCGGATGTCATGGTCGTAGTGGCTTATGGCCTGATTCTGCCAAAAGCGGTCCTGGACATGCCGCGTCTTGGCTGCATCAACGTTCACGGTTCCCTGCTCCCTCGTTGGCGCGGCGCCGCACCTATTCAGCGTTCGCTGTGGGCCGGCGATACCGAAACGGGTGTAACCATTATGCAAATGGATGTCGGCCTGGATACGGGTGACATGCTTTATAAGCTTGCATGCCCGATCACAGCAGAAGATACCAGCGGCACGCTGTATGACAAACTGGCAAACCTGGGCCCGCAGGGGCTGATCGATACGCTCAAGCAGCTCGCCGCAGGTACCGCAAAGCCTGAAGTGCAAGATGACGCTCTGGTTACCCATGCAGAGAAGCTCAGCAAAGAAGAGGCCCGCATAGACTGGTCTCTCTCTGCCGCACAGTTAGAACGTTGCATTCGTGCCTTTAACCCCTGGCCGATGAGCTGGCTGGAAATAGAAGATCAACCCGTGAAAGTCTGGCAGGCATCAGTCATTGAGGCCTCCACGCAAGCAGAACCCGGCACCATCCTTGAGGCCACAAAGCAAGGAATCCAGGTTGCGACGGGCAACGGCATTCTGAACCTGCTCTCATTGCAACCCGCAGGGAAAAAGGCGATGAGTGCTCAAGATCTACTAAATTCACGTCGGGAATGGTTTATTCCTGGCAACCGTCTGGCCTGACGGTCACCTCTCAATACGCCCGGTGTAACCGGGCATTTTTATTTTTGCGGTTATGAAAAAAAATCTTAATTTACGCAGTATGGCGGCCCAAGCCGTCGAACAGGTTGTCGAAAAGGGGCAGTCGTTAAGCAATGTTCTGCCCGCTATGCAGCAGAAAGTCACCGATAAAGATAAAGCACTGTTGCAGGAACTCTGCTTTGGCGTCTTGCGCACGCTTTCCCAGTTGGAGTGGATGATCAAACAACTGATGGAGCGCCCGATGACGGGCAAGCAGCGCACGGTCCATTATCTGATTATGGTCGGCTTCTACCAGCTATTGCATACCCGTATTCCTCCTCATGCTGCACTTGCTGAGACAGTGGAAGGTGCAGTCGTTATCAAACGCCCACAGTTGAAAGGGCTGATAAATGGCGTACTACGCCAATTCCAGCGCCGCCAGGAAGAACTACTAACCGAATTTGCACAAAGCGAACTTCGTTTCTTACATCCGTCCTGGTTAGTAAAGCGCATTAAGAATGCCTATCCACAGCAGTGGGAAAGTATCCTTGAAGCCAATAACCAACGACCGCCAATGTGGTTGCGTGTGAACCGTACGCACCATTCGCGCGACAGTTGGCTGGCATTGCTGGAAGAAGCGGGTATGACAGGCTTTACTCATCCTGCTTATCCGGATGCCGTACGTCTGGAAACCCCTGTGTCAGTACTGGCTTTGCCTGGTTTCGAGCAAGGTTGGGTTACCGTTCAGGATGCTTCCGCCCAGGGTTGCGTCGGCTACCTGCTACCGCAAAATGGTGAGCAGATCCTCGATTTATGCAGCGCTCCTGGTGGTAAAACGACACATATTCTGGAAGTTGCCCCAGACGCTAATGTAACGGCAGTCGACGTTGATGAAAAACGCTTATCACGCGTTTACGACAACCTGAAACGCCTCGGCATGAAGGCAGCCGTTAAGCAAGGTGACGGGCGCTATCCGGCACAATGGTGCGGCGAGCAGCAGTTTGATCGCATTCTGTTAGATGCCCCTTGTTCGGCTACTGGCGTTATTCGTCGCCATCCGGACATCAAGTGGTTGCGCCGTGACCGTGATATTGCTGAACTTGCTCAGTTGCAGTCTGAAATTCTTGATGCCGTATGGCCACATCTGAAATCTGGCGGTGTGCTGGTTTACGCTACCTGTTCCATTCTGCCGGAAGAAAACAGTCAGCAGATTAAAACCTTCTTGCAGCGCACGCCAGACGCTGTGTTGCAGGAGACAGGTACACCTGATAATCCGGGGCTGCAAAATCTGCCAGGATTGGAAGAAGGTGATGGCTTCTTTTACGCTAAGCTAATCAAAAAGTGATGAGATAACGGGTCGCGACTGATGAAAATTATCATTCTGGGCGCAGGGCAGGTTGGCGGTACGCTGGCTGAAAACCTGGTCGGAGAGAACAACGATATCACGGTGGTCGATACCAACGGTGAGCGCTTGCGCAGTTTGCAGGACAAATTCGATCTTCGCGTGGTACAAGGGCACGGTTCCCATCCTCGTGTGCTGCGTGAAGCGGGGGCTGACGATGCGGACATGCTCGTCGCCGTTACCAGTTCCGATGAAACCAACATGGTCGCCTGCCAGGTCGCCTATTCACTCTTCAACACGCCGAACCGTATTGCACGAATTCGCTCGCCGGACTATGTCCGCGATGCGGATAAGCTGTTCCATTCCGAAGCGGTTCCTATCGATCATCTCATCGCGCCGGAGCAATTAGTCATTGATAATATCTATCGACTGATTGAGTACCCTGGCGCATTACAGGTGGTCAATTTCGCGGAAGGTAAAGTCAGCCTGGCTGTGGTAAAAGCCTATTACGGCGGTCCGCTGATTGGAAACGCGTTATCCACCATGCGCGAACATATGCCGCATATCGATACTCGTGTTGCAGCAATTTTTCGCCACGACAGACCGATTCGTCCGCAAGGATCCACGATTGTCGAAGCGGGTGACGAAGTGTTCTTTATCGCGGCCTCTCAGCACATTCGTGCTGTGATGAGTGAATTGCAACGCCTGGAAAAACCCTACAAGCGCATCATGCTGGTCGGTGGCGGTAATATCGGCGCAGGCCTTGCACGTCGCCTGGAAAAAGATTACAGCGTGAAGTTGATTGAGCGAAATCAGCAACGTGCAGCCGAGCTTGCCGAGAAACTACAGAATACGATCGTCTTCTTTGGCGATGCATCGGATCAAGAATTATTGGCGGAAGAACATATCGATCAAGTTGATCTGTTCATCGCGGTCACCAATGACGATGAAGCGAATATTATGTCGGCAATGCTCGCCAAACGGATGGGGGCCAAAAAGGTAATGGTGCTGATTCAGCGGCGTGCCTATGTCGATCTTGTTCAGGGCAGCGTGATTGATATTGCGATTTCACCGCAGCAGGCAACCATCTCCGCGCTTCTCAGTCACGTACGTAAAGCTGATATTGTCGGGGTATCTTCATTACGACGTGGTGTTGCTGAAGCTATAGAAGCTGTTGCACACGGTGATGAGACGACTTCCCGCGTCGTAGGCCGCGTGATCGATGAAATAAAACTTCCGCCGGGAACGATCATTGGTGCAGTTGTCAGAGGAAACGATGTCATGATCGCCAACGACAACCTGCGTATTGAGCAGGGCGATCACGTCATTATGTTCCTGACAGACAAAAAGTTTATTACCGACGTTGAACGTTTATTCCAGCCAAGTCCTTTCTTCCTGTAATTTTAAGAGGGCACCGTTTCGGTGCCTTTTTTAATTCCCTTTATTTATCAAGGTTTAATTTATTTTCCTAAAGAGAATATCCATAAATGGAAAATACTTTAACATTTGTTAAACTTACACTCGTCAGCTGCTTAGGGAGAATAAAATGAGCATAATTAAAGAATTTCGCGAATTCGCGATGCGCGGGAATGTTGTGGATTTGGCGGTGGGTGTCATTATTGGTGCGGCATTCGGTAAAATTGTTTCATCACTGGTTGCCGATATCATCATGCCCCCTCTGGGATTATTAATTGGCGGGATCGACTTTAAACAATTTGCTGTCACATTGCGTGCTGCACAGGGAGATATCCCGGCGGTCGTCATGCACTATGGTGTATTCATTCAGAACATCATTGATTTTGTTATTGTTGCATTTGCCATCTTTATGGCAATCAAACTGATCAATCAACTCAATCGTAAGAAAGAAGAACCAGCTGCAGCACCTGTACCAACAAAAGAAGAAGTGTTACTTACCGAAATCCGCGACCTGCTGAAAGAGCAAAATACGCGTTCTTAACACGTCTCTGAAAACAGAAGGCCAGTGGTAAGAACGCGATTTACGCTCTTGCCACTGGCCTCCCAGTTACCCCGATTGCCATTCTTACCCTTCCGCTGATAACTTCCTTTCCCTTTCTTATTTTTTTCTACGCGCTGCCTGAACAAAGGGTCATGCAGTAATGCTTCAATGGCATTGTCCTTTATCTGCCCTTTCGTATGCTGATAACGACTCATAATTTCTCCAGTGATATGTTTTACGGCGCGAGTGTAAGCGCCTGCGTTCAATAAATCAACAGCCCGTTTTGACTCCACTAGCCCCCTGTTCCAGGGCCTCCAGAATCGAACAATAGACGCTACTGTGCGCCTTGCCACAGCAGGCATCATTGAGTCTTTGCAGTGAACGCTGCATAGTTTGCAGTTCTGCAATTCTGGCTTCCACTTCTTTCAGTCGCTCCTGCACAATCCCCTTCGATTCCTGACACGTATGGTGTTCCGGATCAACACGGATCGAAAGTAGCTCGCGGATCGATTCAAGCGTAAAACCAAGCTGGCGCGCATAACGAATAAATTTAAGCCGCTGGAGATCACTTTCGGTATAAAGCCGAAATCCCCCTTCGGTGCGCACTTCATGCTCCATCATTTGCTGCTTTTCATAATAGCGGATGGTATCAGGGGTCACTTCCGCCAGTTTTGCCAGTTCACCAATGCGGTACATAAGAACTCCGTTATTGATCGTTGATTTTATGCATCAGTTTGTCTGCATATGCTCCACGTAAAAACTCAGTACTCAAACCAGCCTGTCTCAATTTTAACTCGAGCAATGACAGACGTCGGCTAACTTCCTGATACTGCGGGTCGTCCTGCTTGATACCCTTGAGCATATCAAGTAACTGAATGGCCTCTCTGCGGTGTTCCAGCTCAGGAGGCAGGCATCCTGCATTTTTTAATAAACGATAACCAACACGAAGATCTTCGGGGACATGCGAGTCATCATCAAGAATGAGTGCTTTCCCGCTACCAGGAAGGTTATCAAACTCGCCTTTGGATTGTGCATCGACAATATGGCGCTCTGCCCACTGGTCAAGTAGCCACATAAATACTCCAGGGGATGAACAAAAAGAGTACAGATATTGTAGGCAAGTGGGGATACAACGGATATAAAAAAACCCGCCGGGGCGGGTTTTTTTACGTTACTACAGATTACTCTGCAGCAGCTTCTGCTTTCGATTCAGAGCGATCAACCAGCTCGATGTATGCCATCGGCGCGTTGTCGCCTGCACGGAAGCCACACTTCAGAATGCGAGTGTAACCACCGGCGCGGCTCGCGAAACGCGGGCCCAGCTCGTTAAACAGTTTTGCCACGATCTCGTTATCACGAGTGCGGGCGAATGCCAGACGACGATTAGCTACGCTATCAGTCTTGGCAAGAGTAATCAGCGGCTCAACTACGCGGCGCAGCTCTTTCGCTTTAGGCAGGGTCGTCTTGATGATTTCATGACGAACCAGTGAACCTGCCATATTGCGGAACATTGCCTGGCGATGGCTGCTGTTGCGGTTCAGTTGACGACCACTCTTACGATGGCGCATGACCTTATCCTTCTCAGTAAAACCTTAACCTGTGATCCGGTTACTCGTCAGCGATGCTTGCCGGTGGCCAGTTTTCCAGGCGCATGCCCAGAGACAGTCCACGGGAAGCCAGCACGTCTTTAATCTCAGTAAGAGATTTTTTACCAAGGTTAGGCGTCTTAAGAAGCTCAACCTCAGTACGCTGTACCAGATCACCGATATAGTGGATAGCTTCTGCTTTAAGGCAGTTAGCAGAGCGGACAGTCAATTCCAGATCGTCAACAGGGCGCAGCAGGATCGGATCGAATTCTGGTTTCTCTTCTTTCACTTCAGGCTGACGTACATCACGTAAGTCAACAAAAGCTTCCAGTTGTTCAGCCAGAATGGTTGCCGCACGACGAATCGCCTCTTCAGGATCGATTGTGCCGTTGGTTTCCATTTCGATGACCAGCTTGTCCAGGTCGGTACGCTGTTCTACACGCGCTGCTTCAACATTGTAGGCAATACGCTCTACAGGGCTGTAGCATGCGTCGACCAGCAGACGGCCGATTGGGCGCTCATCTTCTTCCGAATGAATTCGGGTAGAAGCCGGCACATAACCACGACCGCGCTGAACTTTGATACGCATGCTAATAGACGCGTTCTCATCGGTCAGGTGGCAGATCACGTGCTGCGGCTTGACGATTTCGACATCCCCATCATGGGTGATATCGGCTGCAGTCACAGGGCCAATGCCAGATTTATTCAAGGTAAGAATAACTTCATCTTTACCCTGAACTCTCACCGCCAGCCCTTTCAGGTTGAGCAGGATTTCCAGGATATCTTCCTGAACGCCTTCTTTGGTGCTGTACTCATGTAGTACACCATCAATCTCAACCTCGGTCACCGCGCAACCCGGCATCGATGAGAGCAGAATACGGCGCAGTGCGTTACCCAGAGTATGGCCAAAGCCACGCTCTAAAGGCTCAAGGGTCACCTTGGCGTGCGTCGAACTCACTTGCTCGATATCTACCAGGCGCGGTTTTAGAAACTCTGTCACAGAACCCTGCATTGTGTCCTCTCTTTGGTACTAAGCTTTACTTGGAGTAAAGCTCGACGATCAGGTGTTCGTTAATGTCCGCAGACAGATCAGAACGCTCAGGCTTACGCTTAAACGTACCTTCCATCTTGCCAGCATCAACTTCCAGCCAGGTTGGCTTTTCACGCTGCTCAGCCAGCTCCAGAGCGGCTTTCACGCGAGACTGCTTCTTCGCTTTCTCACGAATGCTAACAACGTCATTCGGACTAACCTGATAAGAAGCGATGTTAACAACACGACCGTTTACCATAATTGCTTTATGGCTTACCAGCTGACGTGCTTCTGCACGAGTGGCGCCGAAGCCCATACGGTATACAACGTTGTCCAGACGACCTTCCAGCAGAGCCAACAGGTTTTCACCGGTGTTGCCTTTCAGACGTGCTGCTTCTTTGTAGTAGTTACGGAACTGACGCTCCAGCACACCGTAGATACGGCGAACTTTTTGCTTTTCACGCAACTGCACACCATAGTCAGACAGACGCGGTTTACGCGCACCGTGCTGGCCAGGAGCTTGTTCAATTTTACACTTGGTATCGATCGCGCGAACGCCAGACTTAAGGAATAAGTCGGTGCCCTCACGACGGCTCAGCTTGAGCTTAGGACCCAAATATCTTGCCATTTTCTTTCTCCAACAAACCTGGAAACGACAGCGTTATACGCGGCGTTTTTTCGGCGGACGACAACCGTTATGAGGGATCGGAGTCACATCAGTAATATTAGTGATGCGGAAACCAGCGGCGTTCAGTGCACGAATAGTAGATTCGCGACCTGGACCCGGTCCTTTGACCATAACTTCCAGATTCTTGATGCCGTATTCTTTTACGGCGTCAGCGCAACGCTCTGCTGCAACCTGAGCTGCAAACGGAGTGGATTTGCGAGAACCACGGAAACCGGAACCACCGGCTGTTGCCCAACCCAGCGCGTTACCCTGACGATCAGTGATAGTCACGATGGTGTTGTTGAAAGAAGCATGGATATGAGCCACGCCGTCAGAGACTTGTTTTCTTACACGTTTACGTGCACGAATTGGTGCCTTTGCCATTATTCAATCACCCCGATTATTTCTTGATCGGTTTGCGCGGACCCTTACGGGTACGTGCGTTGGTCTTGGTACGCTGACCGCGAACCGGGAGACCACGACGATGACGCAAACCGCGATAGCAACCAAGGTCCATAAGGCGCTTGATGCTCATGCTAACTTCACGGCGCAGATCACCTTCAACGACAAATTTGGCAACTTCGTCACGCAGCGTGTCGATTTGTTCTTCAGACAGCTCACTGATCTTAACATCTTCAGCGATACCCGCTGCAGCCAAAATGGCCTTGGAACGGGTCTTGCCGACGCCGTAGATCGAAGTTAATGCGATCACAGCATGTTTCTGATCAGGAATGTTAATGCCTGCTATACGGGCCACTATGCACTCCTACTATTTAATATGTACGCACCATGCTGAAAAGCCCGTTTTCAGGATACTCAAATGGAAACGCACAGACATACAAAAGATTGGCTGGCTAATCTAGCCAGCTCAACCCAACTTTGCAAGAAAAATATGCGAATAAATCAGCCTTGGCGCTGTTTATGCTTCGGCTCGGCACTGCAAATCACACGGATGACACCATCACGCTTAACGATTTTGCAGTTACGGCATAATTTCTTGACGGAAGCACGAACTTTCATTTTTACTCTCCGTAACTTCTCGGGCGACCAATTATCGGCCGTAGCCTTTCAGGTTCGCCTTCTTCAATGCAGACTCGTACTGACTTGACATCATTAGAGTTTGCACTTGAGCCATAAAGTCCATAATCACGACAACAACGATAAGCAGTGAGGTCCCACCGAAGTAGAACGGTACTTTCATTGCATCACGCATGAACTCCGGGATCAGGCAGATAAAGGTAATGTAGAGCGCACCGACCAAGGTCAGGCGGGTCATTACTTTATCGATATACTTCGCCGTTTGCTCTCCCGGACGAATTCCTGGTACAAATGCACCGGACTTCTTCAGGTTATCTGCTGTTTCACGCGGGTTGAAAACCAACGCCGTGTAGAAGAAACAGAAGAATATGATTGCAGACGCATAGAGTAACACATAAAGCGGTTGCCCAGGCTGCAAATACAGCGAAATTGTTGTCAGCCAGTTCCAACCGGTTCCGCCCCCGAACCATGACGCGATGGTTGCTGGGAACAGAATGATACTGGAAGCGAAAATTGCCGGGATAACCCCCGCCATATTCACTTTCAGCGGTAAATGTGTGCTCTGTGCAGCATAGACACGACGACCTTGCTGACGTTTCGCGTAGTTTACCACAATGCGGCGTTGACCACGCTCAACAAATACAACAAAGAACGTCACTGCAAATACTAATACTGCAACCAACAGCAACACGAGGAAGTGCAGGTCGCCTTGACGCGCTTGCTCGATAGTATGGGCAATGGCTGGCGGGAGTCCCGCAACGATACCGGCGAAGATAATGATCGAGATACCGTTACCGATACCACGTTCAGTAATCTGTTCGCCGAGCCACATCAGGAACATAGTCCCTGTAACCAGACTCACAACAGCGGTGAAATAGAATGCAAAGCCCGGATTCATTACCAGGCCCTGCATACCAGGCATATTCGGCAGACCGGTAGCAATACCGATCGACTGGAATATCGCCAGCACCAGAGTACCGTAGCGGGTGTACTGGCTGATCTTACGACGACCAGACTCCCCTTCTTTCTTGATTTCTGCCAACGTTGGGTGAACCACCGTCAGCAGCTGGATAATAATCGATGCCGAAATATACGGCATGATACCCAGAGCAAAGATAGAAGCACGGCTGAGAGCACCACCAGAGAACATGTTGAACATTTCAATGATGGTGCCTCGCTGTTGCTCAAGCAGTTTGGCAAGTACAGCGGCATCAATACCAGGGATCGGAATGAAAGAGCCAATACGGAACACAATCAGCGCGCCGATTACAAACAGCAGTCTGCGTTTCAGCTCGCCTAAGCCACCTTTGGCACTTTGAAAATCTAATCCCGGTTGTTTAGCCATCTGCTACTTATTCCTCGATTTTACCGCCAGCAGCTTCGATAGCAGCACGAGCGCCTTTAGTAACACGCAGGCCACGAACAGTTACCGGAGTTGAAACTTCACCAGCCAGGATCACTTTCGCGAACTCGATCTGGATACCGATAATGTTAGCTGCTTTCAGCGTGTTCAGGTCTACAACGCCGCCTTCTACTTTAGCCAGGTCAGACAGACGAACTTCGGCTGTAATCGCTGCTTTACGAGAAGTGAAGCCGAATTTCGGCAGACGACGGTACAGAGGCATCTGACCACCCTCGAAACCGCGACGTACGCCACCGCCAGAACGAGACTTCTGACCTTTGTGACCACGACCACCGGTTTTACCGAGGCCAGAACCGATACCACGACCCAGGCGTTTACCCGCCTTTTTGGAGCCTTCGGCCGGAGACAGAGTATTTAAACGCATCTCTTACTCCTCAACTTTAACCATGAAGGAAACCGCGTTGACCATACCACGAACAGCAGGAGTATCCTCGCGTTCTACGGTGTGACCAATACGACGCAGACCCAGGCCAAGCAGCGTTGCCTTGTGTTTCGGCAGACGACCGATTGCACTGCGGGTTTGAGTAATTTTAATAGTCTTTGCCATGGTTTATTTCCCCAGAATTTCTTCAACGGATTTACCACGCTTGGCAGCGACCATTTCCGGAGATTTCATATTTTCCAGACCATCGATAGTTGCACGAACCACGTTAATCGGGTTGGTGGAACCATACGCTTTAGCCAGAACGTTACGAACTCCAGCGACTTCCAGGACGGCGCGCATTGCACCACCGGCGATGATACCGGTACCTTCGGAAGCCGGCTGCATGAATACACGAGAACCCGTGTGAGTACCCTTAACCGGGTGCTGCAGGGTGCCGTGGTTCAGCGCGACGTTAATCATATTGCGACGAGCTTTTTCCATCGCTTTCTGGATCGCTGCCGGAACTTCGCGTGCTTTACCGTAACCAAAACCAACGCGGCCATTACCATCACCAACAACAGTCAGAGCTGTGAAGGAGAAAATACGACCACCTTTAACGGTTTTAGATACGCGGTTTACCGCGATCAGCTTTTCCTGCAGTTCGCCAGCTTGTTTTTCGATGTGAGCCATCTTACACCTCTACCTTAGAACTGAAGGCCAGCTTCACGGGCAGCATCTGCCAGTGCCTGGACACGACCATGATATTGGAACCCGGAACGGTCAAAGGAAACATCTTTGATGCCTTTTTCCAGAGCGCGTTCGGCGACAGCTTTACCCACAGCTGCAGCAGCGTCTTTGTTACCGGTGTACTTCAGTTGTTCAGCGATAGCTTTTTCTACAGTAGAAGCAGCTACCAGAACTTCAGAACCGTTCGGTGCAATTACCTGTGCGTAAATATGACGCGGGGTACGATGTACCACCAGGCGAGTTGCGCCCAGCTCTTTGAGCTTGCGGCGTGCGCGGGTCGCACGACGGATACGAGCAGATTTCTTATCCATAGTGTTACCTTACTTCTTCTTAGCCTCTTTGGTACGCACGACTTCGTCGGCGTAACGAACACCCTTGCCTTTGTAAGGCTCAGGACGACGGTAGGCACGCAGATCTGCTGCAACCTGACCGATCACCTGCTTATCAGCGCCTTTCAGCACGATTTCAGTTTGAGTCGGGCATTCTGCAGTAATCCCTGCCGGCAGCTCATGATCAACAGGGTGAGAGAAACCCAGAGACAGGTTTACTACATTCCCTTTGACCGCTGCACGATAACCTACACCAACCAGCTGCAGCTTCTTAGTGAAGCCTTCGGTAACACCGATAACCATTGAGTTCAGCAGGGCACGCGCGGTACCAGCCTGAGCCCAACCGTCTGCGTAACCATCACGCGGACCGAAGGTCAGTGCATTATCTGCATGATTAACTTCAACAGCATCGTTGAGAGTACGAGTCAGCTCGCCGTTTTTACCTTTGATCGTAATAACCTGACCGTTGATTTTTACATCAACGCCGGCAGGAACAACGACCGGTGCTTTAGCAACACGAGACATTTTTTCCTCCGATTAGGCTACGTAGCAGATAATTTCGCCACCAAGACCAGCTTGGCGCGCTGCACGATCAGTCATAACACCTTTAGAGGTAGAAACAACTGCGATACCCATGCCGGCCATAACTTTCGGCAGCTCATCTTTACGTTTGTAGATGCGCAGACCTGGGCGGCTGACACGCTGAATGCTTTCTACAACAGCTTTACCCTGGAAATACTTAAGAGTCAGTTCCAGTTCCGGCTTGGTGTCGCCTTCAACTTTAAAATCTTCAATAAAACCTTCTTCCTTCAGCACGTTGGCAATTGCCACTTTCAGCTTGGAGGAAGGCATGGTGACCGCAGCTTTGTTCGCGGCCTGACCGTTACGGATACGGGTCAGCATATCCGCGATCGGATCTTGCATGCTCATCTGTCTTTACTCCCGTGATTCAATTGGTGACAATTACCAGCTAGCCTTTTTCAAGCCTGGTACTTCACCGCGCATGGCGGCTTCACGCAGCTTAATACGGCTCAACCCGAACTTGCCCACATAACCATGTGGACGACCTGTTTGACGGCAGCGGTTACGCTGACGAGACGGGCTGGAATCACGCGGCAGAGTCTGCAGCTTAAGAACGGCATTCCAACGATCTTCGTCGGAAGCGTTCACATCAGAGATGATCGCTTTCAGTTCAGCGCGTTTCGCGAAGTATTTATCAGCTAAAGCTACGCGTTTTACTTCGCGTGCTTTCATTGATTGCTTAGCCATTAGTAACCCTACCTTACTTGCGGAACGGGAAGTCAAAGGCAGCCAGCAGAGCACGGCCTTCTTCGTCAGATTTCGCAGTAGTGGTAATGGTAATATCCAAACCACGCACGCGGTCGACTTTATCGTAGTCGATTTCTGGGAAGATGATCTGCTCACGGACACCCATGCTGTAGTTACCACGACCGTCGAAAGACTTAGCGGACAAGCCACGGAAGTCACGGATACGTGGAACAGCAATAGTGATCAGGCGCTCAAAGAACTCCCACATGCGTTCGCCACGCAGAGTTACTTTACAGCCGATCGGATAGCCCTGACGGATTTTGAAGCCTGCAACTGATTTGCGTGCTTTGGTGATCAACGGTTTTTGACCGGAGATTGCTGTCAGATCAGCTGCTGCGTTATCCAGCAGTTTCTTGTCAGCGATCGCTTCACCAACACCCATGTTCAGGGTGATCTTCTCGACCCGAGGGACTTGCATGACAGAATTGTAGTTAAACTCAGTCATGAGTTTAGCGACTACTTCGTCTTTGTAGTAATCATGCAGTTTCGCCATCGTACTACTCCAAATTACTTGATAGTTTCGCTGTTAGACTTGAAGAAACGGACTTTTTTGCCGTCTTCGAATCTAAAGCCTACACGGTCGGCCTTGCCGGTTGCCGCGTTGAAGATAGCAAGGTTAGAGATCTGAATAGCTGCTTCTTTCTCTACAATGCCGCCTGGTTGGTTCAGGGCCGGAACCGGCTTCTGATGTTTCTTAACCAGGTTGATACCTTCAACAATGACCTTGCCGGAAGACAGGACATTTTTTACTTTACCGCGTTTACCTTTATCTTTACCGGTTAACACGATAACTTCGTCATCACGACGGATTTTCGCTGCCATGATTCGCTCCTTAGAGTACTTCTGGTGCCAGAGAGATAATTTTCATGAACTTCTCGTTGCGAAGTTCACGAGTTACCGGCCCAAAAATACGCGTACCGATAGGCTGCTCACTGTTATTGTTTAAAATAACGCATGCATTACCATCGAAGCGAATGACAGAACCGTCCGGGCGACGAACACCCTTCTTGGTGCGCACCACTACCGCCTTCAGCACATCACCTTTTTTGACCTTACCACGCGGAATTGCTTCCTTGATGGTGATCTTGATGATGTCGCCTACGCCTGCGTAGCGACGGTGCGAGCCACCCAGAACCTTGATACACATTACGCGACGTGCACCGGAGTTGTCGGCGACGTTCAGCATAGTCTGTTCTTGGATCATTTTAGTGCTCCGCTAATGTCAACTACTACTGAGACCCGAATATCAGGTCATTAAAAAGCCCCATATTGAGGGCGCAGCATTATAACACCGCTCAAACGATATGGGTAGAAAAAATAAACGGCTCACTGCTGAGCCGTTTATTCGTTGAGAATGCATACTCTATTACAGAATAGCTTTCTCTACAACGCGAACCAGCGTCCAGGACTTAGTCTTGGACAGCGGACGGCATTCGCGGATTTCAACCACGTCACCAGTACCGCATTCGTTGTTCTCGTCATGTACGTGCAGTTTGGTCGTACGCTTAATGAATTTACCGTAGATCGGGTGTTTCACAAAACGTTCGATAGCAACAACAATGGATTTCTCCATTTTGTCGCTAACAACGCGACCTTGCAGAGTACGGATTTTATCGGTCATTACGCACCCGCCTTCTCAGTCAGTAAAGTCTTAACGCGTGCGACATCACGACGCACTTGCTTCAACAGGTGAGACTGTTGCAGCTGGCCACTTGCAGCCTGCATACGCAGGTTGAACTGCTCACGCAGCAGATTCAGCAGCTCGGTGTTCAGCTCTTCAACACTCTTCTCACGCAGCTCTTTTGCTTTCATTACATCACCGTCTTAGTTACAAAGGTGGTTTTAATCGGCAGTTTCGCTGCTGCCAGCTTGAATGCTTCACGGGCCAGCTCTTCCGGTACGCCGTCCATTTCATACAGGACTTTACCCGGCTGAATCAAGGCAACCCAATACTCCACGTTACCTTTACCTTTACCCATACGCACTGCCAGCGGCTTTTCAGTGATCGGTTTGTCCGGGAACACACGGATCCAGATCTTACCTTGACGCTTAACTGCACGGGTCATAGCACGACGTGCTGCTTCGATCTGACGGGCAGTCAGACGACCACGGCCAACAGCTTTCAGACCGAAGCTGCCGAAGCTAACATCCGTACCCTGCGCCAGACCGCGGTTACGGCCTTTGTGCATTTTACGGAATTTTGTACGCTTTGGTTGTAACATCAGCGACGCTCCTTATTTACGGCCTTTACGCTGCTGCTTTTTAGGTTGAGCAGCCGGTTTTTCCGGTTGTTCAACAGCAGCCATACCACCCAGGATCTCGCCTTTGAAGATCCACACTTTAACGCCGATTACACCGTAAGTGGTGTGCGCTTCAGAGGTGTTGTAGTCGATGTCAGCACGCAGAGTGTGCAGAGGAACGCGACCTTCGCGGTACCATTCGGTACGTGCAATTTCCGCGCCGCCCAGACGGCCGCTAACTTCAACTTTAATACCTTTCGCGCCCAGACGCATTGCGTTCTGTACAGCACGCTTCATAGCACGACGGAACATAACACGACGTTCCAGCTGAGAAGTGATGCTGTCAGCAACCAATTTTGCGTCCAGTTCAGGCTTACGCACTTCGGCGATATTGATCTGGGCAGGAACGCCAGCAATATCAGCTACGACTTTGCGCAGTTTTTCTACGTCTTCGCCTTTCTTACCGATAACGATACCCGGACGAGCGGTGTGAATAGTCACACGGATGCTCTTAGCCGGACGCTCGATAACGATACGAGATACAGACGCTTTAGCCAGTTCCTTAGTCAGGTACTGACGTACTTTAAAATCGCTGTCCAGGTTGTCAGCGAATTCTTTGGTGTTCGCAAACCAGGTTGAGTTCCATGGTTTTACAATACCCAGGCGAATACCATTAGGATGTACTTTCTGACCCATTGCTAGTCTCCAGAGTCTCAGCGATCGGACACAACCACAGTAATGTGGCTGGTGCGCTTCAGGATGCGATCTGCACGACCTTTTGCACGCGGCATAATGCGCTTCATGCTCGGGCCTTCGTCTACGAAAATTTTCGTAACTTTCAGATCGTCAATGTCAGCGCCATCGTTGTGTTCAGCGTTAGCAATGGCAGATTCCAGAACTTTCTTGACCAGTACAGCCGCTTTCTTATTGGTGTAGGTCAGAATATCCAGGGCCTGCGACACTTTCTTACCGCGAATCAGGTCTGCAACAAGGCGAACCTTCTGAGCAGAAGAACGAGCATGGCGATGTTGAGCTAAAGTTTCCATCTCTTCCTCCTACCTTATTTCTTCTTCGCTTTTTTATCAGCAGCGTGGCCGCGATAAGTACGAGTCGGTGCGAATTCACCCAGTTTGTGACCGACCATTTCATCGGAAACAAATACCGGAACGTGCTGACGACCATTATGGACAGCGATGGTCAAACCGATCATGTTAGGAAAGATCGTTGAACGACGGGACCAAGTGCGCAGGGGCTTCTTGTCTCCGCTTTCCACCGCTTTCTCTACCTTCTTCAGCAAGTGCAGGTCAATAAAAGGACCTTTCTTGAGAGAACGTGGCATGGCTTATCCTCTAAAATTATTTGCTACGGCGACGTACGATGAATTTATCAGTACGCTTGTTGCTGCGGGTCTTCTTACCTTTGGTCTGAACGCCCCACGGAGTTACCGGGTGCTTACCAAAGTTACGACCTTCACCACCACCATGTGGGTGGTCGACTGGGTTCATCGCAGTACCGCGAACGGTAGGACGAACACCACGCCAGCGTGCAGCACCTGCTTTACCCAGAACGCGCAGCATATGCTCAGCATTGCCAACTTCGCCCAGAGTTGCACGGCAGTCTGCTTCGACTTTACGCATTTCACCAGAACGCAGACGCAGGGTGACATAAGCACCATCACGAGCAACGATCTGAACGTAAGTACCAGCGGAACGAGCCAGCTGACCGCCTTTACCTGGTTTCATTTCTACGTTATGAACGGTAGAACCAACCGGGATATTGCGCATCGGCAGGGTGTTACCTGCTTTGATTGCAGCATCAACGCCAGACTGAATCTGGTCGCCAGCTTTCAGGCCTTTAGGGGCCAGGATGTAACGGCGTTCGCCATCTTTGTACAGAACCAGCGCGATGTTCGCGGAACGGTTCGGATCGTACTCAAGACGTTCAACAACTGCCGGGATACCATCTTTGTTGCGTTTGAAGTCAACCAGACGGTATGCCTGCTTGTGGCCACCACCAATATGACGAGTGGTGATACGGCCATTGTTGTTACGACCACCGGATTTGCTGTTTTTTTCCAGCAACGGAGCAAAAGGTTTGCCCTTGTGCAGCTCAGGGTTAACCACTTTAACGACGTGGCGACGACCCGGAGATGTCGGTTTACATTTAACAACTGCCATTGTATTACTCCTCCGACTTACTCAGCGCCGCCAACGAAGTCCAGATTCTGGCCTTCCTTCAGGGTGACGTAAGCTTTTTTCCAGTCGCTACGACGACCGATACGCTGTCCGTGACGTTTAACTTTCCCTTTAACTACCAGGGTGTTAACGACTTCGACTTCGACTTCAAACAGTTTCTGCACAGCAGCTTTGATTTCTGCTTTGGTCGCGTCTTTAGCAACTTTGAGAACGATGGTATTGGTTTTTTCCATCGCAGCAGACGCTTTTTCAGAAACGTGCGGTGCACGCAGCACCTTCAGCAAACGTTCTTCACGAATCATGCCAGCATCTCCTCAACTTGCTTAACAGCATCAGCAGTCATTACGACTTTGTCGAAGGCGATCAGGCTAACCGGGTCGATACCAGTTGCATCGCGTACGTCAACCTTGTGCAGGTTGCGCGCAGCCAGGAACAGGTTCTCGTCCAGCTCACCGGTGATGATCAGCACATCTTCCAGAGCCATGTCTTTCAGTTTCTGTGCCAGCAGCTTAGTTTTAGGCGCTTCTACAGAGAATGATTCGACAACGATCAGACGATCCTGACGTACCAGTTCGGACAGAATGCTTTTCAGCGCGCCGCGGTACATCTTTTTGTTAACTTTTTGACTGTGGTCCTGCGGGCGAGCAGCGAAGGTCACGCCACCGGAACGCCAGATCGGGCTCTTGATAGAACCTGAACGCGCACGGCCGGTACCTTTCTGGCGCCACGGCTTTTTGCCTGAACCAGTTACTTCAGCACGAGTCTTCTGAGCACGAGTACCCTGACGAGCACCAGCTGCATAAGCAACAACAACCTGGTGAACCAGCGCTTCGTTGAAATCACGACCGAAGGTAGTTTCGGAAACAGTCAGCGCGCTCTGCGCGTCTTTCAATACTAATTCCATTGCTATCCCCTTACGCCTTCACAGCTGGTTTAACGATCAGGTCGCAACCGGTCGCACCCGGAACACCACCTTTAACCAGCAGCAGGTTGCGCTCAGCGTCAACGCGTACTACGTCAAGGCTCTGAACGGTGACACGCTCGTTACCCATCTGACCTGCCATTTTCTTGCCTTTGAACACTTTGCCCGGAGTCTGGTTCTGACCGATAGAACCCGGAACGCGGTGAGACAAGGAGTTACCGTGAGTAGCGTCCTGGGTACGGAAGTTCCAGCGCTTAACGGTACCAGCGAAACCTTTACCTTTAGAGGTACCGGTTACGTCAACTTTTTTAACGTCAGCAAACAGTTCAACGCTAATGCTCTGACCTACGGTGAATTCTTCACCATCTGCCAGACGGAACTCCCACAGGCCGCGGCCAGCTTCTACGCCAGCTTTAGCAAAGTGGCCAGCTTCCGGCTTAGTTACACGGTTAGCTTTTTTAGCACCGGTGGTAACCTGGACAGCGCGGTAGCCATCGTTAGCCAGGTCTTTAACCTGAGTAACGCGGTTTGCTTCAACTTCGATTACGGTTACTGGGATAGATACGCCATCTTCAGTGAAGATGCGGGTCATACCCACTTTTTTACCGACTAAACCAATCATTGTATCAACCTCTCAATCGCTCGATGACCTGATTAACCCAGGCTGATCTGCACGTCTACACCGGCAGCCAGGTCCAGACGCATCAGAGCATCAACGGTTTTTTCAGTTGGCTCAACGATGTCAACCAGACGCTTGTGAGTGCGAATTTCGTACTGATCACGCGCGTCTTTGTTAACGTGCGGGGAGATCAGAACGGTAAAGCGCTCTTTGCGGGTCGGCAGCGGGATCGGACCACGAACTTGCGCACCAGTGCGCTTAGCAGTCTCGACGATTTCCGCGGTTGATTGATCGATCAGACGATGATCAAACGCTTTCAAACGGATACGGATTCTTTGGTTCTGCATGAGACCAGAGCTCCAATTATTTTATAGACGAAATAGTTACTCCTCAAACCCATTACGATTGATGGGAGAGTGTAACCGTTCTTACAGAGTTCCCCGATTGGGAACATTGTCTGGTATCGCTTTCGCAGTACCTGTGGCTCATATCGAACCGCTGTCAATATTAGACAAGCCCGCGCATTATACGTAAATCTCAGTCTTACGCAAGCGCCGCGTAGATATTAATCATTTTTTCGACAATGCGGGCTCCGTTCCATCCTGCCTGTAAGAGTCCCAAATTTCATTTTTTCTGCGGAACGAAGGAAACAAAGCAGCAAATACAACATTGCGTGGAAAGCTGTCACCGCTATTGTGGTCTCACTGTCTACTCAGGAGTTATCCATGTACTCTGCGCTCCCTTTTCTGCTCACATACCTTTTTTTATCAGGGCGTCTGTGGGTCACCGATTTACGAACGGGTTTTTTACCCGATAGATTAACCTGTCCTCTTCTTTGGAGCGGTCTCATTTACCATCAGCTTTTGCTGCCCGCTCGTTTGTCCGCTGCCCTATGGGGAGCCGTAGCGGGATATGTCCTGTTCGCTCTTCTGTACTGGGGTTATCGTCTGGCTTACCGACAAGAAGGGTTGGGCTATGGCGATGTGAAGTTTCTTGCCGCCCTGGGCGCATGGCATGAATGGCAGTCATTACCCATGCTGGTGTTTATTGCCGCTTTTTTGGCCTGCGCCGCGGTGGGGATGGATTACGTCAGGTATGGTAAGGCGGTATTAAAAAACCCGCTGCCTTTTGGGCCATACATGGCGGCTGCGGGTTTTATCATAGGATGGAAAACACTGATGCCGGAGAGTTAGTCTGCAACTTTAATTTGTGATTGCAGATAATTTTGCAAGCCAAGTTTCGAAATTAAATCCAGCTCGGTTTCCAGCCAGTCGATGTGCCCTTCTTCATCGGCAAGAATTTCAATCATCATATCCCTGCTGACATAATCATGGACAGTATCTGCGTAAGCGATAGCTTCACGTAGATCTTTTGCGCCTTCAAGTTCAAGCCGAAGGTCGGATTGCAGCATCTCTTCGACATCTTCACCAATGCCTAGCTTGCCAAGATCCTGCAAATTTGGAATGCCCTCCAAAAACAAGATTCGCTCGATGTACTTATCAGCGTGCTTCATCTCATCAATGGACTCATGGTATTCGACATCATTGAGGCGAATCAGACCCCAATTTTTAAACATACGAGCATGGAGAAAATACTGGTTGATCGCGACAAGCTCATTACCCAATAGTTTATTGAGATAACTTATGATTTTAACATCACCTTTCATTTTATAGTCCCTCCGCTTCCACTCTTTGAAGAGTAGATGGGGCTACAGGGATGTCAAAAAAAAGAATGTGACTCAGGCGATCTCTTTAAATTCCGGTATCTGTGTCAATTCGTCCTGCATTACTTCACGTGCAGCCCGAACACACTTACCACATTGATTTCCAACAGCAATAAACTTACGCAATTGTTGGAAAGATTGTGGATGAAACTGGCGTACCGCCTGACGGATTTTTTTATCACTGACACCATTACACAAACAAACGTACATGATCGCTCCCGTTCAATTTCTGCGCAAAGTGTAAATGAGAATAGTTATGATTACAATAGCACAAATATATAGACGCAGCCGGAGAGCAATAAAAAATGCGAATAAATATGACTGGCTAAATGCCAGGCAGCAAAAAGGGCGCCGTAGCGCCCTTTTTAAGCTCAAAACTAATTATTAAATAATTAGCTCATTACTTTAGCAACAACGCCCGCGCCAACGGTACGGCCGCCTTCACGGATTGCGAAACGCAGACCGTCGTCCATCGCGATCGGGTGAATCAGGGTAACAACCATTTTGATGTTGTCGCCCGGCATTACCATCTCTACGCCTTCCGGCAGTTCGATGGTACCAGTCACGTCAGTAGTACGGAAGTAGAACTGCGGACGGTAGCCTTTGAAGAACGGAGTATGACGGCCGCCTTCGTCTTTGGACAGGATATAAACTTCAGATTCGAACTTGGTGTGCGGCTTGATGGAACCCGGCTTAGCCAGTACCTGACCACGTTCGATTTCTTCACGTTTGATACCACGCAGCAGAACACCAACGTTCTCACCAGCACGGCCTTCGTCCAGCAGTTTGCGGAACATTTCAACGCCAGTACAGGTAGACTTGGCAGTCTCTTTGATACCAACGATTTCAACTTCTTCACCAACTTTAACGATACCGCGCTCTACACGACCGGTAACAACGGTACCACGACCGGAGATGGAGAATACGTCTTCGATAGGCAGCAGGAACGGCTTGTCAATCGCACGCTCTGGTTCCGGGATGTAAGAATCCAGGAAGCCAGCCAGTTCGATGATTTTCGCTTCCCACTCTGCTTCGCCTTCCAGCGCTTTCAGAGCAGAACCACGAACGATCGGAGTGTCGTCGCCCGGGAAATCGTACTGAGACAGAAGTTCACGAACTTCCATTTCTACCAGTTCCAGCAGCTCTTCGTCATCAACCATGTCGCATTTGTTCAGGAACACGATGATGTACGGAACGCCTACCTGACGACCCAGCAGGATGTGCTCACGAGTCTGCGGCATCGGGCCGTCAGTCGCAGCAACAACCAGGATCGCGCCGTCCATCTGCGCAGCACCGGTGATCATGTTTTTAACATAGTCGGCGTGGCCCGGGCAGTCTACGTGTGCGTAGTGGCGAGTCGGGGTGTCATATTCAACGTGAGAAGTGTTGATGGTGATACCACGAGCTTTTTCTTCCGGTGCGTTATCGATCTGGTCGAAAGCACGAGCAGCACCGCCGTAGGTTTTAGCCAGTACGGTGGTGATTGCAGCGGTCAGAGTAGTTTTACCGTGGTCGACGTGGCCGATAGTACCAACGTTGACGTGCGGTTTTGTACGTTCAAATTTTTCTTTAGACACGGCTATATTCCTTACTATAGTGCTCTCCCCTTCAGGAGAGAGCACGGGACTTAGGTTTTAACCCCGGGGCTTATTTACCACGGGCTTCGATTACGGCCTGAGCAACGTTGTTCGGCGCATCATCATACTTCAGGAATTCCATCGTGTATGATGCACGACCTTTGGTCAGAGAACGCAGCTGAGTTGCATATCCGAACATTTCAGACAGCGGAACTTCAGCGTGGATCTTAACGCCAGTTACTTCAGATTCCTGACCGCGCAGCATACCGCGACGACGGCTCAAGTCACCGATAACATCACCAGTGTTCTCTTCCGGAGTCTCTACTTCAACCTTCATGATCGGCTCAAGCAGAACAGGTTTTGCTCTCTTAAAGCCTTCTTTAAAGGCGATAGAAGCAGCCAGTTTAAACGCCAGTTCAGAGGAGTCAACGTCATGGTAAGAACCGAAGTGCAGACGAACACCCATGTCTACTACCGGGTAACCAGCCAGCGGACCAGACTTCAACTGCTCCTGGATGCCTTTATCAACGGCAGGGATGTATTCGCCAGGAATTACACCACCTTTAATGTCGTTGACGAACTCGTAACCTTTCGGGTTAGAGCCCGGCTCCAGCGGGTACATGTCGATAACGACGTGACCATACTGACCACGACCACCAGACTGTTTCGCGTGCTTACCTTCGATATCGGTAACTTTCGCACGAATCGCTTCGCGGTAAGCAACCTGAGGTTTACCGACGTTCGCTTCAACGTTGAATTCACGCTTCATACGGTCAACGATGATGTCGAGGTGCAGTTCACCCATACCGGCGATGATGGTCTGGTTAGATTCTTCGTCAGTCCATACGCGGAATGACGGGTCTTCTTTAGCCAGACGACCCAGAGCCAGACCCATTTTTTCCTGGTCAGCTTTGGTTTTCGGTTCTACTGCGATGGAGATTACCGGCTCAGGGAATTCCATACGCTCCAGAATGATCGGTTTGTCCGGATCACACAGAGTATCACCAGTAGTCACGTCTTTCAGACCGATCGCAGCAGCGATGTCGCCTGCGCGAACTTCTTTGATCTCTTCACGTTTGTTAGCGTGCATCTGAACGATACGACCGAAACGCTCACGTGCAGATTTCACGGAGTTCAGTACGGTATCACCAGAGTTAACCACACCGGAGTACACACGGAAGAAGGTCAGGTTACCTACGAACGGGTCGGTAGCGATTTTGAACGCCAGCGCAGAGAACGGCTCGTCATCACTTGCGTGACGCTCAGCCGGAGTATCTTTACCGTCGTCCAGGATACCGTTGATCGCAGGAACATCAGTCGGAGCCGGCAGGTAATCGATTACCGCATCCAGCATCGCCTGAACACCTTTGTTCTTAAACGCAGAACCGCAGGTTACCAGGATGATTTCGTTGTTCAGAACGCGCTGACGCAGAGCTTTCTTGATTTCTTCCTCGGTCAGCTCTTCGCCGCCCAGGTATTTTTCCATCAGCTCTTCAGACGCTTCCGCAGCGGACTCAATCAGGTTCTGGTGCCATTCTTCAGCCAGTTCCTGCATGTCAGCCGGGATATCTTCGTATTCGAAGGTTACACCTGCGTCTGCTTCGTTCCAGTTGATGGCTTTCATTTTCACCAGGTCAACAACACCGGTGAAACCTTCTTCAGCACCAATTGCCAGCTGCAGCGGAACCGGGTTCGCGCCCAGACGGGTTTTGATCTGACCAACAACTTTCAGGAAGTTCGCACCCATGCGGTCCATTTTGTTAACGAACGCAATGCGTGGAACTTTATATTTGTTTGCCTGACGCCATACGGTTTCAGACTGCGGCTGAACACCACCAACTGCGCAGTAAACCATTACCGCACCATCAAGAACACGCATGGAACGTTCTACTTCGATAGTGAAGTCAACGTGCCCCGGGGTGTCGATGATGTTTACGCGATGCGGCTCATACTGCTTAGCCATACCTGACCAGAATGCAGTAGTCGCTGCGGAAGTGATAGTAATACCACGTTCCTGCTCCTGCTCCATCCAATCCATGGTAGCTGCGCCGTCATGAACTTCACCGATTTTATGGTTTACACCGGTGTAGAACAGAATACGTTCGGTAGTGGTGGTTTTACCGGCGTCGATGTGCGCACTGATACCGATGTTACGGTAGCGTGCGATGGGTGTTGTACGAGCCATTTGATTCCTCGTTTATCTTTTAGGCGTTCAATTTAAGTAGCCCAAAGCGGGCTGCTTGCAAGAAGCGCCCGCCTGGTAACTATTACTCCGAAGGGATTACCAACGGTAGTGTGCGAACGCCTTGTTGGCTTCTGCCATACGGTGAACGTCTTCACGTTTCTTAACTGCAGTACCTTTGTTTTCTGCAGCATCAGAAAGTTCGTTCGCCAGGCGCAGAGCCATGGATTTATCACCGCGTTTACGAGCAGCTTCAACGATCCAACGCATTGCCAGAGCATTACGACGAACCGGACGGACTTCAACTGGTACCTGATAAGTAGAACCACCAACGCGGCGAGACTTAACTTCGACAGTCGGGCGCACGTTTTCGAGAGCTACTTCGAAAGCTTCCAGTTCGTTTTTACCAGAACGCTGAGCCAGGGTCTCAAGCGCGCTGTATACGATAGTTTCGGCAGTAGATTTTTTACCATCTACCATCAGGATATTTACAAATTTAGCCAGCAGTTCTGATCCGAACTTCGGATCCGGCAGAATTTTACGCTGACCAATGACGCGACGACGTGGCATGGAAATACTCCGTTGTTAATTCAGGATTGTCCAAAACTCTACGAGTTTAGTTTGACATTAATTTAAAACGTTTGGCCTTACTTAACGGAGAACCATTAAGCCTTAGGACGTTTCACGCCATACTTGGAGCGTGATTGCTTACGGTCTTTAACGCCGGAGCAGTCAAGCGCACCACGAACGGTGTGGTAACGAACACCCGGGAGGTCTTTTACACGACCGCCACGGATCAGGATCACGGAGTGCTCCTGCAGGTTGTGACCTTCACCACCGATGTAGGAAGTCACTTCAAAACCGTTAGTCAAACGAACACGACATACTTTACGCAGTGCGGAGTTCGGTTTTTTAGGAGTGGTAGTATATACACGAGTACATACGCCACGTTTCTGCGGGCATGCTTCCAGCGCAGGCACGTTGCTCTTTGCAACTTTGCGTGCGCGTGGTTTGCGTACCAGCTGGTTAACTGTTGCCATTAAATAGCTCCTGGTTTTAGCTTTTGCTTCGTAAACACGTAATAAAACGCCCTCATACAATATGAGGACGCAGAATTTTAGGGCGACGTCGAAAAGGTGTCAAGAAATATACAACAATCCCGCAATTACCAGGTCATCTGGCGGGGATGTTTCGCCACAAGTCTGACGAAGTCAGTATAGTCAACCCTGACGACGCTGTCTGAAATTTGACCACCCAAACCGCGAGCTTTAATGTCTTCTTCCAGCACGTATATCTTAATGGGGGCATTCAGCAAACTTTCAAGGAAACGGCTGCCTTCGATAGCGGTCATCACGCCATCCTGTAGCAACAAAATCTCATCCCCTTCTTTGAGCAGACGAAGAAGAGAGGAGAGATCCGAATGCCACGCAGAGCGATGTAAAGTGTGCAATATAGACATAAGGGACTCAGAACCTCAGGATAACGTCATAGCCATCAAGCTCATTGCGCAACGCTTCAGGCTCAAGCAGTGTCGCATCAATGACAAAGCGCGTGTCTTCCGACAGGCCACGTTCACGCATAGAGGCGGCGCAGATCCAACACTGTTCAATGTCGTAGAGTTCCAGCAGTTTAAAGGTGGCAATGTAGTCGCGCGCCAACACCACATCAGGTTTTTGCCCCTGAAGTATCTGAAAAACGCCATCGCCAATAAAAAAGACGCCAAGCGCTTCTGTTAATGCAGATGTTGCCAGCAACGCATCCAGCCCTTCACGGCCCGATGCGCTACCGTGCGGCGCAGTAGAAAATACAAAAGCAATGCGTTTCATTAAAATTGCACCACGCGATCGCAGGTCAGCGATGCTTCCGCCAGAGCTCCAAGCCCACTGAGAATGAAACCTGGCTGTAAGTTAGCCGCAGCCAGGCCTAGTCTGGCAGACTCCGTTTCATCCACAATCCCCCGGCGCAACGCCGCCGCAACACAGATGTTTAATGTCACACCCTGCGTTTGGTTCAGCTGTTGCCAGGCACGTACCACGTCAAATTCGTCACTGGCAGGCGACGTCAGCATGTTGGCGTTATAGACACCGTCCTGGTAGAAAAAGACACTGCTCAGTTCGTGCCCCTCATTGAGCACCGCCTGGGCAAACTGCAAGGCGCTGCTCGCCTGCTGTGTGCCGTAAGCAGGCCCAGTGACCACAATGGCGAAACGCATTACTTAGTATCCTGTCCCTGAAAATCGCCGCTTTTGAACTGACGTATGTAGAGGTATACCGTGTGCTTGGAGATGTTCAGGCGGTCAGCCACCTGGTTAATCGCATCTTTGATATCGAAGATGCCTTTCTCGTAGAGGTTGAGCACAATCTGGCGGTTCTTCGTATTGTTAGACACGTTTCGGTCAGCGTTCACTTCTTCAATCGTGAACTCCAGCGTTTGCGTGACCAAATCTTCTACCGAGGAGGCAAAGTTAACGGAGGAACCCACTTCCGGCGTTTCCGGTGGAATGAAGGTATTCATAATCTGTGAGAACGGTACATCAAGGTTCATGTTGATGCACAGTAGACCAATCACACGATGCTCGCGGTTGCGAATAGCAATCGTCACCGACTTCATCAAGACACCGCTTTTCGCGCGTGTAAAGTAGCACTTCGACACGCTGCTGTCCGCACCCGTCATATCATGCAGCATGCGCAACGCAAGATCAGTAATCGGCGAGCCAATTTTGCGGCCCGTGTGTTCACCGTTAGCAATGCGAATTGCCGAGCATTTCAAATCCTGCAAAGAGTGCAATACGATTTCACAATGGGAACCAATGAGCATCGCTAACCCGTCCACCACCGCTTCGTAGGATTTCAGAATATCGAAGTCGGTTTGATCGAAAGGACGTTGATCCAGTAAATCAAGCTCACTGGTTTCGTTGGTTAAAAGCGACCTGGACATGAAAAAAAACACTCCTTTTCAGGAGCCTGTCGGTATGTTTTCAGGGCAGGCTCATTATTTACGCGGACAACTAAATTAATACAGCGGACGTTCCGCTTTCCAGTACTAATTATATCCGGCCTGCAATTAAAAAACCGCCGCCATAGTGGCGGCGGTTCTCAGTTTTTATTTTTTAGCAGCATCTGCTGCTTTAGCGTCAGCTTCTGCTGGCGCTGCGGCATCCGCTTTCGGTGCCGGTTTGATGTCCAGCAGCTCTACGTCGAATACCAGCGTAGAGTTAGCCGGGATGCCCGGAACGCCAGTTTTGCCGTAAGCCAGATCCGGTGGGATAACCAGTTGGATCTTACCGCCTTTCTTGATGTTCTTCAGACCTTCAGTCCAGCCAGGGATCACACCATCCAGACGGAAAGAGAGCGGCTCACCACGGGTGTAAGAGTTATCGAACTCTTTACCGTCAATCAGCGTACCTTTGTAATTCACCACCACAGTATCGCTGTCTTTCGGCGCATCACCCGTACCGGCTTTTTCTACTTTATAGACGAGGCCAGTAGAAGAGGTTTTAGCCCCTTTCTCTTTAGCGAATTTCTCGCGGAATGCTTTGCCTTTGGTTTCGTTTTCAGTCGCGTCTTTTTCCATCTTCGCCTGAGCGGAGCTCTTCACGCGAGCTTCAAACGCCTGTAGCGTTTGTTCGATTTCCTGGTCAGACAATTTGCTCTTGTCTGCAAACGCATCCTGAACACCCGCGATCAGCTGATCTTTGTCCAGTTTAATGCCTAATTTTTCCTGTTCCTTCAGGGAGTTTTCCATGTAACGACCCAGAGAAGCACCCAGCGCATACGCTGATTTCTGATCGTCATTTTTGAACGCAGCTTTGCTGTCGGCAGTTGCCGCAGGTTTTGCAGCATCAGCAGCGAAAGTGATCGGAGCGTGCAGAGCAACGGCCATTGTGGTCGCCAGCAGCGTTACTTTAAACAGTGATTTCATCCATATCTCCAGGGCCGGGGCATCTCACCCCAGGGTTAACTTACACAAGAAACGTACTATAAAGCGTTGTAGAACAAATCAACATACGAACACGCCCTATTATCACCCCTTTTCAGACTCTTTTTGTTTAATTTAGTTTCCTGAAAGGTTAATGAGTACTGTGCAATCCCGTAAAGTTAAGTAGAATCCGCGGCCGGGAACAACAAAAGAGGTGAATCATGCAGGATATAACGATGGAAGCTCGCCTGGCTGAACTGGAGAGTCGCCTGGCTTTTCAGGAGATCACCATTGAAGAACTCAATGTGACAGTGACCGCTCATGAGATGGAAATGGCTAAACTACGCGATCATCTGCGTTTGCTGACGGATAAACTCAAAGCCAGCCAACCGTCAAACATTGCCTCTCAGTCCGAAGAGACGCCACCGCCACATTATTGAGACGTAAAAAAAGCGGGTTTCCCCGCTTTTTTTGCGCCCGGTATCGCTACGCTTACCGGGCCAGCATGACGATTAATGGCAACCGCAGCCGCCATTTCCGCCACAACCACCTTTGCCGTGCTCATGACCATGGTCATGGTCGTGGCCGTGGCCGCCGCAGCAACCTTCGTGGTCGTGGTCATGACCGTTAGCACCGTGAACGTGGCCATGAGCCAACTCTTCTTCGGTTGCTTCACGAATCGCGACAACTTCCACGTTGAATTTCAGGTTCTGGCCAGCCAGCATGTGGTTACCGTCAACCACAACGTGGTCGTCTTCCACTTCGGTAATTTCTACCGGTACCGGACCCTGGTCGGTTTCCGCCAGGAAGCGCATGCCAACCTGCAGTTCGTCAACACCCATGAACACGTCTTTAGGAACGCGCTGCACCAGGTTTTCATCATACTGACCGTAAGCGTCGTTAGCGCCTACAGCAACGTCAAATTTGTCGCCAACATCGTGACCTTCCAGCGCCGTTTCCAGGCCAGAGATCAGGGAACCGTGACCATGCAGGTAGTCCAGCGGCGCACTTACCGGAGACTCATCAACCAACACACCGTCTTCTGTACGTACCTGATAGGCCAGGCTGACCACCAGGTCTTTTGCTACTTTCATGATATCTCCTGAGCATGGGAAGAATAGTGGCGCAGATTGTAGCGGAATTCTGCACTCGTGTACCCACTAGCTTAAAAAAACCTGCGACATATCGCTAGTCCGGATGAAAAATCCCGATCACTTGCTCTTCTTTGCGAACATGCTCGCGCGCCGCTTTATCGGCTTCACGCATCTGATGACCACACTTAACGCATTCAACAATATCAACATTATTTTCGCGCCACATCGCCAGAGAATCTTGCGCCTGGCAAGATGGGCATTTTGCACCTGCAATAAAACGTTTACGAATTGCCATACTGCTCCCCTACTCAAATTCATCCCAGCCATCCAGCTGGCGCCGTTCTTTCTGCATCTCTCGCTGGAAGATCTCCTCCAGCTCGCGTCGGGCTTCCGTGGCGCGTGAGATTTGAACCGTATCGGTATGCATCGGGATCAACTCCCGTAACATACGCATGTCCAGGCGACGAAAGTGCAGTTGCGCCCGCTGCGCCTGATGCGGATGCATCCCTAATGACACCAGCGTTTTGCGCCCCAACTCCAGCGCACTGGAAAAGGTTTCACGAGAAAACTGTGTCACCCCCACCTGTAATAACTCATGTGCTTCTACACGTCCGCGCGCCCGCGCAAGAATATGCAAATGCGGGAAATGCTGCTGGCACAGTTCCACCAGCTTCATGGTGTCTTCAGGCTCATTACAGGTGATCACAATCGATTCCGCCGCTTCCGCCCCTGCCGAGCGCAGGAGATCCACCTGGGTGGCATCACCGTAATACACTTTGTAGCCATATTTACGCATCAGGTTGACGGCACTGATATCCCGCTCAAGTACCGTAATACGCATCTTGTTCGCCATCAACAAACGCCCAATCACCTGACCGAATCGCCCAAACCCCACCACAATCACCTGCGGCTTATCATCATCCACCCAGGGCGCTTCGTCTTCCTCTTCCGGGCCATTGATCTGCCTGGAAAGCCATTTATCAATGAGCTTCATTAACAAGGGGGTTGTCATCATCGACAGCGTGACGGTCACCAGCAGTAACGCCATCTGATCGCCCTGGAACAATCGCTGAGAAGAGGCAGTAGAAAAGAGCACAAAAGCAAACTCGCCCCCCTGACTCAACACGCCCGCAAACTGCATTCGCTCCGAACTCCTCACGCCATACACGCGAGCCAGCAAATAGAGCACCAGCGTCTTGACGGCCACCAGGATGACGACGCTCATCACGACCCACAACAGATGGGTGTAGAGCACACCAAGATTTAACGACATCCCGACCGAAATAAAGAACAGCCCCAGCAGCAAGCCTTTAAAGGGATCGATGGCGGTTTCCAGCTCATGGCGATATTCGCTTTCCGCCAGTAACACACCCGCAATAAACGTCCCCAGCGCCATCGATAGCCCCAGCGCATCCATAAACAGCGCCGAAGCCAGCACCAACAGCAGGGTGGCAGCGGTGAAAACCTCCCTCACGCCCGAGCTAGCGATAAAGCGAAACACGGGGCGCAGCAGATAACGTCCGCCAATCAGCATGCCCGCAAATGCCAGCACCTTCATGCCCACTTTGATCCAGTCAAAATGTTCATCTGCGGAACCCGCCAGCAGCGGCACCAGCGCCAGCGCCGGGATCACCGCCAGATCCTGAAACAGCAGCACAGAAAAACCCAGTTGCCCGGATTCACTGCGATTCATCCCTTTTTCACGCATCAGCTGCAATGCCATGGCGGTCGACGACATCGCCAGACCGATCCCCCCGACCACTGCCGCCTGCCACGAGAAGCGGGTCAGCATCAGTAACCCCGCCAGCACCGCCGCGCTTAACATCACCTGCGCTGCCCCGACGCCAAAAATAGAACGCCGTAACTGCCAGAGTTTTGCGGGATTCAGCTCCAGGCCAATGATAAACATCAGGAAGACAACGCCCAACTCAGAGAAATGCAGGATCTCATCAACGTCGCTGATAAACCCCAGCCCCCACGGACCGATAGCGATCCCGGCCAGCAGGTAGCCCAGGACCGCGCCGATACCCAGCCGTGCAGCCAACGGCACCGCAACCACTGCCGCGAAGAGAAACAACACGCCTGCCAGCATTAAATCGGAACCTTCCATCAGCGACCTCCCGCAGCAACAGGGTTTGCCAGCCACTCACCATACGCCCTGGCATGACTGGCTAATTCCTGCGCACTTTGTCGCCTGGCCCAGTAAATAATGATTGGACTCATCCAATGCATACGACACATCGCCGCCGTCAGTTCAAAGGGGCGCAACACGTCGCTCATCGGATAACGGTTCAGCGCGTCATAGCGATAAGCACTTTCCGGCTCGCCGGTAGTGATCACGCTTCGCCAGTACTTTCCCGCCAGTTGATTTCCTCCGGGACCGCTGGCAAAACCGCGGCTCAACACCCGGTCGAACCACTCTTTGAGCAGTGCCGGGCAACTGTAGGTATACAAAGGGTGCTGAAAAACAATCACATCGTGTTCACGCAATAGCGCCTGCTCATGCGGAATATCGATAAAAAAATCAGGGTAGTGCGCGTAAAGATCGTGCACTGTCACATTACTGAGCTGCATGGCCGGCTTAAGCAGAACCCGATTGGCGACCGAGTCCTGAGATTCCGGATGGGCATACAGCAGCAAAACTTTCGCTGGCTGGGACATCATCCCCCTCCCGGTTTTTGTGTATAGTCGTTGTTTTGGGCTACCATTGCGCTCCAGTGCGGCAGTACGCCCACACACACTACATTATCATAATGATAAATTAACATAGTCTGAACATACGGCGCCTTATGATTGTTTTCTCCTCGTTACAAATTCGCCGCGGCGTACGCGTCTTGCTGGACAATGCTACAGCGACCATCAATCCTGGTCAGAAAGTCGGTCTGGTGGGTAAAAATGGCTGCGGAAAATCTACCCTGCTGGCATTGCTAAAAAATGAAATCAGCGCCGATGGCGGCAATTATTCCTTCCCCGGCAACTGGCAACTGGCGTGGGTGAATCAGGAAACGCCTGCGCTTCCGCAGCCTGCGCTGGAATACGTTATTGACGGCGACCGTGAGTATCGCCAGTTGGAAGCGCAGTTGAACGACGCCAACGAACGTAACGACGGACACGCGATTGCCACCGTGCATGGCAAACTGGACGCCATCGACGCCTGGACCGTACGGTCCCGCGCCGCCAGTCTGCTCCACGGTCTCGGTTTCTCCAATGAGCAACTTGAGCGCCCGGTCAGCGACTTCTCCGGCGGCTGGCGCATGCGTCTTAACCTGGCCCAGGCGCTGATCTGCCGCTCAGATTTGCTGCTGCTCGATGAACCCACCAACCACCTTGATCTGGACGCCGTCATCTGGCTGGAGAAATGGCTGAAGAGCTATCAGGGGACACTGATCCTTATCTCCCACGACCGCGACTTCCTCGATCCGGTGGTCGATAAAATTATTCATATCGAACAACAAACGATGTTCGAGTACACCGGCAACTACAGCGCGTTTGAAATTCAGCGAGCCACACGCCTGGCGCAGCAACAATCGATGTACGAAAGCCAGCAGGAGCGTGTCGCGCACTTGCAAAGCTATATCGACCGTTTCCGCGCCAAAGCGACCAAAGCGAAACAAGCACAGAGCCGCATCAAGATGCTGGAACGCATGGAGCTTATCGCTCCGGCACACGTCGACAACCCGTTCCACTTCAGCTTCCGGGCGCCAGAAAGCCTGCCCAACCCGCTGTTGAAAATGGAGAAAGTGAGCGCCGGATATGGCGAGCGCGTTATTCTCGACTCCATCAAACTCAATCTGGTTCCCGGCTCACGTATCGGACTGTTAGGACGCAACGGCGCAGGGAAATCGACGCTGATCAAATTGCTGGCGGGCGAACTCGACCCTGTCAGCGGGGAGATCGGTCTGGCAAAAGGCATCAAACTGGGGTATTTCGCTCAGCATCAGCTGGAGTTCCTGCGCGCAGACGAATCACCGTTGCAGCATCTGACACGAATGGCGCCACAGGAACTGGAACAGAAGCTGCGGGATTATCTCGGCGGCTTTGGTTTCCAGGGCGATAAAGTCACCGAAGAAACCCAGCGTTTCTCCGGCGGTGAAAAGGCCCGTCTGGTGCTGGCGCTGATCGTCTGGCAGCGTCCGAACCTGCTGCTGCTCGATGAACCGACCAACCACCTGGATCTGGATATGCGTCAGGCACTGACCGAAGCCTTGATCGACTTTGAAGGGGCCCTGGTTGTCGTTTCGCACGACCGTCACCTGCTGCGCTCAACCACTGACGATCTCTATCTGGTTCATGACCGTAAAGTCGAGCCGTTCGATGGCGATCTGGAAGATTATCAACAATGGCTGAGCGACGTGCAGAAGCAGGAAAGTCAGCCTGATGACGCGCCGAAAGACAACGCCAATAGCGCGCAAGCGCGTAAAGATCAGAAACGCCGTGAAGCGGAGCTACGCACGCAAACTCAGCCACTGCGTAAAGAAATTGCGCGACTGGAAAAAGAGATGGAGAAACTGAACGCGCAACTGGCGCAGGCGGAAGAAAAACTGGGCGACAGCGAATTGTACGATCAGAGCAGAAAAGCCGAGCTGACAGCCTGTCTGCAACAGCAAGCCAGCGCCAAATCAGGGCTGGAAGAGTGTGAAATGGCCTGGCTTGAAATACAGGAACAGCTCGAACAGATGCTGGCCGAGTAGCCGTGATTGCCGGATAGCGACGTTGAAGCGTCGCCATCCGGTCTGCTACCTGAAAACCGGGTGAGGTGAATCAGCGTTGCGTCGCCAGCCGCTGGCGGATTTGTTCAAAATGTTCGCGGTTGAACAGTGCCCCATCGAGGAAACGCGTCTTCAGTTCACCCTCCTGCTCCTGAACCCAGCTTTGTTCATCGTGCAGACGTAATTCGCCCTGCTCATCACGCGCAACGCGCAGCAAACCGCGGGCAGAGCGTTTCAGTCCATTATCGGTTTTCGGCGCTTTAAAGATCGTACGGCCGTTGCCGTAGACCTCTCCCCAGGTCGCTTTCATCGCAAAACCAAAGGTGTCGCGCGTGTTGTACTGATAGGTGAAAGAACCGACTCCGAAGACCACATTTGAACTGGCAAACCCTTTCGCCTCCAGCCGCCGCAGGATCTCATTCGCCCGTTCAAGGGTGATGGAGTCGCCATAAATCAACCCGACGTGCGGGTCGAGCACCTTATAACCTTTCTCATTGATTGTGCCGCCGAAAATCTCCCACAGCACTTCCACCGATCCTTTCTCTTGTGGGCTGCGGTCAGCGCGATCATTCTCGTCCATTCCGGTGCCGCAAAGGATCTCCACCGGATCACCGCTGTCGGGGCGAAAGACCACCCGCCCTTCCCGCGCCAGAATGGTATTTTTGAGTTCACGGGTATACTCCGTCAGCACCTGCCAGTAGTCCCAGGTATCAGACACTATCGACACAAAACCCTGCGGGTAAAGATCGACAATCAACCGACGGAACGTTTCAATCTCATGTTCACGCTCGCCCATGCACATCACACTGTGTTCGGTCGCCGGAATACTGGCGCCGATAAAATACGCGTCGCCGTCGGTGTAGTAATCACGGGCATACAACAGCGACGGAATGCTATCCGTGCCTTTAAAACTCAACAGATGTCCACTGCCCGCCTGCATGGTGTCCTGAAGACCGGCCATGCCGCGAAACGAAAAATCATGGCATTGAAAGTCGAGGTGCGTCAGGTCGCTACAGGTTTTCTGTGCCCAACTCTCACAAATTTTGCGGTAATGGTGAGCAATGGTGGCGTTCGTTGAGGCTTTCCAGAGTTCCGCCGACAGTACGGTTTCCAGGTAATTCACCAACCAGAAAAACTCGGGTTTGGTGTTGATAATGGTGAGAACCGGTACCGCCATTGGCACTTTAGTGCCTTCATCCAGCGCCTTAATATGCAACGGCAAGTAGCCCAACTGATGCAGCGCGCGAATATGATCGACCGCGACGGCATCGCGACCGAGATAACTGTCCATCACCTGCTTATATTCGTTGACCACCTCGTCTTCCGGACGGACAAAGAAGGCCTCGTTAAACAGATCGACCAGGAACCACTGTAAAAAGCCCTGCAGACCAAAGAACACCAGCTTGCCGTCCGGCAGCGGCGACTGAAAATAGCGATCGCTGCGCGGTGTGAAGTTGGAATACACCCGGGTGGTTCCCTGCGGATACTGCACGCGGTGGGAGACTTTATAGCCGTCGATAGCCAGAATTGGATTCATTTTCATTATGTTGTCTCCCTCAGCGGTAAATCGCGTCAATGTCGATAAGTTCAAACTGCGGATGCGCCAGCGTCGGTGCAGCCAACGAGGTGGTCGTGTAGAGGGCATCAATGCCATTGGCAAACAGGTGTTCCACACCTTTCGAGAAGATGCCATGCGTCACGTACAGACTGACACTGCGCGCTCCGGCATCACGTAATACCTGCGCCGAACCAATGAAGGTGCCGCCTGCGTCGCACAGGTCGTCGACAATCAGCACATCCCGGTCCTTCACGTCCCCCGCCACCAGCGAAAAGCCGGTCAGATTGCCGCTCGCCACATCGCGTTTTTTACTCAGGATGGCGTACTCCGCTGCCCCTGCGACTCTGGCCACAGCATCGATTTTCTTCAGTGACCCGGCGTCCGGCGCCACCAGCATCAGCGCATGTTGTTGAAACTGACGGCGCAGAGTCGCGCTTTGCATCAGGCAGGCTTCCTGTGGCACAGCGATCATGTTATCTATCGCCGCCGCTGCAGCGTCGCTATGCGGGTCGAGCACTTTCACCTTGTCGAACTTCAGCGTGTTGAGCTGACGGGCAAAGACTTTCAGTGCAAAGCTGTCACCGGTAACCATATGGCGGTCCTGACGCGCCCACGGCAGCCAGGGAAGTTCAAGATGACTCACCAACACATCCGTCTGATGACGTACCGCCTCAACCAGTTGCGCCAGCAGCATGAAATCGTTCATATCACGCATCGCCGCTGCGCGAATGCGCATCAGACGAGCGGAGGGCGGTAACGTCTCCGTCACCTTCAGCCAGACAGCGCCATCCGGAAAAACACCGCTGGCAATGGCGTAGACCTGCTCATCCAGCGTTAATGTCAATTTTTCGCTCATATCTCATCCCGCCCCTTAATTATGTCCCTTCGACACAATTAATAATGTCCCTAAGACACATATTAAGCAAGCGCAAAATTGATTAATTTTTCGCAGAGAAGTTAATCAGCTGATAAGTAATGGAAAAAAACGCGCCTTGCCGCCTGATGTCGTGCTGGTACACTTGTGAACGTTCCACATCACCGTGAGTGCCTTATGACAACCGAAGCCGACTATCTGAACCAGTACGATGCCAGCCGCTTTCCTTCTCCCCTGGTCACAGTGGATAGCGTGTTGTTCACCCTGCATGAACAAACGCTGTGTGTCCTGCTGGTCGAACGGGCAAAGCAGCCGCAGAAAGGGCGCTGGGGATTGCCTGGCGGTTTTATTGATATGGCACGCGATGATTCCACCCGCGCGACGGCGTTACGTAAGCTGACAGAAAAAACAGGGGTTTCCCCTTCATGGCTGGAGCAACTGGATACCGTCTCCGGACCCGACCGCGACCCGCGCGGCTGGAGCCTGACCGTCACCTGGTTCGCGCTGATCGCCTGGGCCGATTGCGCGCCGCATATCGCCAGTGTTAGCGACGCTCGCTGGGTACCGCTCGACAAGCTTGCCGAATATCCTCTGGCGTTCGACCACGAGAAAATCATTGCCTCAGCGCTGCATCGCCTACGGCAAAAAACGATGTACTCGTTACTGCCCGTCTACTGTCTGCCGGCGTCGTTTACCCAGGGTCAGTTGCAGGAGGCGACCGAAATCATTCTGGGTCAGGCCATTCAGCGTAAAAGTCTGATTCGCCGTTTTGAGGCGTCGGGCATGTTTGAAGAGACAGGGGAAAGTGCGGCAACAGGCACGCGTAAAGCCCGTCTCTGGCGGCGTAAACCCGGGGTGGACATCCATCTTTTCTCACGTAACCTCCTGACTGACTAAGCGTAAAATCACATATTGGCTAACCTGCCAGCCGTGTGCGCGGTATAGTTATTCTTCCCGATGATTAATTGCTCTGGTGCTATGGTTGAAATCACCCCCACAGAAATGACCCCGACCGACGCTGATTCGTATGAGTTCCGCCCGATGCGCGGCATCAGCAATCGCCATCTACAAACGATGCTCCCACGACTGATCCGCCGTAAAGTGCAGTTCAGCCCACACTGGCAACGCCTGGAATTACCCGACGGCGATTTTGTCGATCTGGCATGGAGTGAAGATCCGCATCAGGCGAAACACAAACCGCGTCTGGTGGTGTTTCATGGTCTTGAAGGTAGTCTGAACAGCCCGTATGCCCACGGACTCATAGAGGCCGCGCAAAAGCGTGGATGGCTGGGTGTCGTGATGCACTTTCGCGGTTGCAGCGGCGAACCCAATCGCCTGAATCGCATTTATCACTCCGGGGAAACGGAAGACGGCACCTGGTTTTTACAGTGGTTACAACGCGAGTTTGGTCGTGTTCCCACCGCTGCGGTTGGCTATTCGCTCGGCGGCAATATGCTGGCCTGCCTGCTGGCGAAAGAAGGTCGGGGGATTCCTGTCGATGCGGCAGTGATTGTCTCCGCACCTTTCGTGCTTGAAGCCTGCAGCTATCACATGGAAAAAGGGTTTTCGCGCGTTTACCAGCGCTACCTGCTCAATCTGCTCAAAGCCAACGCGTCACGCAAACTGGCGGCCTATCCCGGCACGCTCCCTGTCAATCTGGCGCAGTTAAAAGCGGTACGGCGTATCCGTGATTTTGATGATCTTATTACTGCTAAAATTCACGGTTTTGCTGATGCGATAGACTATTATCGTCAATGTAGCGCCATGCCGTTGCTCAATCAGATCGCCAAACCCACGCTGATTATTCACGCGAAAGACGATCCGTTTATGGACAGTCATGTGATCCCGAACCCCGAGAATCTGCCGCCGCAGGTAGAGTATCAATTAACCGAGCATGGCGGGCATGTCGGCTTTATCGGCGGGACGCTGCGCCGCCCTGAAATGTGGCTTGAATCGCGTATCCCTGACTGGCTCACCACGTATCTGGAAGCATAATCATGATGATCCCCTGGCAGGAGTTGTCCCCTGAAACGCTGGATAACCTGATTGAAAGCTTTGTATTGCGCGAAGGCACCGATTATGGTGAACATGAACGTTCGCTTGCGCAAAAAGTCGCCGACGTCAAACGTCAGCTACAGTGTGGCGAGGCCGTTCTGGTGTGGTCCGAACTCCACGAAACGGTCAATATTATGCCCAAAAAGCAGTTGCACGAGTAATCCCCCGCTGAGGGCCGACTATACTAAAACGAGTGTTTATTCATGGAGTTGTTATGTCTGCCAAACATCCAGTGATTGCGGTAACAGGGTCCAGCGGCGCGGGGACCACCACCACCAGCCTCGCGTTCCGTAAAATTTTTTCACAGTTAAATCTGCGTGCCGCCGAGGTGGAAGGCGACAGTTTTCACCGCTATACCCGCCCGGAAATGGACATGGCGATCCGCAAAGCGCGGGACGCCGGGCGGCATATCAGTTATTTCGGCCCCGAAGCCAATGATTTTGGCCTGCTGGAACAAACGTTCAGCGAGTACGGACAAGTGGGCAAAGGCCAGTCGCGGAAATATCTGCATACCTACGATGAAGCAGTACCGTGGAATCAGGTGCCGGGAACCTTCACGCCGTGGCAACCCTTGCCTGAACCGACCGACGTCCTGTTCTATGAAGGGCTGCACGGCGGCGTAGTGACGCCGCACCATAACGTGGCGCGCCATGTGGATTTACTGGTTGGCGTAGTACCGATCGTGAACCTGGAGTGGATACAAAAACTGATCCGCGACACCAGCGAGCGCGGACACTCCCGCGAGGCGGTGATGGATTCGGTGGTTCGCTCAATGGATGATTACATCAACTACATCACCCCGCAGTTCTCCCGTACGCATATTAACTTCCAGCGTGTACCCACGGTAGACACCTCGAATCCCTTTGCGGCAAAAGGCATCCCGTCATTAGACGAGAGCTTTGTCGTTATTCATTTTCGTAATCTGGAAGGGATCGATTTTCCCTGGTTGCTGGCGATGCTTCAGGGTTCATTCATTTCCCACATCAATACATTAGTCGTGCCGGGCGGCAAAATGGGACTGGCGATGGAGTTGATTATGCTGCCGCTGGTTCAGCGACTGATGGAAGGCAAAAAAATCGAATAATGCGCAGCGTTGCCGGATAAGCGTCACGCCCTCCGGCAACCTGAGATCACGCGGCAATCACTTCGTATGAGTGCGTGATATTCACCGCTTTTTCCAGCATCAACGCAACAGAACAATATTTTTCTGCAGAAAGATCAACAGCGCGCGAAACGGCGGCGTCTTTCAGGTCATTGCCAGTCACAATGAAATGCAGATTGATATGCGTGAACAGGCGCGGCGCCTCTTCACGACGCTCGGAAGTGAGCTTCACTTCGCAGTTGGTCACATCCTGGCGTCCCTTTTGCAGAATAGACACCACATCAATCGCACTGCAGCCACCCGCGGCCATTAACACCATTTCCATCGGACTCGGCGCTTTATCACCGGAGTTACCATCCATCAAAATTTGGTGGCCGGAAGCAGACTCTCCCAGGAAGGTTAGCCCTTCGACCCATTTCACACGCGCTTGCATATTTCGTAACTCCAATGTTTCAATTTTCCTGACAGATTACGCGGACATAACAAATCTCGCAATGGAAGGCGACCTGCATCATGCTGAAGCGAGACACCAGGAGACACACGGCGAAAGCTATGCTAAAACAGTCAGGATGCTACAGTAATACATTGACGTACTGCATGTATGCAGAGGACATCACATTACAGGCTGCAGTACATTTTTAGCAGCCCCCTTCCCTGGCAGCGGGAAGCATATTTTGGCAACCCCAGAGACAGCGTCGTTTTCTGGCTCTGGAGACAGCTTATAACAGAGGATAACCGCGCATGGTGCTTGGCAAACCGCAAACAGACCCGACTCTCGAATGGTTCTTGTCTCATTGCCACATTCATAAGTACCCGTCGAAGAGCACGCTGATTCACCAGGGTGAAAAAGCAGAAACGTTGTACTACATCGTTAAAGGCTCAGTGGCAGTGCTGATTAAAGACGAAGAAGGGAAAGAGATGATCCTTTCTTATCTGAATCAGGGCGATTTCATTGGCGAATTAGGCCTGTTTGAAGAAGGCCAGGAACGCAGTGCATGGGTACGTGCAAAAACGGCCTGTGAAGTCGCTGAAATCTCCTACAAAAAATTTCGCCAACTGATCCAGGTGAACCCGGATATTCTGATGCGCCTGTCTTCCCAGATGGCTCGTCGCCTGCAAGTTACGTCCGAAAAAGTCGGCAACCTTGCCTTCCTCGACGTAACTGGTCGTATCGCTCAGACTCTGCTGAACCTGGCGAAGCAACCCGATGCGATGACTCACCCGGACGGCATGCAAATCAAAATCACCCGTCAGGAGATCGGTCAGATCGTTGGCTGTTCTCGCGAAACCGTTGGTCGTATTCTGAAAATGCTGGAAGATCAGAACCTGATCTCCGCGCACGGTAAGACCATCGTCGTCTACGGCACTCGTTAACCCCGTCGAAATGGCGTATTACCCTGTAATGCGCCATTTTTGTTGGCACCGATGTGGCGAAGACTGATTTATCACCCTGAAATCAACTACGCACTGCGGCAAACGCTGGTGCTGTGTTTGCCTGTGGCGATCGGCCTTATCATTGGCCAGTTGCATCTGGGATTGCTCTTTTCTCTCGTTCCCGCCTGCTGCAACATTGCCGGGCTTGATACTCCCCACAAACGCTTTTTCAAACGCTTAGTCATTGGCGCATCGCTGTTTGCCGGATGCAGCCTGGCCATGCAGCTACTGCTCGCGCAAGCAATACCGCTACCGCTGATTCTGACGGGTTTAACGCTGATTCTTGGCGTGACGGCGGAACTCAGCGCCTTGCATGCCCGACTCCTGCCTGCCTCGCTTATCGCCGCTATTTTCACGCTAAGCCTGGCCGGTAACATGCCCGTCTGGGAGCCGTTGCTGATCTATGCCCTGGGCACCCTGTGGTACGGGCTTTTTAACTGGTTTTGGTTCTGGCTCTGGCGTGAACAACCGCTACGCGAGTCACTCAGTTTGTTGTACCGCGAGCTGGCCGACTACTGCGAAGCCAAATACAGTCTGCTCACCCAGCATGCCGATCCTGAAAAAGCGCTGCCGCCCTTGTTGGTACGCCAACAGAAGGCGGTGGATCTCATCACCCAGTGTTACCAGCAAATGCACATGCTGTCGGCACATCACAATAATGAATATAAACGCCTGCTGCGGGCCTTCCAGGAAGCGCTGGACTTACAGGAACATATCTCCGTCAGTCTGCATCAGCCAGAAGAGGTGCAAAAGCTGGTCGAACGCAGCCATGCGGAGCAGGTGATTCGCTGGAACGCGCAAACGGTCGCTGCGCGCTTGCGCATCCTGGCGGATGACATTCTGTATCACCGCCTGCCGACTCGCTTTAGCATGGAAAAGCAGATTGGCGCGCTGGAGAAAATCGCCAACCAGCATCCCGATAACCCGGTGGGTCAGTTCTGTTACTGGCACTTTAGCCGCATTGCCCGTGTATTGCGGACCCAACGCCCACTCTATGCCCGCGACCTGATGGCGGATAAACAACGCCGACTCCCGCTGATCCCGGCCCTAAAAAACTATCTGTCCTTCAAATCGCCCGCTTTGCGAAATGCCGGGCGCATCAGCGTAATGCTGAGTATCGCCAGCCTGATGGGCAGCGCGTTACATCTGCCGAAACCGTACTGGATCCTGATGACGGTGCTGTTTGTAACGCAAAACGGCTACGGCGCGACGCGGGTTCGCATACTACACCGTTCGGCGGGCACGCTGGTTGGACTGGTGATTGCGGGTGTGACGCTACACTTCCACATCCCTGAAGGCTTCACGCTGGCGGGCATGCTGGTCATTACGCTGGTGAGTTATCTGATCATTCGTAAAAACTACGGCTGGGCAACGGTTGGGTTTACGGTCACTGCGGTGTATACCCTGCAATTGCTGACGTTAAATGGCGAGCAGTACATTGTGCCGCGGTTTATTGATACGGTGATTGGCTGCCTGATCGCGTTTGGCGGAACGGTCTGGCTCTGGCCGCAGTGGCAGAGCGGTCTGTTGCGCAAAAACGCCCACGACGCGCTGGAAGCTGACCAGGAAGCCATCCGCCTGATCCTCAGCAGCAATCCACAGGCAACGCCGCTCGCGTATCAGCGTATGCGTGTCAATCAGGCGCACAACACGCTGTACAACTCGCTGAATCAGTCCATGCAGGAACCCGGATTTAACGCGCACTATCTGGCAGATATGAAACTGTGGGTAACGCACAGCCAGTTTATTGTCGAGCACATCAATGCAATGACCACACTGGCGCGGGAACATACGATGCTGACGCCAGACCTTGCGCAACGCTATCTGGAATCGTGCGAAATTGCGCTCCAGCGCTGCCAGCAGCGTCTGGAGTATGACGGACCGGGCAGTTCTGGCGATGTGAATATTCTGGAAGCGCCAGAGACGCTCTCCCATGGGCCATTAAGTACCCTGGAACAACACCTGCAGCGCATACTGGGCCACCTGAACACCATGCACACCATTTCGTCGGTCGCCTGGCGTCAACGGCCTCACCACGGGATCTGGCTCAGCCGTCGGTTACGGGATATTAAGAGCTAACGACTTTCGCGACGGCCTGCGCGAAACGCTGCATTCCCTCGTCGATATCCGCCTCTTCCACCACCAGCGAAGGGGCGAAGCGCATCACATCCGGACCGGCATTCAGCACCATCACGCCTTCATTCGCGCCCGCATAAAGAAACTCACGCGCTCGTCCCTGATATTGCGGCTTCAACTCTGCCCCAATCAGCAATCCCATCCCGCGAATGTCGCTGAAAACGTCGTACTGCTCGTCAATTTTCTGCAAATGCTGAACAAATTTCTGCCGTTTCGTCTGAATGCCGTCCAGCACGTCTGGCGTGTTAATAATATCGAACGCTGCGCCAGCAACCGCGCAGGCCAGCGGGTTACCACCGTAGGTGGAACCATGGGAACCGACGTGAAACGCAGAGGCAATCTCCTGCGTGGTCAGCATGGCGCTCACCGGGAACCCGCCGCCAAGCGCCTTGGCGCTGGTCAGAATATCCGGCGTCACGCCATAGTACATATACGCAAACAGGGAGCCTGTGCGCCCCATACCGCACTGCACCTCATCAAAGACCAGCAATGCCTGATGCTGGTCGCACAATTCGCGCAGACCTTTCAGGAACTCGGGGGTTGCCGCCGTTAATCCCCCTTCCCCCTGGATGGGCTCCACCACCACCGCGCAGGTATGGTCATCCATCACAGCTTTCACCGCATGGAGATCGTTAAAGGGAACATGGACGATGTCGGCCGGTTTCGGTCCAAAACCATCGGAATACTTCGGCTGGCCGCCAACCGTTACGGTGAACAGTGAGCGACCGTGAAACGCGTTATGGAAGGCGATGATTTTGGTTTTGAACGGACTGTGACGCACGCAGGCGTAGTGACGCGCCAGTTTGAAGGCCGTCTCATTCGCTTCTGTACCCGAGTTCATGAACAGCACGCGTTCTGCAAACGTCGCGTCGATAAGCTTACGCCCCAGTCGTAGCGCCGGTTCATTCGTGAAGACGTTACTGGTGTGCCACAACGTTTCGCCCTGGGTTTTCAGCGCCTCAACCAGCGCCGGGTGACAATGCCCCAACGCTGTTACTGCAATCCCGCCAGCAAAATCAACGTATTCCTTTCCTTGTTGATCCCAAACGCGGCTGCCTTTGCCTTTTACCGGAATAAACTCCGCCGGTGCATAAATCGGCAGAATAACCTCATCAAAAGTCGCGCGTGTAATTGCAGTTTGTTCAGTTGCCATCTTATGACCACCCAGTTATGCAGAAATTAACGTGAAATTATAATCACAAAATATGCATAAAAAATCATTAGATAGCAACCACAAATCAGCGCTGGAGGAAATTTGCCAGTAGCTGATGCCCCTGCTCGCTGAGAATGCTTTCTGGATGAAACTGGACACCTTCCAGATCCCATTCCCGATGGCGAATGCCCATAATTTCCCGGGTTTCACTCCAGGCGGTGACGTCAAAACAGGCGGGTAGCGTGGCCGGGTCAATCACCAGAGAATGGTAACGCGTCACACATAATGGCGTCGGCAACCCCAGGAAAACCCCCTGACCGGTATGGGTTATCGGCGAGGTTTTACCATGAATGACTTTCGCTGCCCGAACGATGGTCGCGCCAAACGCCTGCGCCATGGCCTGGTGGCCCAGACACACGCCCAGGATGGGCAGCCGTCCGGCATAATGGCGAATCACATCCAGCGAAATTCCGGCCTCGTTGGGCGTACAAGGGCCAGGAGAAATCACGATCTTTTGCGGATTGAGTGCGTCGATTTGTGCCAGCGTCAACTCGTCATTCCGTTTGACCAGCACGTCAGCGCCAAGCTCGCAAAAATACTGGTAGAGGTTCCAGGTGAAAGAATCGTAGTTGTCGATTAGCAGGATCATGGCGGCTCCGGTACGTTAGAACCGCGCTATTCTACTCAGTTTCCTCAGCTTCGCTCACCACTTTACGAAATATTGCCTGCAATGCCGAAAGGTCGCCCATGGCGCCACTCTGGTTGGCCTGATTCCATTCATCCACCTGAATACCGTCCCAGGTCAGCGTGTAACCAGCATGAATCGCCAGTTGTTCAAAGAAGATGCGCTGAGCCAGACCACTGCCAATACGAAACGGATGCAGCATATTGATCTCGCAATAGTAATGCGCGAGCCTGACGACGAATTTCTCTTTTGGCAATCCGGACAGATACCCTTCTTCTTCCAGATCCTGCATCAGGGCATTGCCCTCTTTTTCGATCCAGGCAAAATGGCAAAAAGGCGTGTCCCCCTGATAGATATCCACTTCACGTAACTTTCCCGCCCAGTCGAAAATGTCCTGATAAAGTTGGCGATGAATAGCACACAGGTAGGGTAAACCACGGACCCGCGGCCCCAGTTCGATGGTCGCGGCGCGTAACGCCGTCAGTTCATATGCCGCCTGCTCCAGACGCTGAACCTGGTGGATGCCTAAACGGTTACGCATGACATCGAGACCGTCGTAAAGATAGGGGTCGCGTCCTTCACCGAATTTATCGCTCATAGTGCCTCCTCAACGCCTCAAGACGTACAAGAGCTTCCTCTGCGGTCAGAGTAACCAGGGGGATTTCAACACCTTCAAGACGGCGACTGGCCTGGAAATTGGCGTTTCGCAGATGTTTCCAGAGACGAGATTTTTGTTTATCGGTGAGCTTTTTCACGTGACCTCCCTGAATGCGCCTTCACTTGCCACAAGTATAAGCAGCAATTTCGGGTTACGCAGAGGTCGGGAATAGCGCGGGTATCAACAACCCGCGCAAAATGCGATTACGGCAGAACTTTCGCGGAAAGGATAACAACCGGTTTTGACGGAACATTTTGATAAGGGCCCACGTCGTGGGTCTGGACCTGAGAGATTTTGTCCGCCACATCCATGCCTTTCACGACTTTACCGAAAACGGCATAGCCGAAGTCACGCTGGCCGTGATCGAGGAAAGCATTGTCCGCGATGTTGATAAAGAACTGGCTGGTGGCGCTGTCTTTGTCGGCCGTACGCGCCATCGCAATGGTGCCACGGGTGTTACGTAAACCGTTATCCGCTTCATTTTTGATTGGCGGGTTAGGTTTCTTCTGCTGCATTTGTTCGTTAAAACCGCCGCCCTGGACCATAAAGCCGGGGATCACACGGTGAAACGTGGTGTTATTGTAGAAACCACTGTTTACATAATCGACAAAATTTTGCACTGAAACAGGCGCTTTCTGGCTATTCAGCTCCAGCTCAATATTACCGGCAGAGGTTGTCAGCAGAACGTGTGGATCACCTTTCGCTGCCAGCGCTGCAGGAGAGAGAGCGGAAAGAGCGAGAACAGCTGCAACAGCCGCCAGAGTCGATTTGAGCATGAGATTTCCTTAACGGGAGCAGAAACAAAAGCAAGTGGATTGATTCTAAAGAGCCTTCCATGACAAGGCCATCCCTTTACTTAATTTTACGTATCGAATCCCCCTGTCATGTCAGGCCACCTAATTTTTTGTGACAAATGTCACTTTAAAAAATGCAACAGCCGAATCAATTACTAATAAATATTTAAATGCGTCACTAAAACGCCTAAAATCTGCCCGCCCATTGCGCTGTCAACGCGCTTTACACCTCTATACACAGGCCAGTCATGACTAACAGCAATCGTATCAAGCTCACATGGATTAGCTTTCTCTCCTACGCCCTGACAGGGGCGTTGGTAATTGTCACCGGTATGGTGATGGGAAACATTGCAGATTACTTCCATCTGCCTGTTTCCAGTATGAGCAACACTTTCACCTTCCTCAATGCCGGTATTTTGATCTCTATCTTCCTCAATGCCTGGCTGATGGAAATTGTCCCGCTGAAAACACAGCTGCGTTTTGGATTTATCCTGATGCTACTGGCGGTTGCCGGACTGATGTTCGGCCATAGTCTGGCGCTGTTTTCTGCCGCCATGTTTGTTCTGGGGCTGGTCAGCGGCATCACCATGTCGATCGGTACGTTCCTGATCACGCAGATGTACGAAGGTCGTCAACGTGGTTCACGACTGTTGTTTACCGACTCTTTCTTTAGCATGGCGGGAATGATTTTCCCGATGGTCGCCGCCTACCTGCTGGCACGCAGCATTGAGTGGTACTGGGTTTATGCCTGCATCGGTCTGGTCTATGCGGCCATTTTCATTCTGACCTTCGGGTGTGAATTCCCGGCGCTGGGTAAACATGCACAGCAAACCGAAACCCCTGTGGCGAAAGAAAAATGGGGCATCGGCGTGCTGTTCCTGGCCATTGCAGCCCTGTGCTATATCCTTGGTCAGTTGTGTTTTATCTCCTGGGTGCCGGAATACGCCAAAAGCCTGGGCATGAGCCTGAATGATGCCGGTACGCTGGTCAGCGATTTCTGGATGTCGTACATGTTCGGGATGTGGGGATTCAGCTTCATTCTGCGTTTCTTTGACCTGCAGCGCATTCTGACGGTGCTGGCAGGTCTGGCAACCGTGCTGATGTACCTGTTTATTACCGGCACGCCAGAACATATGCCGTGGTTTATATTGACGCTGGGCTTCTTCTCCAGCGCCATTTATACCACCATCATCACACTCGGTTCACAGCAGACCAAAGTCGCCTCGCCAAAGCTGGTTAACTTTATTCTGACCTGCGGCACTATCGGCACGATGTTGACCTTTGTGGTTACGGGGCCAATTGTGGCGCACAGCGGCCCGCAGGCGGCGTTGATCACCGCGAATGGTCTGTATGCGGTCGTCTTTGCGATGTGTTTTATCCTCGGATTCGTCACCCGTCATCGTCAACATAACGTCCCGGCAGCCCACTAAGTTCTCCTGCCCCTTTTCGTCCTGAAAAGGGGCTTCTTCTCCCCTCCTCCTGAAGGCGTAAATCTCAAAATCGCCTGTGGTAGCTGCTAACTCCCTAAAACCCTTCAATTTGTATGTTATTTGTACAAACACGAAAAGCCAGACAATTCCGTGACTTATAAAAATGCTGACAAATCAGCAATATACCTCTAAAGGAGTATATAAAGGTGAATTTGATTTACATCAATAAGCGGGGTTGCTGAATCGTTAAGGTAGGCAGTAATAGAAAAGAAATCGAGGCAAAAATGAGCAAAGTCAGACTCGCTATTATCGGTAATGGTATGGTCGGCCACCGCTTTATTGAGGATCTTCTTGATAAAGCTGACGCGACCCAGTTTGATATTACCGTCTTCTGTGAAGAACCCCGCAAAGCATACGACCGTGTCCACCTGTCTTCTTACTTCTCCCACCACACGGCTGAAGAGCTGTCGTTGGTGCGTGAAGGGTTTTATGAAAAGCACGGTGTGAAAGTTCTGGTGGGCGAGCGCGCCATCACCATTAACCGCCAGGAGAAGGTCATCCACTCCAGCGCCGGGCGTACGGTCTATTACGATAAGCTCGTCATGGCGACCGGTTCCTATCCGTGGATCCCGCCGATTAAAGGTTCCGAAACTCAGGATTGCTTTGTTTACCGCACCATTGAAGACCTCAACGCCATTGAGTCCTGCGCCCGTCGCAGCAAACGTGGGGCCGTTGTTGGCGGTGGTCTGCTGGGTCTGGAAGCCGCTGGCGCCCTGAAAAACCTCGGCGTCGAAACGCATGTGATCGAATTTGCCCCGATGTTGATGGCTGAACAGCTGGATCACATGGGTGGCGAGCAGTTACGCCGCAAAATTGAAAGCATGGGCGTGCGCGTGCACACCAGCAAAAACACCAAAGAGATCGTTCAGGAAGGAACTGAAGCGCGCAAAACTATGCGTTTTGACGACGGTAGCGAACTGGAAGTGGATTTTATCGTCTTCTCCACCGGTATTCGCCCCCGTGACAAGCTGGCTACCCAGTGTGGTCTGGACGTCGCTCAGCGCGGCGGCATCGTGATTAACGACACCTGCCAGACCTCTGACCCGGATATCTACGCGATTGGCGAATGCGCCAGCTGGAACGACCGCGTATACGGTCTGGTCGCACCAGGCTACAAAATGGCGCAGGTCGCCGTTGACCATATTCTCAAAAATGAAAACGCCTTTGAAGGCGCGGATCTGAGCGCCAAGCTGAAACTGCTGGGCGTCGACGTAGGCGGTATCGGCGATGCGCATGGCCGCACGCCTGGCGCACGTAGCTATGTCTATCTTGATGAAAGCAAAGAAGTCTACAAACGCCTGATCGTGAGTAAAGACAACAAAACACTGCTCGGCGCGGTTCTGGTCGGTGACACCAGCGATTACGGCAACCTGCTGCAACTGGTGCTGAACGCCATCGAACTGCCGGAGAACCCGGATTCGCTGATCCTGCCAGCTCACGCGGGCAGCGGTAAGCCGTCCATCGGCGTAGATAAACTGCCGGACAGCGCGCAGATCTGCTCCTGCTTCGACGTCACGAAAGGTATGCTGGTCGCCGCCATCAACAAAGGTTGCCACACCGTTGCCGCCCTGAAAGCGGAAACCAAAGCGGGTACTGGCTGCGGGGGTTGTATCCCACTGGTGACTCAGGTACTGAATGCCGAACTGGCGAAACAAGGCATTGAAGTGAACAACAACCTGTGCGAGCACTTCCCGTACTCTCGCCAGGAGCTGTTCCATCTCATCCGGGTGGAAGGCATCAAAACCTTTGAAGAACTGCTGGCGAAACACGGTAAAGGCTACGGTTGCGAAGTGTGTAAACCCACCGTTGGCTCCCTGCTGGCCTCCTGCTGGAATGAATACATTCTGAAGCCGCAGCACACGCCGCTACAGGATACCAACGACAACTTCCTGGCCAACATTCAGAAAGACGGCACCTACTCCGTGATCCCACGTTCCGCGGGCGGTGAAATTACCCCGGAAGGTCTGGTGGCGGTTGGCCGTATCGCCCGTGAATTCAATCTGTATACCAAGATCACCGGGTCTCAGCGTATTGGCCTGTTTGGCGCACAGAAAGACGACCTGCCGGAGATCTGGCGTCAGCTGATTGACGCGGGCTTCGAAACCGGTCATGCGTACGCGAAAGCACTACGTATGGCGAAAACCTGCGTCGGCAGCACCTGGTGTCGTTACGGCGTGGGCGACAGCGTCGGCTTCGGCGTTGAACTGGAAAACCGCTACAAAGGCATCCGCACCCCGCACAAAATGAAATTCGGCGTTTCCGGCTGTACCCGTGAGTGCGCGGAAGCCCAGGGTAAAGATGTCGGTATTATTGCGACAGAAAAAGGCTGGAACCTGTACGTCTGCGGCAACGGCGGGATGAAACCGCGCCACGCCGATCTGCTGGCGGCAGATATCGACCGCGAAACGCTGCTCAAATATCTCGATCGTTTCATGATGTTCTACATCCGTACGGCAGACAAACTGACGCGTACCGCACCGTGGTTAGATAGCCTGGAAGGCGGTATTGAATACCTGAAGTCCGTCATCATCGACGACAAACTGGGTCTCAACGAACACCTGGAAGAAGAGATGGCGCGTCTGCGCGAAGCCGTCATCTGCGAGTGGACAGAAACCGTCAACACGCCGTCTGCGCAGGTCCGCTTCAAACACTTTATCAACAGCGATAAACGCGACCCGAACGTGCAGGTCGTTCCTGAACGTGAGCAGCATCGTCCGGCAACACCGTACGAACGCATTCCGGTAACTCTGGTGGAGGAGAACGCATGAGCCAGTGGAAAAACATCTGCAAAATCGATGACATTCTGCCTGCAACCGGCGTCTGTGCGCTGTTAGGCGAAGAGCAAGTCGCTATTTTCCGTCCTTACCATAGCGACCAGGTGTTTGCGATCAGCAACATCGATCCCTTTTTCGAATCCAGCGTGTTGTCTCGCGGGTTGATTGCAGAGCACCAGGGGGAGTTGTGGGTCGCCAGCCCGCTGAAAAAACAGCGCTTCCGCCTGCGCGATGGCCTGTGCATGGAGGACGAAAGTCACTCCGTGGCGCACTACGAAGCCCGTGTCAAAGACGGCATCGTACAACTGCGCGGTTAATGCATGAACGGGAGGTGCAACGCCTCCCTTATTTGACGTATTTGGTAGGCCTTTTTTCGTAGGCCTGATAAGCGTAGCGCCATCAGGCAAATGGCATAAGCACATTGCCGGATGGCGGCATAAATACCTTATCCGGCCTACGTACGATTGTTTTTTTTATTATTTATATTTCAAGGGTAATCAAACACATGTTCACAGACACTATTAACAAGTGTGCGGCTAACGCTGCGCGCATCGCACGCCTGTCGGCGAAAAACCCGATCGGCTTCTGGGTTAGCTCTGCAATGGCGGGGGCCTATGTCGGTCTCGGTATTATCCTTATTTTCACCCTCGGGAATCTGCTCGATCCTTCTATCCGCCCGCTGGTAATGGGTGCAACCTTTGGTATTGCGTTGACGCTGGTGATTATTGCCGGTTCTGAACTCTTCACGGGCCACACCATGTTTCTGACGCTCGGCGTCAAAGCAGGTACCATCAGCCACGGGCAAATGTGGGCCATTCTGCCGCAAACCTGGCTGGGCAACCTGGTGGGGTCGGTGTTCGTCGCGCTGCTGTATAGCTGGGGCGGCGGTAGCCTGCTGCCGGTCGATACCAGCATTGTGCACTCGGTTGCCCTCGCCAAAACGGCCGCCCCGGCCACCGTGCTCTTTTTCAAAGGCGCGCTGTGTAACTGGCTGGTTTGTCTGGCAATCTGGATGGCAATCCGTACCGAAGGCGCCGCGAAGTTCATCGCCATCTGGTGGTGTCTGCTGGCGTTTATCGCCTCGGGCTATGAGCACTCCGTTGCCAACATGACCCTGTTTGCCCTCTCCTGGTTTGGCCATCACAGTGATGCCTATACCCTGTCCGGGATCGGTCACAATTTGTTGTGGGTAACACTAGGTAATACTTTGTCCGGTGTCGTGTTCATGGGATGGGGTTATTGGTATGCTACGCCGAAATCGGAGCGTCCGGCTCCGGCAAAAATCAACCAAACTGAGGCTGCTGCCAATAATTAAGGGGTAATGTCGTGGATCATTTGCCTATATTTTGTCAACTACGTGACCGCGACTGCCTGATCGTCGGCGGGGGTGATGTCGCAGAACGCAAAGCGCGGTTACTGCTGGAAGCCGGAGCCAGACTCACGGTCAACGCACTGGCGTTTATTCCACAGTTTACCGTATGGGCAAATGAAGGCATGTTGACCCTGGTGGAGGGGCCGTTCGACGAAGCGCTCCTCGACCCCTGCTGGCTGGCCATCGCGGCAACCGATGACGATGAAGTGAATCAACGCGTTAGCCGCGCTGCCGAAACTCGCCGCATTTTCTGCAATGTGGTCGATGCGCCGAAAGCCGCCAGCTTTATTATGCCCTCGATTATTGACCGTTCGCCGCTGATGGTAGCCGTCTCCTCGGGCGGCACATCGCCGGTTCTCGCACGCTTACTGCGTGAGAAGCTTGAGGCGATGTTGCCCCAGCATTTAGGCCAGGTTGCGCAGTACGCCGGACAACTTCGTTCCCGGGTGAAACAACAATTCGCCACGATGGGCGAACGCCGTCGTTTCTGGGAGAAACTCTTTGTCAACGACCGTCTGGCGCAGTCGCTCGCCAACGACGATCGCCAGGCCATTGAACAAACCACGGAACAAATGCTCAGCGAACCGCTGGATCACCGTGGTGAAGTGGTGCTGGTTGGTGCCGGACCTGGCGACGCCGGTCTGCTCACCCTGAAAGGATTGCAGCAAATTCAACAGGCCGATGTGGTGGTGTATGACCGCCTGGTTTCCGACGACATCATGAACCTGGTCCGCCGCGATGCTGACCGCGTTTTTGTGGGCAAACGGGCGGGATATCACTGCGTACCGCAGGAAGAGATTAACCAGATCCTGCTGCGTGAAGCCCAGCAGGGTAAACGCGTCGTGCGTCTGAAAGGCGGCGATCCGTTTATTTTTGGTCGCGGCGGCGAGGAGCTGGAAACCTTATGCCACGCAGGGATCCCATTCTCTGTGGTGCCGGGGATTACGGCGGCTTCAGGCTGTTCAGCGTACTCCGGGATCCCACTGACCCACCGCGACTACGCGCAAAGCGTCCGTCTGGTCACCGGGCATTTGAAAACCGGTGGCGAGCTTGACTGGGAGAACCTGGCGGCCGAGAAGCAGACGCTGGTGTTCTACATGGGGCTGAATCAGGCGGCGACTATCCAGGAAAAACTGATTGAGTTCGGCATGCAGGCTGATATGCCGGTTGCGCTGGTTGAGAATGGAACTGCCGTGAAACAACGCGTGGTTAACGGGGAGCTGTCGCAGTTAGGCGACCTGGCGCAGCGTGTTGAGAGCCCGGCGTTAATTATTGTCGGTAGAGTGGTTGCTCTGCGCGATAAGCTGAACTGGTTCTCGAACCATTAATGTAAAAAAACCGGGAATTTCCCGGTTTTTTTATGCCTGTCGTCGCCGGGCGCTAGCCAGCCATGACCTGCCCGATGCTTTCCTGCAATATACGCAGCACCGTCTCCTCGCCGCTACGGTTTGGATTAATACGGATCGCGTACTGTTCCAGACCCGGAGCGGCTTCGCGAAACGTCCCGGAGAGGCGATAAAACAGAGGTGGGATCTCATATTTTGATTCCGCCCCCACCGGGTAAGGCAGCGCCCCGCGTTTGTGCGCTTCTTCCAGCACTCTCCCGGCAATCGGGTGATTGAACTCCACGATCAATACTTTCGACTGCGCGTTGGCAATCACCGCCTGCTTCACCTCCGGCAGACTCCCTCCATTGAGCCGCGCGAGTATACGCTCGGATACCCCAGCCTGCACGGCATGCATCACGGGCGCAAAAACCAGTCCACGCAGCACTTCCAGCGCTTGCGCGCCCTGGATCTGGCTACCGCCGGAATACAGAGTAGACCGGATTTTAGCGATAGCGTCGGCCTCCCCAACAACCGCCCCCACACCTTCAGGCCCGAAGAGTTTAAAGCAGGAGAACGTAGAGAGCGTGGCCCCGCATTCACACCCGATGCTGCCCACTTTCATGACCGCATAGTTGTCATCAGTCAGCGTAGGAACCCCGCTGTGCGCGATTTCCTCCAGCACCACCGTCAGCGAGTAGCTGTCCCGGGGCTGCTGGCGTGTGTGCTGAACCAGCGCCGCCTGAGGACGGTGCTGTTCAATGGCCTGCGTTATCGCGCCGGGAGTATTGAAATCGGCGCGAATGAGTTCAACGCCCATCTGTTCTATGATGCACGCAGTGGTCGGATACACCGGCGCATCATGTACCAGTAGCCGCTGACCGGGTTTGAGCAACGCGCACAACCCTGCGCGAATAGCACCGGTACCCGCGCCCTGCACCAACACGGCCGCCTCGGCGTGAAACGCATCGGCCAGGACCTGCTCGACACGCTGCGTTACCCGGGGCTGGTTTAGCCCCGGCACAAGCCCTAAATCGCCGCCCGCCAAAAAATCAGCACCGGGAAAATGGCGGCACAGTGTGTCCACCAGCGCAAATTGCTTCTCCTGAGCCTCCATCAGCGTCAGGCTTTGTAATGGATAGGTTTCCATGGCGATGACCTTAGGGTTACACAATCCCGATAAAGTAGAAGAGGTTAGCCAGTATCCCGACGGCAATCGTGGCAACCGGGCCAATAGACATCTCCACCAGCGGTCTACGGGAGGTTCGGTTAAGCAGATAAATTCCTGCGACGATCATGAATCCCATACCCGGCAAAATGGCGTTAGACGCAATCATCCCACCCACCAGCAGCGACACTTCCAGCATTCGTGTGATCGCGGTACGGATATGATCACCACACGCTTTGACGCCAGGATATTTGTCCAGCCAGATCGCCGTTCTGGCGAGCAGTCTAATCTCCAGGAACATAATGACGCCGCCCGCAATGAACGCTATCAAAGGGTTATTGGTCGCCAGGCCTGCAACAAAAACAAACTTCATGCCTTCCGGGCTATAGACACCTGTCGCAATGGCCGTCATACCGACCAGAGGGATAAAGCTGATCGCTCGCGCCAGTGCCACCAGCATGGCACTTGTTTGCTCTCCCTGCGCCATCAGTTGCAGCGAAACAGGGCCTTCTGCCAGCAAACTGAATGACATCGAACCGGCCATCGCGCATAAGCCACCGCTGAACACCAACAGCCATTTGTTCTTCTGAATGCGTTCTATACGTGCCGAAAAGAGGCCCACCAGCATCTCATTCGCGCCTTTCGTCTTTACCCCATCCGCATTTTCTGACGTCGCAGGACGCTCTTGCATGGTGAAATAGAACATCGCGATCATCGCGAGCAATAGCGCAATTCCGTTCGGGTCAAGCTTGACGGGTTTTTCAATGCGTCCGCCAAAACTGATGCTGCCAAAAGAGTGCGCGACCAGATACCCCACCAGTGTCGCGACCAGCACCCACATCCCTTTTTTGTATCCGTACTGATAACCGACAACCAATGCAGGAAAGAGGGCGAAACAGACAATAATCGGGTCTCCCACCTGGCTGAGGTTATTCATAAAATTTACGGGCATCATGTTGAACAGATCAACCACTGAACGCAGTCCAACCATCAGCGCCACACCATAAAGGGCACCAATGACGCCGGAGAGCAGGAAGCCACGGCGGCTATTGTTACACCATGTGCCCACCACATCAGTTCCCAGCAGCAGGCTATGCACCAGAATAATCGGCGCGGTCAGTGAAAATGGCAGTCCAAATCCGATGACCAACCCGAAGCTCAGTGCAAAGCTGGTTGCCGCCAGCGTTTTGTGATCCATTCTCCCTTCGAGATATTCAGGCATCAATGGCCGCAGGCCATCATGAAAAACCGCAATCCCCCGGTTGGCCATCATGGCAGACAGCCCGCCAATGAGCGCGATTAATCCTGCCTTCATGGGATCGATGGTTAACAGGCGCATCAGAAACTCATGTTCCATTTTTCCTCCTATGCGCCCAGGATTGCCTTGATAATTACCGGGACAACGATTTCAGTGTCCTGCCCCGTGAAACCGAAGGCTTTTTTCCCTGCGTTTACGCCTGCAATAATCTCTTCATTTGACAGAATTTTTCCCGGCATGCCGACGGTAATACATTGGCTGGCCCCCGCAATCGCAATCGCCATTGCCAGCGCCCCACCGCCACCGGTATTGCACGCGCCGAAATAGTAGTCTGCCGCTCCGCTTTTTAATGCCATGGCCGCTTCAATGTCCCCCATGACAGTGACTGAGGTGGCACGATCGCCCGCTTCACGGCGGACTGTTTCAGCTATTTTGTCTTTCTCAATCTGACCACCAATCACGATTTTCATTGTCTGTTTCCTTATTGATTTATTTCTATCGCTAATACGTTATTAAAAACGCCTACCCTCAACGCGCGCTGTCTCAATCAAACCGACCTACTGGAAGAAACGAGCAGGGTTATCACGCAGCATCATGTCCACATCGACCTGACTGAACCCTGACTGGCGCAGTTGTGGGACAAAGGTGGTTAACAGGTAGTCGTAGCCATTACCGCCGTTCGCTTTCAAATGTGACCGGCGGGTAATATCCATTGAGAGCATCACGCGGTTGAGCAAACCGCGATCGCGAAGCATATGCAGCATCCCAATACGTTTCTCGTCCGGGTAGTAGCTGTTTTTACCGATAGTATCGAACTGCACATACGCGCCGAGATCGATCATGCGCAAGATATTGTCGAGATTATCTTTGAGATCGCAGTGACCAATCACCACTCGCGAGAGGGAGACGCCCTGCGTTTTCAGTAAGGCCAACTGTTCCAGGCCCATGGTGCCGAACGAGGTGTGCGTCGAGATCGGGCGCCCGGTTTCATTGTGGGCACGTGCGGCAGCAATAAAGACCTTTTCTTCCAGCGGCGTGATTACGCCTTCGCTGGAGCCGATTTCAGCGATGATCCCGGCTTTCAGTTCAGTGCCATCGATTCCGCCGACAATTTCATCGACCATCTCCTGGGCCAGTTGCTCCACGCTGCGGGTCGCGACATGTTCCGGGAAAAACTGATTCTGGTAATACCCCGTGCAGGCCACCACATTCATTCCCGTATCACGCATTAGATCGAGCATAAATTGTGGGTTACGCCCCATGTAACGGTTGGTCATCTCAATGATGTTGCGCACGCCCAACGCCATCAGAACGTTCATCTCCTGGCAGATGAGATCGTACTGATCGAACCGGCAGTCGAGGTTGTTTTTGAACCCGGAGAGATCGATATGCAGATGCTCGTGGGCGTAGGTGTAGCCTGAAGTATCAATGCTCATAACGCGTCTCCTGTGAGCCGTAATGCCGAAAGAAAAGAGGTGCCGTTTTGCGGGGCTGCAGCGCCAAAGAATTCGCATACTGTGGCGCCCACATCTGACAGCGTGGCGCGAACGCCTAACTGAGCGGGTTCCAGCCCCTGTCGATATACCAGCACCGGCACCACTTCACGGGTGTGGTGACTGTGACCAATCGTGGGGTCGTTGCCGTGATCGGCCATGACGACCAGGTAATCATCCGGACCCATATCAGAAAGAAGGCGCGTTAGATTACTGTCGACGACCTGCAGGCGTTCCGCATAACGTGCGACATCCTCGGCATGACCAGCGAGATCGGTTTCCTGGATGTTGGCGCAAATAAACACGGTCCGTTCGGCGTTAAATTCATCTCGAGTGATATCCATAATGCGCTGGCTATCGACCAGGTTTTGCCAGCTGCGACCATGTGGGTTGCTGACAATATCAGCTACTTTTCCGACCAGTACGGTTGGCACGCCGACCTCATGCAGCTTCTGCGGAACCTGAACCTGCGCATCAACGCCATAGCCCATGTGAACCACCTGAAAACCGTTTTCATACGCCCCCGAGCGCGGCGCATTGATGCCGATGAAGCGTTCCGCTTTTGTCTCAACGGCATCCAGAATCTGTTGGCTGTCTTTCAGCGTGCCGCCAAAAGCAATGACCCGCCCAACCTGCGCATGCTCACGCACGATGCGGCCAATTTTCACCACCTCATCGAAGTCAATGACGGAAAGGTTGGCGGTAATGTTGTAGACCTGCCCCAAATCCGCTTCGAGGTTATCGCCAATGGCGACCGCCTGATTCACCCACAGAAACGCCAGCCCATCGCCACGCCGCTCCACCTGCAAACCTGCGGCTTTCAGCGCCTGTTCAACGCGCCCAATCACCTCGCTAAACGGCATGCGTAGCGGCGCCTGGGGTCGCGAGCCTAAAATTTCCTGATGCCCCATGAAGGTATCGCCCCCTTCATGTTGCAATTCCGCGACGCCCCATACCGCTGATGCGGACGGTTTCATCACGCCCGGCGTGTACCCCAGCGCATTCATCAACCCCAGCTTTTCCAGCGTTGGCAAACGCAGCTGCGGCTGCTGACTCAGGATATGCCCGCAGGTATTCGCGCCAGCATCCTGCGGTCGGATCTGCGCGACATCCTTCATTGCCCCGACGCCGAAGCTATCGATCACTACCACCACGAAACGAGCCATTAGTCCTCCAGAAGGTTTCCGAGGCTGTCATAACGGGCGACAATCTCAGGCGCGCCGCGCTGAATACCGGACACCAGCACAACGTCACTGCGCGTCACAAAGATTTGCGTGCGAAAACAGAGCACAACGGCACTGCTTACCGGGAATTCCCCTGCAAGCGGCAGGTAATAATCAATACTGCTGTCATCGACAGGTTTCAGTTGCGTCTCAACCGGCGCGTCATTTTCATGGGTAAACACCAGCGCATTACGCGCATGCCCGCGACGGTAATAACCGCCGCCATAGCAATAGCTGTCGCCGTGAAAATGGTGGGAGATCTCGCTCAGCCAAAGCATCGCAATGCGCTCAGGTTGGTCGCCCTGTTGATTAGAAGGAATCGTGCCCGTCAACGCATGACCAGGCTCTGCGTGAGTAACGCCGTACGTTGCCAGCAGCGGCAAAGAGGCGCAGCTGGTCGCAGATGGGGCATTCAACTGTTCGATAGCGACGCCCGACGCTTCCACCTGGCGTCGCGCATCGACCAGCGTGTGCAGATTGGGCGTCGGAACGGTTTCACCTGCCGCCTCATCCCAGAGCAGACAAGGAAAATGCGTTAATCCGCTCAGATGCAGACCCGGTAACCGTTGAACCTGTGCAACAACCTCATCCAGATCGGCCAGTGGGAAGCCGCTTTCCTGCCCGGGATAAAGAAAGTCGTTTTCGCCATACACCTTGAGCATCACCGCCTGCGTCTGCCCGGCTTTCACTGCGGCCGCAGAAACTTCCCGCGCTTTCTCTAACGAAAACAGCGTGATGACATCCGTATTTTGTTCTACTGCTGCATCAACGAGTCGAGACGGGATCTGCACCAAATGCCCCTGATGCGCAATCGGTAATCCGGCGCGGCGCAGGGTTCGGCCCTCTTTATAGTCCACCACGACAATCCCGGCATAACCCAGCGCCAACAGCTTTTCCGCCAGCCAGGGATTTCGCCCAACCTGCTTGGTCATCAGATACAACGTGATGCCGTGTTGCTGCGCGACCTCAATCAGCCGCTTACCATTTTCCAGAACCTGGTCAACATCAATCACCCAGCTATCGGGGACAATCTTCCCCTGTTGCCATAGCCGGAGCGCGGCGGTAATAAGCGCAGGGTTCTGCCGTTTCAGTGCGTGTATAAACATCTTTTAGCCTCGTTTCCAATCCCTGATTTAAATATTCATTTTTTTGAATATTTAAGGTGAAGGACATTGCTATTCCATCTCTTTCAAACGCCTTCTTCTGCCGCCATCCACAATCCGTACAGGTTCGCCAGCAGATACCCCTCTTCATTTGCATGAAGCGTCACCGCAAACTCTTTCAGCAATGTCTGGTGTACCAGCAAAATGGTTGGCCAGAGATTTGATTGCGCCATTTCAGCCAATAATTCGTCATCCAGCGGCCCAATCACTTCCCCCCGGCGGCTGCGCATTAACGCGCTCGCCATGTGCGTCATCGCCATCGTCCCTTGCTCGGAGTGAACCGGCAGATGCCACTCATTGCTCAACCGTTCAACAACCTGCAGCATGCCGCTGCAGATATCCTTATCAATCACACCCGCTTCGCATAGCAGGTTCAGTCGGTATTCCATCAAAATGCCCTTAACTTAATAGCTGGGTTCCTGCTCACCTTTAACCACCCGTTGCTGGTGGGCGAGCAGCGCCTGTTTGTCCACCACCGCACGCAGTAATTGCTGCATCGGATAATCATCCGCGCGCGTCAGTACGACGGCTTCCGTTGCCTGTAAGAATCGGGGATCGCGGGTGAGCGGGGTCGCTTCTAATCCCAGCATCGCCAGTTCAGCATCCGCCACGACGTTCCAGATCACCGCATCCACGTCCCCTTTCACAATACGCTGAAGGCTTTCGTGGTAGGAAAGGTCTACCAACTCCACGTCGCTGTCGCCAAAACAGGCTTCCGTCATGATTTTCTGATCCGCCGAGCGGTTATCCAGACCCACGCGTTTCACATTTTCAGCCTCACCTTTGCGACAAATGAGCTGATGCTCGCCCACATAAGTATGTGGCCCCAGCTCCAGCGCGATGCGCAACCCGTTCTGCGCCAGATAACTGTCTGCCGCCAGACGGGAGACCACCGCCATGTCATAGACGCCGTTCAGTAAACATTCCACACGAATATCTGCCCCACGCATGTGCGCGTAATAAAAGGGGATCCCCTCAAATTGCGCTTTCAGACCGCTCGCCAACCCTTCGTACAGACGGGTATAAGGCAACGGCATGGCACATACCACGTTGTTGATATCCACATGCGTCAACAGCGTTTTGTTATCCATTTCTACCAGGAAACTACCATTACGCCCGCGACGCTCAATGCGGATTGCCCCTGAGGATTCCAGCGTTTTCAGCGCGGCCTGCGTTAATCCGACAGATGAGTGGCATTCACTTGCCAGTTCATCTATGGTTTTCAAACGGTTACCACACTTTTCACCCAACAGGTAACGGGCCAGAGTTGTTAAGACAACCCCTTCTTTCTTGATAAATGTCCGACGCATCATATATTTTCAGTAAATTGAATATTTATATCTTCATTAAATTGAATATATAGCGCAATGGCGAGATGTGCAAACGGCGAGGCGCTTCACACTTTTTATTGGTCACATAAAAGACAGGCGAAAAAAAACCGGGATTTACCCGGTTTTTAGCGACATCGTTGAATTACGGTTTCGCGACAAAGCCGATCGCTTCGTACACCGCTTTCAGGGTGACAGAAGCGCGGGCGCTGGCTTTTTCGGCACCCTCTTTCATCACTTTCTGCAGGAATGCTTCATCATTGCGGTAACGGTGATAACGCTCCTGCAACTCGGTCAGCATGCCGGAAACCGCGTCCGCTACTTCACCTTTCAGATGACCGTACATTTTGCCTTCAAAGCGTTGTTCCAGTTCAGGAATGCTCTCGCCGGTCACTGCAGAGAGGATATCCAGCAGGTTGGACACGCCCGCTTTTTCTTTCACATCGTAACGCACAACCGGCGGCTCTTCGGAGTCGGTCATCGCGCGTTTGATTTTCTTCACGACGGATTTCGGGTCTTCCAGCAGGCCGATCACATTGTTGCGGTTGTCGTCCGACTTAGACATCTTTTTGGTCGGCTCCAGCAGCGACATCACGCGCGCGCCAGATTTCGGAATGAACGGCTCTGGCACTTTGAAGATATCGCCGTAGATGGCGTTAAAACGCTGCGCGATGTCGCGGCTCAGCTCCAGGTGCTGTTTCTGATCTTCACCGACCGGAACCTGGTTGGTTTGGTACAGCAGAATGTCCGCCGCCATCAGAACCGGATAATCAAAAAGACCGGCGTTAATGTTTTCTGCATAACGCGCAGATTTATCTTTGAACTGCGTCATACGGCTCAGTTCGCCGAAATAGGTGTAGCAGTTCAATGCCCAACCCAGTTGTGCATGTTCCGGCACGTGGGACTGAACGAAGATGGTGCTTTTCTCAGGATCGATACCGCACGCAAGGTAGAGCGCCAGCGTATCCAGCGTCGCTTTACGCAACTGCTGCGCATCCTGACGCACGGTGATGGCATGCTGGTCAACGATGCAGTAGATGCAGTGGAAATCATCTTGCATGTTCACCCACTGACGCAGCGCACCCATGTAGTTGCCAATGGTCAATTCACCTGAGGGCTGTGCGCCACTAAAAACGATGGGCTTAGTCATTTTTCAATTCCTGATTTTCGCTTTGCAAAAGCCCGAGAGCGGGCAGAAGGTCATTAATACTGTCGTAAACAACGTCTGGCTGGCTAAGGTCAATCGCTTCACCGTAGTTATAGCCATAGGTAAGTCCCACAGACGGACAGCCTGCGGCAACCGCGGCCTGAATGTCATTTCGTGAATCACCCACGAAAAGCATTTGCTCAGGCGCAATACCCATGCGGCTCGCGACAAGCAGTAGCGGGTCCGGATGCGGTTTTTTGTTTTGCACGTCGTCACCACCGATGACCACGCTAAAATATTTGGCGATATCCAGCGCTTCCAGCAGAGGCGCAACAAACGGCGTCGGCTTGTTGGTGACCAGACCTAACGGCAACCCGTTGGCGTGTAGCGCACCCAGCGTATCCACTACGTTGGGGAACAGGAACGTCCCCTCTTGCGCCACATCCGCATAATAACGGTCGAACAGCTTACGCAAAATACGCACCTGTTCTTCAGCAGGGATGTCGTCATCAACAGGCGGTTTGCCCATTGTTTTACGCTGCATCGCACGTTCCTGGCGAGACCAGGTCAGTGCGCGTTCCATCAGCACATCTGCGCCGTTACCAATCCAGGTAATAACACGCTCTTCGCCTGCCGTCGGCAGTTCCAGCGCATACAACGCCATATCTACCGCAGCGCTTAATCCCGGTGCGCTGTCGACCAGCGTCCCGTCGAGGTCAAATGCAACGCCTCGAATATTCTGCAATTTATCCATGACTTACCTTCGCCAGTTCACGGCGCATTTCATCTATCACTTTTTTGTAGTCTGGCTGGTCAAAGATGGCAGAGCCTGCCACAAACATATCCGCGCCAGCCGAGGCGATTTCACCGATGTTGTCCACCTTGACGCCGCCATCCACTTCCAGACGGATGTCGTAGCCGGATTCATCGATACGACGACGCACTTCGCGCAGTTTCTCAAGCGTCTGTGGAATGAAGGACTGACCGCCGAAGCCCGGGTTAACGGACATCAACAGGATCACATCCAGCTTGTCCATTACATAGTCCAGATAGCTAAGCGGCGTGGCCGGGTTGAATACCAGGCCGGCTTTGCAGCCGTGCTCTTTAATCAGTTGCAAGGTGCGGTCGACGTGTTCGGAGGCTTCCGGATGAAAAGTAATGATGTTGGCGCCTGCGGCGGCGAAATCCGGCACAATACGGTCAACCGGCTTCACCATCAGATGCACGTCGATAGGTGCGGTAATACCGTATTTACGCAGGGATTTCAGCACCATCGGTCCGATCGTCAGGTTCGGCACATAGTGGTTGTCCATGACGTCAAAATGCACGACATCAGCACCGGCAGTCAGTGCTTTCGCGGTGTCCTCACCCAGGCGAGCAAAATCAGCCGACAGAATTGAGGGGGCAATCAAATACTGTTTCATCCGCTTCTCCTTGAGAATTATTTTTTCGCGGGCGAAACGACTCCTGGTTGGTACAGAGCCAGCAGTTCGTCCACCTTTTTTCGTGTGCCGCCGTTGCTGCTTATACTGCGCCGCACTTTAACCTGAAAATGTTTCGCCGCTTTGTACCACTCACGGGTATCGGGCGTGTCATGGTTTGAAATTAACACTGGGATCCGCTTACTGACCAGCTTTTCTGCCATCTCTGCCAGATGCGCCTGCTCTCTGGGGCTGAAGCTGTTGGTATGATAAGCGGTAAAATTCGCCGTCGCAGAAAGCGGCGCATAAGGCGGGTCACAATAGACCACAGAGTCTGCATCCGCACGATCCATACACTCTTCATAGGAGAGGCAATGGAACTCTGCATTCTGCGCTTTTTCGGCAAAGTGATACAACTCCGCTTCCGGGAAGTAGGGCTTTTTGTAACGGCCAAACGGCACGTTAAATTCCCCGCGCAGGTTATAGCGGCACAGTCCGTTGTAGCCAAAACGGTTCAGATACAAAAACAGTACCGCACGGCGGAACGGATCCTGACACGCGTTGAATTCCTCGCGGAACTGATAGTAAACCTCAGCCTGATTTGTCTCAGGGGTAAACAGCTCACGGGAAGCCTGCACATACGCATCGGTACGTGACTTCACGATGTTATAGAGACTGATGAGGTCGCTGTTGATATCGGCGAGGATATAACGAGAAAAGTCGGTGTTGAGAAACACCGACCCGGCACCCACGAAGGGTTCAACCAGACACTCACCCGGTGGCAAATGCCGTTTTATATCTTCAAGCAGGGGGTATTTTCCCCCTGCCCACTTCAAAAAAGCGCGATTTTTTTTCATGCTGACTAACTAATTACACCTTCTCCGGCTGTGGAGAAAGCTCCGACAGCATCCTGCGCTTTAATAACATTACTTCAGATCGGCCTGAACCTGATGCAACGGTTTTGCCCACGGGTTTTTCGCCTGCACATCGGCTGGCAGCGTAGACACCGCACGTTTCGCATCGTCTTTCGAGGCATACACGCCCGTGACCAGAACATACCACGGTTGGCCGTTACGCGTCGTCTGATACACAACAAAGTTTTTCAGGTTCTCTTTCTTCGCCCAACTGTTCAGGTTGTCGTAGTTAGAAGAACTGCTGAGCTGCAGGGTGTAATGGCTGCCCGGTGCAGATTTTAACGACCCAACGTTGCCTGCACTTTTCCCACCGGCCGCGCCTGGTGTCGCTGCAGCCGTCGGCGCAGTTTGCGCAGGCTGTGTCGTTTGAGCAGGCGCAGACGTCGTGCTGGCGGTTGCTTTCGGGGCTACCGTTGTTGTCGGTGCAGATGTTGCTGCAGGGGCTTTCGCGGTTGTCGCCGGAGCCGTTGGTTCCGTACGTTTTGCCTGAGCGACAGGTTTCGGCTCAGTTACCGTCGATTTCGCTGTCGTCTGCGGTTTCTTCGGCTCAATCACAGCCTGTTTGCGTTCCGGACGAGTGGTTGTGGCAGGAGCCGCAGGTTCCTTTGTCTCCTGACGCGACGCATTACCGTTGCGGATTGGCGCAACCGTGGCCGGTTCAGTCGGCAGTGTGGAGTTAACCACCACATTGTTAACCTGGCTCTGATTTTGCGGCTGCGAGAGCGCATTGTTCAGGTCGCCCTGAACTTCAACACGTTGCTGACCTTCGGTCGCTGCAGGCGCTTGTCCTTCGGTCGGCGTGGACGAAATTGGCGGCAAGGAAACTTCTTGCTGCGGTGCAGTACCGGCGGTTTGCTCAGCAGATGTTGCACCCGGCGCAGGCTGGGTTGCATTCGCTTGATCGGCGGTATTGCCTGAAAGATCGATACTCTTCTCGCCAGAAGCAGTTTGCTCGCTTGAAGAGGAGGTTGAAGGTGCCTTCAGCGCGGAGCCGATTCCGATAATCAGCAGCAGCAGCACAAGAACACCAACACCCATCATCATGTACTGACGGGAAGCCGGTTTACTGACCGCTTTTTTGCGCTTGCGCGGACGACGCTCTACACGTTCTTCGTCATCATCCACCGCATCATCATCGGATTCGTAATCTTCTTCAGGCTCGACATCTTGCTCCTCATTGCGGTCTTTACGCGCACGTGTCGGGCGATGATCGTCCGCATCCAGATCAACATCATCAAAGTTGATCTGCGGCTCACCACGTTCAGAAGATTGACGAGAACGACCAGTACGACGATCGCTGGGATCGGGTTTCAGCTCGTCTTCTGGTTTGAATTCATCCATTTAACACCCCACTCAAAGGTTAATGCTTACAACGTTGCAGTTAACCTGAAGCTAAAAGACCCAATAATTGCGGTCTGACCTTTCTTGTTGTTACGCCTGCTGACAATCAGCAATCGCGCTAAGAACCACCTCGTGCGACACTCCGCCGCGAACTTCACTCTTCCCTATTGCCAACGGGAGAATTAAACGCATTTCACCCGCCAACACTTTTTTATCACGCAGCATGTGCGGCAAATAAGCCTGCGCGGACATCTCGCGGGGTCCGTTAACAGGTAAGCCAGCACGCGCAAGCAGCGTAATAATACGCTGTGTGTCAGTTGCATTAAACTGACCCAGACGTTCTGACGTGCGAGCAGCCATCACCATACCTGCAGCGACCGCTTCACCGTGTAACCAATTGCCATAACCCATTTCGGCTTCGATAGCATGGCCAAACGTGTGCCCCAGATTCAGTAAAGCACGTAAGCCCATTTCTCGCTCGTCTGCGGCAACAACTTCTGCTTTCAGCTCACAACAACGGCGAATACAGTACGCCATCGCCGTGCCATCCAGACGCAACAGCGCATCCAGATTTTCCTCCAGCCAGGTAAAGAACGCCCCATCCAGAATGATGCCGTATTTGATCACTTCCGCCAGACCCGAAGCCAGCTCACGCGCAGGAAGCGTTTTCAGACAGTCGAGATCCACCACCACGGAAGCAGGCTGGTAGAACGCGCCAATCATGTTTTTACCGAGGGGATGGTTTACAGCGGTTTTCCCGCCAACGGAGGAGTCAACCTGAGACAACAGGGTTGTTGGAACCTGGATAAAACGAACGCCGCGCTGATAGCTCGCCGCCGCAAAACCGGTCAGATCGCCAATCACGCCGCCACCGAGGGCTACAAGCGTGGTATCGCGACCGTGCGGTTTTTGCAGCAGGGCCGTAAAGACCGTATCAAGCACCGTCAGGCTTTTATACTGCTCGCCATCGGGAAGAATAACGCTATCAACGTTAACACCCGCCTGTTCAAGTACGTCGCGAATCTTATCAAGATAAAGAGGAGCCAGGGTTTCGTTGGTCACCAACATAACCTGCTCGCCCGATTTCAGCGGTAAGAATGAAGCTGGTTCGTTAAACAAACCAGCCGCGATGGTGATAGGGTAACTACGTTCCCCGAGAGTGACTGTAATCCTCTCCATGACGCGATATCCACCTTAATGGCTTGTACCCGCAGGCAAGTGTGTATTAAGCCAGAATCAGTTGCTTTCCAGCATGTGAATAATCTGGTTTGCTACGACTTTGGCGCTCTGATCGTCGGTACGAATGGTCACGTCTGCAATCTCTTCATACAGAGGATTGCGTTCGTCGGCCAACGCTTCCAGAACTTCACGAGGCGGAGCTTCGACCTGCAACAGCGGACGTTTTTTATCGCGCTGCGTACGCGCAAGTTGTTTTTCGATCGTCGTTTCAAGATAGACCACGACGCCACGCGCGGAGAGACGATTACGGGTTTCACGTGATTTTACAGAGCCACCGCCGGTTGCCAGCACAATACCCTGCTTTTCCGTCAACTCGTTGATGACTTTCTCTTCACGATCGCGGAAGCCGTCTTCACCTTCTACATCGAAGACCCAGCCCACATCAGCTCCGGTTCGTTTCTCAATCTCTTGATCAGAATCGTAAAATTCCATATTGAGTTGTTGAGCTAACTGGCGCCCAATAGTGCTTTTTCCGGCACCCATAGGCCCAACCAGAAAGATATTGCGTTTCTCTGCCATTTTTTCGGTACTACTAAGACTATTCGTTAATGATAAACCCGCTTCGCAGATACCCAGCGCAGCAGGACATGAACTGAAACCTCATAAGATATTGCGAGAGTCAGGTTGAAAATTATCTCAATACTCAAGCAGGTTTGGCAACTGAATAAATTACCAAACCCCGTGCATTTCCGGTCGCGACAAACCAGCAGTCTCATAAACACCAGACCCAGCGACGCATCGCGAAGTCAGATAACACGAAACCAGCCAACTATTTTGCCGCTTGAAAGGCGAAGAGTAATCACGGGTGCGTAAGCAACGAAAAGTACTGACTCTCAAATCGGTACTCCTTGTATGCTAAATACACCCCCACGTCAAATCCCTGAAACGTGTTCAGCGTAAAAACAACGGTATTTTATGCATAAATCACTCGGTCGATACCAGCCTGGGCGTGATGAACACCACCAGTTCACGTCGCTCATCTTCTTTACCATCGTGGCTAAAAAAATGGCCGAGCCAGGGAATATCCCCTAACAGCGGGACACTATCCTTGCCTGATTTTTTCTTTTGAGAAAAAATACCGCCCAGCGCCAACGTTTCACCGTTTTTCACCTCGACCTGGGTTTCGATCTCCTGCTTATCGATAGCCAACACTTCGCCATCCGCCTGTTGCAACACCTGGCCGGGCATATTCTGACTAATCCGTAACTTCAAACGAATGCGCCCTTTCTGTAACACCGTCGGCGTTACCTCCATCCCCAACACCGCTTCTTTAAATTCCACAGAGGTCGCGCCGCTTTCACCGCTGGAAACCTGATAGGGGATCTCACTCCCCTGCTTGATACTGGCCGGTTGTAAATGCGAAGCGAGCAGACGTGGGCTGGCGATAATATCGAGTTGCTGTTTTTGCTCCAGCGCCGAAAGCTCAAGATCCAACAGTCGCCCGTTAATGCGTCCGATGTTAAATCCCACGCGCGTCGTCGCCGTGGCAACGGAGAGATCGGTGGTCATCGTGGTCACATCTCCCACGCCTCCTGCCTGCTGGGCATCCGCAAGCGTCCATTTAACGCCCAGCTCACGTAAACTTTTTTCGTTAATGGTGACAATATGCGCAGCCAGTTCAACCTGCGCGACGGGCAAGTCCATCTGTTCCACCCATTTCTCTAACGTGGCCAACGCAACAGTGTTATCGCGAAGCAATAGCCTGTTGGTACGCTTATCCACCGTGATGCTGCCTTTTGCACTCAGCAGTTTTTCACCGACTTTCGCCAACTCTGCCGCATCGGCGTATTGCAAAGAAATATTGCGGTTTTCCAGTGGCATTGTTGCCTGCTGCTGCGCCCGTTCAGCCTCCTGACGCGTCATCATTTCTTGCTGCCAGGCCGCCGTCTGAACATGCAAAATCGCCCCTTCCTGGCGTAATACCAGTCCGGCGCTTTTCGCAACGGTTTGCAGAGCTAGCATCCACGGTACATCCGTCAGATGGAGTGACACCGAGCCACTCACATCCGGTGAGATCACCATATTTTTCCGCTCCTGTTCAGCAAGCGCCTGCAATACCTGAGCCACCGGAACGTCATCCACCATTAGCGTGACGTTTTGCGCTTTTCCCGCCTGCGCTGTCTGCATGATAATCATCAGCGTCGCGGCTATCCATAGCTTCATCCTTTTCTCCTTGTCGTTGCCACTGCCACTGTAATGGCTCACAGTTTTCACCGAGCTCGAGCGTTAACGTTTGCGTGGTCAGTTGGGCGACTCTCCACCCGTTATCCAGTGGCTCGAGAGGTTCCACCCGACGCCATTTCTGCTGACTGTCTTTGACGATGCCGATCAGCTTTTCGCCCCGACTTACCGCCCCCTGAAAGCGCCATTGCAAGAGCTCGCCTGTCTTGCAGCGGTCTTCTGGTGGTTTGAAAGGATCGCGCATACCGGTCAGCGTCAACAGAGAAAAACAAACCAACAGCCAGCGTTTACCCCTCATTCAGACGCTCCAGTTCCAGCGTCAGGAGTAACTCCGACATTTCCACGCTCAGTGAAAACCGACGTACGTTCATCCCACATGCCGCCAGTCGAACAAAGACGTCAGGAACTGCCTCCCAGACCGAGGCCAACGCCATCTCACCGCCTTCGGCAGAAGGCAACCAGTGAACAAGACGTCGATGTGACGTCTGAAATTCCAGCGGAGAAAAGGGAAGACGCTTTTCATCTGGAGCAATGTGGGCTTCACCGGCCGATACCATCAGCCGGTACTGCGCACGCCACTGCTGCTGCACGGTTGCCCGCTGCACAACCAATGCTTCTCGCTGTACGCGAAGCGCTGGCCCGCCCAGATAAAACAGACAAATAAGGAGCAGGATCCCCAGACAGACGTTTCCGGCACTCCAGCAGAGAATTCGGGTTCGGGGCGTTAACGCGCACCAGATATCAAAGAGGGCGTTCATGCATCACGCTCTTTTTTAACTGATAGTGAAACTGCCAGCGCCCCTCTGCGTCCTGCCGGGTTGCGCCGGTGTTGCTTAGCTCGAACATCGGCAAATGACGCAACATCGCTTCCAGCGAACGTAACGCGGTAAAGCTCAGCGCATTTCCTTCCAGTTCAAGCGTCTCCTGTTGGTAGGCCATCCTGGTGAACCATGCCTGATCAGGCATCTGGTGCGAAATCACGTCCAGCACCGACTGCCAGCGACGCATCTGGGCACGCAGCATTTGTCTCTGCAACGCTTGCTGGCGCTGCTGGTGCTGTTGTTCCAGCCCCCGTTTTCTCGCCATCAGCGCGGCGGCCCTTGTTTGTTCAGCCTCCAGCAGAACCGTGTTGGTTCGGGCTTCCTGCCCCGTAACACTGCAAACACTCAGCGCAATAACGATGAATAAGAACAGTGAACCGCCAAACATAACAGCCCAACATCGCAGGCACGCCATCCGTCGTGAACAACGCCAGGGCATAAAATTGATTGGTGGGCTCATCAACGTATCTCCCCCATCGCAAGACCGAGGGCGATCGCAAAAGCATGCCCTTGCGGCGGAATAGGGGGCTGGCGCACGGAAACGGCTTCCCAGGGATCAAAGCCATCTTCGCCGCACATCACCAGCGTGTCGGGAGGCATGGACAAGGCCGCAGCGAGATCATCAAGACGGCTAATTTCTTCGGCGGTTTTACGCCCCCAGGCATAACGTGTCGCCCACAACCACTGCACGTCATCGCGCCACACCAGACACTGCTGGCCCGAGGCTAAATACGGAATAAATCGTTGTAATGCACAGGCATCCGGCGTGACAGCCGTCACCCGCACCTTTAGCGTTTGCATGAGTGTCAGCAACGTCGAGACCTCCTTGCTTTGCGCGGCAGTCACATTGAACGACGAACTTAACGTATCCTCGCTATAGTCAAAACGTAGGGAGTCGGGATCCATGTCCAGATCACGCGCCATCGAACCGGTTAACCATGCTGTCTGTTCGCGTTCCCGCAGCGCCATCGCAGGGCGCGGAAAGCGTCTTTGCAGTGTTCTGCTGGAGGGAAATGAAAGGTGGATGGCGTGCTGATGAGGAAGCTCCCGGCTCCACGGTTGAAGTACCGCAGCAAGCTGTTCAGGATTGCAAATGTAACCCTCTTTGAGGACTAGCTGGTCGAGCGGCATACGCCACCAGCGCTGTAAAAGCCAGCCCGATGCGCCGCGAACAACGGCAACCGCCAGTACCTCATGCGGTTGAATATGAAGGCCTATTTGCCAGAACCGGAAAGCCATAGCTGATGATCTCCTTATCACCCGTCACTCTAACGGGTATATCAATGCGTCTGGCTTGCCTTTATACTACCGCGCGTTTGTTTATAAACTGCCCAAATGACACTAAATGGGAAATCTCCAGTGAAGTTCGTAAAGTATTTATTGATCCTTGCAGTATGTTGCATCCTGCTGGGAGCAGGCTCGATTTATGGTCTCTATCGCTATATCGAGCCGCAACTACCTGACGTCGCGACGTTAAAAGACGTGCGTTTGCAGATTCCGATGCAGGTTTATAGCGCGGAGGGTGAACTGATCGCGCAGTATGGCGAGAAACGTCGAATTCCGGTCACGCTCAACCAAATGCCGCCCGTCATGGTGAAAGCCTTCATCGCCACGGAAGACAGCCGCTTTTATGAGCACCACGGTGTTGACCCTGTCGGGATCTTCCGTGCGGCAAGCGTCGCGCTGTTCTCTGGCCATGCGTCGCAGGGGGCGAGCACCATTACTCAGCAGTTGGCGAGAAACTTCTTCCTCAGTCCGGAACGGACGCTAATGCGTAAAATCAAGGAAGTGTTCCTTGCCATCCGCATTGAGCAACTTCTGAGTAAAGACGAAATCCTCGAACTCTATCTGAACAAAATCTACCTCGGTTACCGTGCCTACGGCGTAGGTGCCGCAGCACAGGTCTATTTTGGTAAAACCGTTGACCAGCTTAGTCTGAGTGAAATGGCGGTCATTGCCGGCCTGCCAAAAGCCCCTTCTACGTTTAACCCGCTTTATTCCATGGATCGCGCCACAGCGCGACGTAACGTGGTTCTGTCGCGTATGTTGAGCGAAGGGTATATCACCCAGAATCAGTACGATCAGGCGCGTAACGAAGCCATTGATGCGAATTACCATGCGCCGGAAATCGCGTTTTCTGCCCCCTATTTGTCAGAAATGGTGCGCCAGGAAATGTACAGCCGGTACGGTGAAAATGCCTATGAAGATGGCTATCGCATTTACACCACCATCACCCGCAAAGTCCAACAGGCGGCTCAACAAGCTGTCCGCAACAACGTACTGGACTACGACATGCGCCACGGCTATCGCGGCCCGTCGAGTGTTTTGTGGAAAGTGGGTGAAACCGCCTGGGACAGCAAAAAAATTACTGACACGCTGAAAGCGCTGCCGACCTACGGACCCTTGCTCCCGGCCGCGATCACCAGCGCCACTGTGCAAGAAGCCACGGCAACGCTGGCGGACGGTACGTCGGTATCACTGCGTATGGAAGGCATTCGTTGGGCGCGTCCGTACCGCTCAGATACACAGCAGGGCCCCACGCCGCGTAAAGTGACTGATGCAGTACAAGCAGGCCAGCAAGTCTGGGTTCGTCAGGTAGGCGATGCCTGGTGGCTGGCGCAGGTGCCGGACGTTAACTCCGCGCTGGTTTCCATTAATCCGCAAAATGGTGCGGTAATGGCGCTGGTCGGTGGTTTTGACTTCAATCAGAGCAAATTTAACCGTGCCACCCAGGCGCTGCGTCAGGTGGGATCGAATATCAAGCCGTTCCTCTATACTGCCGCGATGGATAAAGGTTTAACCCTGGCGAGCATGTTGAACGACGTGCCCATTTCACGCTGGGATGCCGGTGCCGGTTCTGACTGGCGCCCCAAAAACTCACCGCCGCAGTACGCCGGTCCGATCCGTTTACGTCAGGGTCTCGGTCAGTCGAAGAACGTGGTTATGGTGCGTGCCATGCGCGCAATGGGCGTCGATTACGCAGCAGAATATCTGCAACGCTTTGGCTTCCCGGCGCAAAACATTGTGCATACTGAATCGCTGGCGCTGGGTTCCGCATCCTTCACGCCAATGCAGGTAGCGCGGGGCTATGCCGTTATGGCAAATGGCGGCTTCCTGGTCGATCCCTGGTTCATCAGTAAGATTGAAACCGACCAGGGCGGCGTCATATTTGAAGCGAAGCCGAAAATTGCCTGCCCGGAGTGTGATATTCCAGTCATTTATGGCGATACGCAAAAATCGAACGTCCTGGAGAACAGCAACGTCGAAGATGTCGCCATTTCTCAGGAGCAGCAAAACGCCACTGTGCCGATGCCACAGCTTGAACAGGCAAACCAGGCGCTGGTTGCCCAAAGCGGTACACAGGAGTATGCCCCGCACGTGATTAACACGCCGCTGGCGTTCCTGATGAAAAGCGCGCTGAACACCAATATCTTCGGCGAACCCGGCTGGATGGGCACCGGTTGGCGAGCGGGCCGCGACCTGCAGCGTCGGGACATCGGCGGTAAAACCGGTACCACCAACAGCTCGAAAGATGCCTGGTTCTCCGGATACGGTCCTGGCGTGGTAACGTCGGTGTGGATTGGTTTTGACGATCACCGCCGCGATCTGGGACGCACGACGGCATCCGGGGCGATCAAAGATCAGGTCTCCGGCTATGAAGGCGGAGCGAAGAGTGCGCAACCGGCATGGGACGCGTATATGAAGTCCGTTCTGGAAGGCGTACCTGAGCAACCGCTGACGCCGCCGCCAGGGATTGTGACGGTCAATATCGATCGCAGTACCGGTCAACTGGCCAGTGGCGGTAACAGTCGCGAAGAGTATTTCATCGAAGGCACCCAGCCAACACAGCACGCGGTGCATGAGGTGGGAACAACCATTATCGACAATGGTGAGTCGCAGGAACTGTTCTGATCAAAAAAAGGCGCTTCGGCGCCTTTTTTGTTTTTACTGCGTTGCGCTGCCGGGTGACGACCTACAGTCGTCCCTGCCCTTTCAGCCACTCGCGTACCAGAAACAAAGCGCTCACGTTACGCGCCTCATTAAAGTCTGGCTCTTCCAGCAGGTCCATCAAATACAGCAGCGGCCAGCGTACCTGCGGCAGGGGTTCGGGCTCGTCGCCTTCCAGCGATTCCGGATAGAGGCCTTCAGCCACCACGATGTTCATTTTGCTTGAAAAATAGGAAGGCGCCATGCTCAGTTTCTTTAAAAACGTCAGATCCTGCGCACCAAAGCCAACCTCTTCTTTTAATTCGCGGTTCGCTGCCTCAAACACACTCTCTCCGGGATCGATCAGCCCTTTGGAAAAACCCAGTTCGTAGGACTCCGTTCCCACCGCATATTCACGGATAAGAATCAGGTGATCGTCAACGATAGGTACAATCATTACCGCTTCGCGGGTGGACGGACGCATACGCTCATAGACACGTCGCACACCATTGCTGAACTCAAGGTCCACGCTTTCAACGTTGAACAGGCGCGATTGTGCGACAGTTTCTACTTTCAAAATGGTGGGTTTTTGTAATGATTTGCTCATCGTGAGAGTCTTTGCAGTGAAATCTGACGCCATTGTGCGATATGCAGCACGGTTTCGGCAATGTGAATTGCCATTTATTTACATTTATGCAACGCACTTAAAATTAATTCTTATTTCAAATTAAAAGTCAATAGGTTGAAATAACTCCAGGAATTTGCTGATATTCCGCATTTGGTGGTTTTGCTATGATTTGCATTCAATGGGATGCGCTTAAAAATGCTCAAGTTCAACTCCACACTTGCCGATAGCCAACCGCAAAATCACGTTTATTGGACAGGGTGCGACTGACCACGCCTGACAGACTTAGTAAGATGGGGAAAGCATGAGCACCATTTTGATTTTTGTAGCTGCTTTGCTGGCCTGCTGTCTACTGGCAGGATGGCTACTCAGGACACGCGCCAGGCGGCGAAGCCTGCCCTGGATCAATGCTTTCCCGGAGGCAGCCACGCGTAAGCTGACGCCCGAAGAGCGCAGCGCCGTTGAGAACTATCTCGACAATCTCAGCCAAATCCAACAAGTGCCAGGACCCACAGGCGCCAGCGCCGCGCCTGTGTCACTCACACTCAATGCTGAGAGCAACAACGTTATCGTTTTGACGCATTCGATTACGCGTTACGGCATTACCACCGACGATCCCAACAAATGGCGATACTATCTCGACTCGGTTGAGGTTCATCTGCCGCCTTTCTGGGAACAGTACATCAATGACGAAAATAACGTTGAACTGATCCATACCGACAAGCTGCCTTTGGTTATCTCACTGAACGGTCACACGCTGCAGGAGTATATGCAAGAGACGCGTGGCTATGCCTTGCAGCACACCGCCTCCACTCAGGCATCGATCCGCGGTGAAGAGAGTGAACAAATTGAACTGCTGAACATTCGCCAGGAAACGCATGAAGAGTATGCGTTGAGCCGTCCTGCGGGTCTTCGTGAGGCGTTGCTGATTGTCGCCTCTTTCCTGTTGTTTTTCTTCTGCCTGATAACGCCAGATGTCTTTGTTCCCTGGATGGCCGGTGGGGCTATTTTGTTGTCGGCCGCGGGGCTCTGGGGATTGCTTGCGCCGCCATCGAAAACCGCGTTACGGGAAATCCACTGCCTGAGAGGCACCCCGCGTCGCTGGGGGCTGTTCGGTGAAAATAACCAGGAGCAAATCAACAACATCTCGCTGGGGATCATTGACCTGATTTACCCTGCTCACTGGCAGCCTTACATCGCGCAGGATCTCGGTCAGCAAACCGATATTGATATCTATCTGGATCGCCACGTTGTACGCCAGGGCCGCTTTTTATCCCTGCATGACGAAGTCAAAAACTTCCCGCTACAGCACTGGTTGCGCAGTATGATCATCTCCGGAGGGTCTCTGCTGGTGCTGCTGATGCTGCTGTTTTGGATCCCGCTGGATATGCCCATCAAATTCACGCTGTCGTGGATGAAAGGTGCCCAAACCATTGAAGCCACCAGTGTGAAAAAACTCGAAGAAGCCGGGGTTCGCGTTGGTGATACCCTGCATCTGAGCGGTAAAGGCATGTGTAATATCCATACGCCCGGAAGCTGGACCGCGCAGCCGGGTTCCCCGTTCATGCCCTTTGATTGCTCGCAAATTATCTGGAATGACGCCAAGGCTCTGCCGCTGCCAGAGTCCGAACTTGTCAATAAAGCGACAGCGCTAAATCAAGCCATCAGCCGGCAATTGCACCCCAAACCCGAAGATGATTCGCGTGTCAGCGCCTCGTTACGCTCGGCGATTCAAAAATCTGGCATGGTATTATTGGATGACTTCGGTGACATCGTGCTGAAAACGGCTGACCTGTGCTCTGCTGATGATGAGTGCATACGCCTTAAAAATGCCCTGGTGAACCTCGGCAATAGCAAAGACTGGAATGCGCTGGTTAAACGCGCCAACGCCGGTAAGCTCAATGGAGTCAATGTTCTGCTGCGCCCTGTCAGCGCAGAGTCGCTGGATAATCTGGTGACCACCTCGACAGCGCCGTTTATTTCGCGTGAAACCGCGCGTGCTGCCCAGTCGCTAAACAGCCCCGCGCCGGGAGGATTCCTGATTATCAGTGACGAAGGTAGCGATCTGGTCGACCAGACTTACCCCGCCGTTTCACTGTATGACCACCCGGCTCAGGAGCAATGGGGTGCCTTCCAGCGGTTGGCCCAAATGCTCATGCAAACGCCGTTTAGCGCTGAAGGGATTGTCACCAGTATTTATACCGACGCCAACGGAACGAAGCACATCAGCCTGCACCGTATTCCAGACCGTTCAGGCCTGTGGCGCTACCTCGGTACGACGCTGCTGATGCTGGGTATGCTGGGCAGCGCGATATACAACGGCATACAGGCATTCAGACGCTATCAGCGTAATCGCACCCGCATGACCGAAATTCAGCAATACTACGAAAGCTGCCTGAACCCGAAACTGATCGCTTCCCCTGAAAGCCTCATCTGATAACACGCCCGTGCGGCAGGGTATGCTACCCTGTCGCGCAAATTGCTTCACTCAGGAGAGAACCCATGCACATTGATATCGCCTGGCAGGACGTGGACACCGTTTTGTTGGATATGGACGGCACGCTGCTTGATCTCGCGTTCGATAACTATTTCTGGCAAAAACTAGTGCCGGAAACCTACGGCGCACAGCACGGAATCTCTCCACAAGAAGCCCAGCAATTTATTCGCCAGCAGTATCAAGACGTACAGCATACGTTAAACTGGTACTGCCTGGATTACTGGAGCGAACGGCTGGGGCTGGATATCTGCGCCATGACGACGGAACAGGGACCGCGCGCCGTTCTGCGCGATGATACCGTTCCGTTTTTGGATGCGTTAAAAGCAAGCGGTAAACGCCGTATTTTGCTCACCAATGCGCATCCACACAACCTGGCGGTGAAGCTTGAGCATACCGGTCTGGCCTCACACCTTGATTTATTACTTTCCACCCACACATTTGGTTATCCCAAAGAGGATCAGCGGTTATGGCACGCTGTGGCTGAAGAGACGGGAATGAACGCGGAGAAAACGTTGTTTATCGATGACAGCGAGCCGATTCTCGACGCCGCCGCCCAATTTGGCATTCGTTACTGCCTCGGTGTGACCAATCCCGACTCCGGCATCGCGGAAAAGCAGTATACTCGCCATCCGTCACTGAATGACTACCGCCGATTGATCCCCTCGCTGATGTGAAGGAGTCGCCATGAAAGAGAAGCCCTCTGTTGAGGTCAGGCTGGATAAATGGCTGTGGGCTGCCCGTTTTTATAAAACCCGCGCCATCGCTCGTGAAATGGTGGAAGGCGGTAAGGTGCACTATAACGGGCAGCGCAGTAAGCCGAGTAAAATTGTCGAGCTGAATGCCACCCTGACGCTGCGCCAGGGTAATGACGCGCGCACGGTCATCATCAAAGCGATTACCGAGCAACGCCGCCCGGCAAGCGAAGCCGTCGCGCTGTACGAAGAGACGGCAGAAAGCGTAGAAAAACGCGAAAAAGTCGCGCTGGCGCGTAAGCTTAATGCGTTGACCATGCCGCACCCGGACAGGCGCCCGGATAAAAAAGAACGCCGCGACCTGTTACGATTTAAACACGGCGACAGTGAGTGACTGTCACCTGCAAGAGAGATGATTATGCCGCAACATGACCAATTACACCGTTATCTGTTTGAAAACTTTGCCGTACGCGGCGAGCTGGTGACCGTATCGGAAACCCTGCAACAGATCCTCGAGAATCATAGTTATCCGCAGCCGGTGAAAACCGTGCTGGCCGAACTGCTGGTTGCGACCAGCCTGCTCACCGCAACGCTGAAATTTGCAGGTGATATCACCGTGCAACTGCAGGGTGACGGTCCGATGAGCCTGGCGGTGATCAACGGAAACAACAACCAACAGATGCGTGGCGTCGCCCGCATTCAGGGCGACATTCCTGAAAATGCTGATCTGAAAACATTGGTCGGCAACGGTTATCTGGTCATCACCATCACGCCAGAAGAAGGCGAACGTTACCAGGGCGTGGTTGGTCTGGAAGGCGACACGCTGGCGGCATGCCTGGAAGACTATTTCCAGCGCTCGGAGCAGTTACCCACACGCCTGTTTATTCGCACGGGCGACATCGAAGGTAAACCGGCGGCGGGCGGTATGCTGTTGCAGGTGATGCCAGCACAGAATGCCCAAACGACTGATTTTGATCATCTGGCGACGCTGACGGAAACCATCAAAACTGAAGAGTTATTGACGCTGCCTGCAACCGAAATACTGTGGCGTCTGTATCACGAAGAAGAGGTCACGCTCTACGATCCGCAGGACGTTGAGTTCAAATGCACCTGTTCACGTGAACGTTGTGCGGGCGCGCTGAGAACACTGCCGGATGAAGAGGTCGACAGCATCATTTCTGAAGAAGGCGAGATCGATATGCACTGCGATTATTGCGGCAGCCACTATCTGTTCAACGCGATGGACATTACTGAGATCCGCAACAACGCCTCTCCTGCCGATCCGCAAGTCCATTAATCGCGTGTAAAACGCCGGTTGGCGACGCGACAGAGTCTCTTAAAGGCCGGGTGTGCGGTAACATCGCCCGGCATTCCTCACATTTTTCTCGCTGCCTCTCACCTATTATTTCGACGTGAATCGATAATTTAAATTTTGTTGTTACGTAATTTTCTTCTATGAATGCGATTACAGTCACAATATTCCCGCCAAATACACTTCTGTTTAACGTTTTAAGAACATTTTCCACAACAAAAAAGTGTTTCCTGCCATAATAATCGCCGCTTCGTGACAGGAGTTGCAGCGTTTTCAGTCACTCGTGATTTTTTCCAGATGCGTAAATCTATGAGCCTTGTCGCGTTAAATAAACCCTAAAAAACCTTAATATTTCAGGTAATACATCTTGGCTAAGGAGCAGTGAAATGCGTGTGAACAGTTTAACCCCGCAAGATCTCAAGGCTTATGGTATCAATGACGTTCAGGATATCGTTTACAACCCAAGCTACGAAACGCTTTACCAGGAAGAGCTCGACCCTTCCCTGGAAGGCTATGAGCGTGGTGTGCTAACGAACCTCGGCGCCGTTGCTGTTGATACCGGTATCTTTACCGGACGTTCGCCAAAGGATAAGTACATTGTTCGTGATGACACCACGCGTGATACGCTCTGGTGGTCCGACAAAGGCAAAGGGAAGAACGACAACAAACCGCTCGCTCAGGAAACCTGGCAGCATCTGAAAGGTCTGGTGACCCAACAACTCTCTGGCAAGCGTCTGTTCATCGTTGATGCCTTCTGCGGTGCCAACGCCGATACCCGCCTTTCTGTGCGCTTTATTACGGAAGTTGCCTGGCAGGCTCACTTCGTCAAAAACATGTTTATCCGCCCGAGCGATGAAGAACTGGTCAGCTTCAAACCTGACTTTATCGTGATGAACGGCGCGAAATGCACCAACTCGCAATGGAAAGAACAGGGATTAAACTCTGAGAACTTCGTGGCATTCAACCTGACCGAACGCATTCAGTTGATTGGCGGTACCTGGTACGGCGGTGAAATGAAGAAAGGGATGTTCTCAGTGATGAACTACCTGCTGCCGCTGAAAGGCATTGCGTCCATGCACTGCTCCGCCAACGTGGGCGAGAAAGGCGATGTCGCGGTCTTCTTTGGTCTTTCCGGCACTGGCAAAACCACCCTCTCTACCGACCCGAAACGTCGTCTGATTGGCGATGACGAACACGGCTGGGATGACGACGGCGTGTTTAACTTTGAAGGCGGTTGCTACGCGAAGACCATCAAGCTGTCTAAAGACGCTGAACCGGAGATCTATAACGCAATCCGCCGTGATGCGCTGCTGGAAAACGTGACGGTCCGCAACGACGGCACCATTGATTTTGATGATGGTTCCAAAACCGAGAACACCCGCGTTTCTTACCCGATCTATCACATCGATAACATCGTCAAGCCAATCTCCAAAGCGGGTCATGCCACTAAAGTTATCTTCCTGACCGCTGATGCGTTCGGCGTGCTGCCGCCGGTTTCCCGTCTGACTGCAAACCAGACGCAGTACCACTTCCTGTCTGGCTTTACCGCTAAGCTGGCAGGGACTGAGCGCGGCGTTACTGAACCCACGCCGACCTTCTCCGCCTGCTTCGGCGCAGCATTCCTGTCGCTGCACCCGACACAGTACGCAGAAGTGCTGGTAAAACGTATGCAAGCCTCAGGTGCACAGGCATACCTGGTGAACACCGGCTGGAACGGTACCGGCAAACGTATCTCCATCAAAGATACTCGCGCCATCATCGATGCCATCCTGAATGGTTCCCTGGACGACGCGGAAACCTTCAGTCTGCCGATGTTTGACCTGGCAATCCCTACCGAACTGCCGGGCGTGGACACGCGCATTCTTGATCCACGTAATACCTACGCGTCACCAGAACAGTGGCAGGAAAAAGCATCCGCGCTGGCAAAACTGTTCATTGAAAACTTCGAGAAATACACCGATACCCCAGCAGGTGCAGCGCTGGTGAGCGCCGGTCCGAAGCTGTAAATTTTTAAGATAATGACCCAGCCCCTTTTCCTTCAGGATTAGGGGCTTTTTTATTGCGAGAACCCTTTTGAAATGTACACTGTACACCTATAATCCTGGTGAGCATCACTATACGCAGGAAGCGTCATGTTCACTTTTATCGAACTACATGGATTCAGTAAGCGACGTCAGATACTGTTACCTGATGATGAGTTCCGCGCTTTCCAGGAGATGCTCATTGAAGATCCTGAAACTGGAGATACCATCGCCGATACAGGAGGATTTAGAAAAATCCGCTGGAGCCGTTCTGGTATGGGTAAGCGTGGCGGTGTTCGGATAATCTATTATAACGTGATGCGCAACGGTCGAATTTATCTGGCACTGGTCTACCCCAAAAATGAGCAGGATGATTTAACCGCAGAACAGAAAAAAATTCTGAAGCAACTATCCGATATGCTGCTTTAACGCAGAGGTTCTGTTACTCCCACCATGGGAAAAGTCCTGAGTGTGGTGTCAACAAGGGCAATGAGAGACAGATGAAAGACGAATTATTTGCCGATCTGCTGGCCAGTGCAGAAGAAATGGTACGTATCGAAAAGGGCGAAGAAACCCCCAAACCGGAATGTGTGCATACCTTTAGTGAGATTGATGTCAAAGCCATCCGTGAAGCAACCGGATTACGTCAGCAAGATTTTGCCGTCGCCGTTGGCGTGAGTTATGACCTGGTTAAAAGCTGGGAAACAAAACGACGTCAACCTACCGGGGCCCCGAGAAAACTACTCCTTCTGCTCCAGGCTAATCCTTTTATCATCAATCAATTAAAGATGATTTAAAACATGAGATTTAATGTTCAGCAATAAACAAAGGGAGGCATTTAGCCTCCCTTTTTTACACGTCAGTTCTACACATCCTTGATTGACGCCGGAATGCGAGCCATCGGAACCGGCAGCCAGGCGCGAATAGAGAGTCCGCCCCGCTCACTGGTGCCAATCTCCAGCATGCCGTTATGGTTATCAACGATACGCTGCACAATCGCCAGACCCAACCCGGTACCGCTGGTGCTGCGGGCGCTATCGCCGCGTACAAACGGCTGGAACAGGTGTTTGCGCTGCTCCGGCTTAATCCCCGGACCGTCATCCTCAACCTGGAACCAGGCGCGATGAGGTTCCGTCCCGCTACTGACTTTAATCCAGCCATTACCATAGCGTGCCGCGTTGACCACCATATTGGCGACCGCACGCTTAATCGACAGCGGATGCATCTTCACCAGAATAGTGCCTGGCTGTAACCCAGTGTCGATTTCGCGCTCGTAACCGCTTTCCGCGGCAATGACTTCGCCCAGCACGGCATTAAGATCGGCCATCTCCATCGGCATTTCCTGCCCGGTACGCAGGTAGTCGATAAACTGCTCGATAATGGCGTTGCACTCTTCGATATCTTTGTTGATGGACTCCGCGAGGTAACCGTCCTCTTCGCCCATCATCTCAGTGGCCAGACGAATACGCGTCAGCGGTGTACGCAGATCGTGACTCACCCCCGCCATCAGCAACGTGCGGTCATCGGCCAGTTGCTTCACGCCCGCCGCCATATGGTTAAAGGCTCGGGTCACGGAGCGCACCTCCGACGCGCCATACTCACGCAGCGGCGGTGGAATAATGCCCTTCCCGACCTGCAACGCCGCATGTTCGAGATCCACCAGCGGTCGGTTCTGGATACGAATAAACAGCCATGCGCCACCTATCGCCATGAGCATTATCGCCAGCGTATAGCGAAACAGTGGGGAGAAATCGCCCTGATGGATTTCAGTCAGCGGCACACGCACCCAAATGTTGGGCGATAGCCAGGTTTTTAGCCAAACGACGGGCGAGCTTTTGTTGACCTCGACGCGTACTTCCGTGGGGCCACCCAACTGCTGCGCCATCTGATGGCTTAAGAATTCATAGTGTTGCGCCCAACGAAGGCCAGCCTCTTCGGCGGCTTCGTTGGAGTAAAGAGAAATGCCCAGCTCACGGTAAATTTCCCGGCGGAACGCGGGAGGCACAACGAGCTGCGTGCCGTCCTCCAGTTGCAGTTTATCCGTCATCAGCATACGAACTTCGTAGGCCAGGACCTTATTAAACTGCTGGAGGCTCGGCAGAATCGCAAAGTTCAGCACCACCAGATAGGTCGTCACCAGGCTGACAAACAGCAAAGTGACGATGAGTAGCAACGTGCGGGCAAATGAACTTCGTGGCGAGAAGCGCATTCGCCTCATGCTTTAGAACCGTCCGGCACAAAGACATAGCCCAGACCCCAAACGGTCTGAATATAACGTGGGTGCGCCGGATCTTCTTCCACCATGCGACGCAAACGCGAAATCTGCACATCGATGGAACGTTCCATTGCGGAGTATTCACGACCACGCGCCAGGTTCATCAGTTTGTCGCGCGACAGCGGCTCACGCGGGTGGCTCACCAGCGCCTTAAGAACCGCAAACTCACCGCTGGTCAGCGGCATCGGCTCATCTTCGCGGAACATTTCGCGGGTGCCCAGATTCAGTTTGAACTTACCGAAAGCAATGACCGCTTCTTCCTGAGAAGGGGCGCCAGGCAACTCGTTCGCCTGACGACGCAGCACTGCGCGAATACGCGCCAGCAGTTCACGCGGGTTAAACGGTTTAGGAATATAGTCGTCAGCACCGATTTCCAGCCCCACAATGCGGTCAACTTCCTCACCTTTGGCGGTCACCATGATGATCGGCATCGGGTTGCTCTGGCTACGCAGACGACGGCAAATTGACAGGCCATCTTCACCTGGCAACATTAAATCCAGTACCATGAGATGGAAGGATTCGCGGGTTAGCAGACGATCCATCTGCTCAGCGTTGGCGACGCTTCGAACCTGGAAGCCCTGCTCGGTCAGATAACGCTCCAGAAGCGCGCGCAAACGCATGTCGTCATCTACCACCAGAATCTTATAATTCTCTTGCATTGTTTGTACTCCCAAAGGTTCGCAACAATTGTAAGTGTGTATTCTTAAGAAAGCTCACGTTCGTCACCAGTGAATTCTGGTATGAATTCCAGGCTAAATTGTTACAAAGCATATTTAACAGCAGCTTAAGTATACAATGAAACTTGCGGCACATTATTTATTCTGTTGATTACGTCGCGTAATACTAATTGTGCGCATAATCACAGCGTCGAAGGTAAATCAATAAGATGAAAACGCCCCTGATTACCCGGGAAGGGTACGAAAAACTCAAACAAGAGCTAAATTATCTCTGGCGTGAAGAGCGCCCTGAAGTCACCAAAAAAGTGACCTGGGCCGCAAGTCTTGGCGACCGCAGCGAGAATGCCGACTACCAGTATAATAAAAAGCGACTGCGTGAGATCGACCGCCGCGTCCGTTATCTCACCAAATGCATGGAAAATCTCAAAATTGTCGACTACTCCCCGCAGCAGGAAGGCAAAGTGTTCTTCGGCGCGTGGGTGGAAATCGAAAACGACGACGGTGATACCCGTCGCTTTCGTATCGTCGGTTATGATGAAATTTTCGGCCGTAAGGATTACATCTCTATCGACTCGCCGATGGCACGCGCGTTGTTGAAAAAAGAGGTGGGCGATCTCGCCGTGGTGAACACGCCTGCGGGAGAAGCGAGCTGGTACGTTAATACGATCGAATACGTAAAATGAGCAGGAACAATCCGAAGCCCCTGTGGATGACTGGCATTTTTGCCAGTCTGTCCGTATAACTATTCCCTGATTTTTACTCAGTAGATGAAGCCAATCCATGATGAATGATTCTTTCTGCCGCATTATTGCGGGCGAAATTCAGGCACGCGCCGAACAGGTAGAAGCTGCCGTTCGCCTGCTTGACGAAGGGAACACCGTGCCGTTTATCGCACGTTATCGTAAGGAAATCACCGGCGGTCTGGATGATACGCAACTGCGTAACCTGGAAACGCGTCTGGGGTATTTACGCGAACTGGAAGACAGACGTCAGTCGATCCTCAAATCTATTTCCGAGCAAGGCAAACTGACCGATGAGCTGGCAAATGCCATCAACGGTACGTTAAGTAAGACCGAACTCGAAGACCTCTACCTGCCTTATAAACCGAAGCGCCGTACCCGTGGACAAATAGCTATCGAAGCAGGCCTTGAGCCGCTGGCCGATCTGCTGTGGACCGACCCGTCCAACGACCCGGAAGCAGAAGCCGCCAAATACATCGACGCCGAAAAAGGCGTGGCTGACACCAAAGCGGCACTCGACGGAGCGCGCTACATCCTGATGGAGCGTTTTGCCGAAGACGCCGCCCTGCTGGCGAAAGTACGTGATTATCTGTGGAAAAACGCCCACATCGTGGCGACCGTGGTGGCAGGCAAAGAGGAAGAAGGCGCGAAATTCCGCGACTACTTCGACCATCACGAACCGATCTCCTCCGTTCCGTCTCACCGCGCACTGGCGATGTTCCGCGGTCGTAACGAAGGCATATTACAGCTCTCGCTGAATGCCGATCCGCAGTTCGATGAGCCGCCGAAAGAGAGCCACGGCGAACAGATTATCCAGGACCACCTCGGCCTGCGCCTGAACAACGCCCCGGCGGACAGCTGGCGTAAAGGCGTAGTGAGCTGGACATGGCGTATTAAAGTGCTGATGCACCTCGAAACCGAATTGATGGGAACCGTGCGCGAGCGCGCAGAGGATGAAGCAATTAACGTCTTCGCCCGTAACCTGCACGATCTGCTGATGGCAGCGCCAGCCGGTCTGCGCGCCACCATGGGTCTCGATCCGGGTCTGCGTACCGGCGTGAAGGTCGCCGTTGTTGACGGTACCGGTAAACTGGTCGCCACCGACACCATTTATCCGCATACCGGTCAGGCAGCCAAAGCCGCCGTCGCGGTTGCCGCGCTGTGCGAAAAATACAACGTTGAGCTGGTCGCCATCGGCAACGGTACCGCATCGCGCGAAACGGAGCGTTTCTTCCTCGACGTACAGAAACAGTTCCCGAAAGTGACCGCGCAGAAGGTGATCGTCAGCGAAGCCGGCGCATCCGTTTACTCAGCTTCCGAACTGGCGGCACTGGAGTTCCCGGACCTCGACGTTTCGCTGCGCGGTGCGGTTTCTATCGCCCGACGTCTGCAAGATCCGCTGGCCGAACTGGTAAAAATCGATCCGAAATCCATTGGTGTGGGCCAGTACCAGCATGACGTCAGCCAGACTCAGCTCGCCCGTAAACTGGACGCCGTGGTCGAAGACTGCGTAAACGCCGTTGGCGTCGATCTGAACACGGCTTCCGTGCCGCTGTTAACCCGCGTGGCAGGTCTGACCCGGATGATGGCGCAGAATATCGTGAGCTGGCGTGATGAGAACGGCCAGTTCCAGAACCGCCAACAGTTGCTGAAGGTAAGCCGTCTGGGGCCAAAAGCCTTTGAACAGTGCGCGGGCTTCCTGCGTATCAACCATGGCGATAACCCACTGGATGCGTCCACGGTTCACCCGGAAGCGTACCCTATCGTCGAACGCATTCTGGCGGCCACCGAACAGTCCTTGCGCGACCTGATGGGCAACAGCAGCGAGTTGCGTAACCTGAAAGCGTCTGACTTTACTGACGAACGCTTCGGGGTGCCGACCGTCACCGATATCATCAAAGAGCTGGAAAAACCGGGTCGCGACCCGCGTCCGGAGTTTAAAACCGCTCAGTTTGCCGATGGTGTGGAGACCATGAACGATCTGCTGCCTGGCATGATCCTGGAAGGCGCAGTCACCAACGTGACCAACTTTGGCGCATTTGTGGATATCGGCGTCCATCAGGACGGTCTGGTGCATATCTCTTCCCTGTCGAACAAGTTCGTCGAAGATCCTCATACCGTGGTGAAAGCGGGCGACATCGTTAAAGTGAAGGTGCTGGAAGTGGATCTGCAACGTAAGCGTATTGCCCTGACCATGCGTCTGGACGAACAGCCCGGTGAAACGAACGCCCGTCGCAGTAGCGGCAGTAACGAACGTGCCCAGGGCAATCGCCCGGCGGCAAAAGCGGCAAAACCACGCGGTCGCGACGCTCAACCTGCCGGTAACAGCGCCATGATGGACGCACTGGCCGCAGCGATGGGTAAAAAACGCTAACGCCGGTTTTGTTTGCGTCTTCCTGCTTCTGGCACGGCTCTCGTGCCAGAAGCAGCCTTCCGTTTTTTTTGGATCCCCAAGCTTTTCCCCCTTTCTTCCCGACAAGCAAATCCATTTACGGTTTAACAATTAACGTCTGCAGAATGAATCTGTTAATTAATTTCATCAGGTGAGGATGACACCATTAATTATCACACTGTTAACATATAAAACGTTAATTAAACATTAAGAATGGGTAATTATTGCCGAAGAGTATTACCTGTCCGTAAGGGGAATAAATGTTGAGCCATATCAAGATTGGTTCAATTTATTATACAAAACCACATTCGGTCACATTTTAAGTATTGATGATAGAAACTATTCTCATTATCATTGTACTGTTGATTATTTAATCTTTCCTTCGTTGGCTAATCATCTGGTCTCATGCCCTCCGCTCTGGCGCACCGCATGAGGTAAACATCCAGTTAGCGAGAAACAAAGTAGGTCCCTATGCAATTCACTCCAGACACTGCGTGGAAAATTACCGGTTTTGCCCGTGAAATCAGTCCGGCGTACCGTCAGAAACTGCTTTCCCTCGGCATGCTGCCCGGCTCTTCTTTTAATGTGGTGCGCGTTGCGCCCTTAGGCGACCCCATTCATATCGAAACGCGTCGTGTTAGCCTGGTATTGCGTAAAAAAGATCTGGCCTTATTAGAAGTGGAAGCGGTTTCCTGTTAATACAGTGAGTCTATAAAAATGAAAAAATTAACCATTGGTTTAATTGGCAATCCAAATTCCGGCAAGACAACCTTATTTAACCAGCTCACCGGTGCGCGTCAGCGTGTGGGCAACTGGGCTGGCGTTACCGTCGAACGTAAAGAGGGTCAGTTCGCCACGACCGATAATCAGGTCACGCTGGTCGATTTACCCGGCACCTATTCGCTAACCACCATTTCGTCGCAAACCTCGCTTGATGAGCAAATTGCCTGCCATTACATTCTGAGCGGCGACGCAGACCTGCTGATCAACGTGGTCGATGCCTCTAACCTCGAGCGCAACCTCTACCTGACGTTACAACTGCTTGAATTAGGCATTCCCTGCATTGTGGCGCTCAACATGCTGGATATTGCTGAAAAACAGCAGATCCGTATTGATATTGATGCCCTGTCCGCACGCCTTGGCTGTCCTGTGGTCCCGCTGGTTTCCACACGGGGTCGTGGGATTGAAGCGCTGAAATTAGCCATCGACCGCCATCAGGCAAATGACAGCGTTGAGCTGGTGCATTATGCCCAGCCGCTTTTACGTGAAGCCCATTCGCTGGCTGACGCGATGTCTACGGATATGCCGTTGCAACAGCGCCGCTGGCTTGGTCTGCAAATGTTGGAAGGCGATATCTATAGCCGCGCGTATGCCGGTGACGCCGCGCAACGTCTTGACGCCTCAATAGCGCGCTTAAGCGAGACGATGGATGATCCGGCGCTGCACATCGCCGACGCGCGTTACCAGTGTATCGCCGCCATCTGCGACGTGGTGAGCAATACGCTGACCGCCGAACCCAGCCGTTTCACCACGGCAGTGGATAAAATCATCCTTAACCGCTTCCTCGGTCTGCCGATTTTCCTGTTCGTCATGTACCTGATGTTCCTGCTTGCCATTAACATCGGTGGTGCTTTACAGCCGCTGTTTGACGTCGGCTCGGTCGCACTGTTTGTGCATGGTATCCAGTGGATTGGCTACACCCTTCACTTCCCGGAGTGGTTAACTATTTTCCTGGCCCAGGGCCTTGGCGGTGGGATCAACACCGTTCTGCCGCTGGTGCCGCAGATCGGGATGATGTACTTGTTCCTCTCCTTCCTTGAAGACTCCGGTTACATGGCGCGCGCAGCGTTTGTGATGGACCGGTTGATGCAAGCACTGGGGCTGCCGGGTAAGTCATTCGTGCCGCTGATTGTGGGCTTTGGTTGCAACGTCCCCTCGGTGATGGGCGCGCGTACTCTGGATGCACCACGTGAACGTCTGATGACCATCATGATGGCGCCGTTTATGTCCTGCGGCGCACGCCTGGCGATTTTTGCGGTGTTTGCTGCTGCCTTCTTTGGGCAGAATGGTGCGCTGGCGGTCTTCTCACTTTACGTGCTCGGTATTGTGATGGCGGTGTTGACCGGTCTGATGCTCAAACACACCATCATGCGTGGCGAAGCCTCTCCGTTTGTTATGGAACTGCCGGTCTATCATGTTCCGCACATTAAGAGTCTGGTCATTCAAACCTGGCAGCGCCTGAAAGGCTTCGTCCTGCGCGCCGGTAAAGTGATCATCATCGTCAGTATTTTCCTCAGTGCCTTTAACAGCTTCTCCCTGAGCGGGAAAATCGTCGACAACATCAACGACTCTGCCCTCGCCTCCGTGAGCCGCGTGATCACCCCCATCTTTAAACCGATTGGCGTTCATGAAGATAACTGGCAGGCAACGGTAGGGCTGTTTACCGGTGCAATGGCGAAAGAGGTCGTGGTCGGTACGCTCAACACGCTCTATACCGCAGAAAACATCCAGGAAGAGGAGTTCAACCCCGCAGAGTTCAACCTCGGTGACGAGTTGATGGGCGCGGTAGACGAAACCTGGCAGAGCCTGAAAGATACCTTCAGCCTCAGCGTACTGGCGAACCCGATTGAAGCCAGCAAAGGCGACGGCGAAATGGCGACAGGCGCAATGGGCGTGATGGGTGCCAAATTCGGTAGCGCGGCGGCAGCCTACAGCTATCTGATTTTCGTCCTGCTGTATGTACCGTGCATCTCGGTGATGGGCGCTATTTCTCGTGAATCCAGTCGCGGCTGGATGGGCTTCTCCATTCTGTGGGGTCTGAACATCGCCTACTCACTGTCGACGTTGTTTTATCAGGTGGCCAGCTACAGCCAGCACCCGACCTACAGTCTGGTCTGCATTCTGGCCGTCATCCTGTTCAACATTGTGGTTCTGGGTCTGCTGCGTCGCGCCCGTAGCCGCGTGGATATCGAATTGCTGGCCACGCGTAAAACGGCAAGTTCCTGCTGCGCCAGCTCAACGGGCGACTGCCACTAAGGCTGCAAATAATGGCTTCACTTATTCAGGTTCGTGATTTACTGGCGCTGCGGGGACGGATGGAGGCTAAACAAATTAGCCACACACTTCATACTCCGCAGCCTATGATTGATGCGATGCTGAGTCAGCTAGAGAACATGGGTAAAGCCGTGCGCATTCAGGAGGACACCGACGGGTGTCTCTCCGGAAGTTGTAAGAGCTGCCCGGAGGGGAAAGCGTGCCTGCGCGAGTGGTGGACGTTACGGTAGTTCACCGCACACGGCCCGGCGAAAATCACATCGCCGGGCGGCACGCCGCTGTTACAGCTTATCCTTCACGGCGATTAGCACCTGACAAAACGCATCAGGATGCGAGATAAACGGCGCATGTGCCGCTTTCGCAAAAACTTCAGACTCACTTTCCGGCCATAACGCATCCAGCATCGGCACCACTTTACGCGGCACCAGACCATCCAGATAACCGTACAGACGCAAAAACGGCATGGTCAGTGCTTTTAGTGGCTCACGGAGATCGGCAGTTTTGAGGATTTCCAGACCGCCGTTCAGCACTTCGACCTCCGGCATCGGCAGCGCCAGTACGGCTTTTTTCAATGCCCGCGCATCCTGACGCGCCGTCTCCGTTCCCAGCGTTTGCAGCGCCAGAAAACGTTCCACCGTACGCTGGAAGTCTTCACTCAGTTGCTGTTGAAAACCGGCTAAAATTTCCGGTTTGATGCCCGGCCACTCTTCATGGGCGCTAAAGCGTGGTGATGAGGCCACGGTGACCAACGCCTGAACGCGTTCAGGATGCGTTAGCGCCACCTGACTGGCGACCAGCCCGCCCAGACTCCAACCGAGCCAAACGGCTTTATCCGGCGCCTGTTTCAGTACGCATTCCGCCATCGCCTCGAGCGTCATTGCGCCAAATCCCTGACTCCGGCCAAAACCCGGTAAGTCAACGAGATGCAGGGTGAAATGCGAAGCCAGTTCCGCGCTTATGCAATGCCAGACTTCTGCGTTCAATCCCCATCCGTGCAGCAGCACAAGATGACAATTTCCCTGACCTTCGGTCTGCCACCAGATGTCATTCATCAGTTACTGTTCTCTTTTAGCCAACAAGGATGCGCATATGCTAACAGTACCGGGTTTATGCTGGCTATGCCGAATGCCGCTGGCGCTCGGTCATTGGGGAATTTGTTCGGTATGCGCGCAGTCGGTACGCTGCCGCGTTTGCCTGTGTCCGCAGTGCGGTTTACCGGCCACACATGCCACTCTCCCCTGCGGACGTTGTCTGCAAAAATCGCCCCCCTGGCAACGACTGGTCACCGTTAGCGACTATACCCCGCCGCTGAGTTCGCTCATCCACCAGCTTAAATTTTCCCGCCGCTGTGAAATCGCCCTCGCCCTTTCGCGACTGCTATTGCAAGAGGTATTACTGGCTCGCCGCGCCACTGGTCTCCGGTTACCTGACCGGATAGTCAGCGTACCGCTTTGGCAGCGCCGCCACTGGCGCAGGGGATTTAACCAAAGCGATCTCTTATGCCGCCCGCTGGCGCGTTGGCTGGGATGCGCCTGGGATAGTCAGTCCGTGACGCGGGTCCGGGCGACGGCCACCCAGCACCATCTCAGCGCCAGATTACGCAAACGTAACCTGAAAAACGCATTTCGCCTTGAATTGCCGGTGCGGGGACTCCATATGGTTATTGTGGATGATGTCGTCACTACCGGAAGTACCGTCGCGGAGATCGCGCAACTGCTTTTACGCAACGGCGCAGCGACTGTCCAGGTATGGTGCCTGTGTCGAACCTTGTAGAGCCTCGATGATGGGCGTATTATAACCAACTAAAATAGTCAACTATTAGGCCATTACTATGATCCATATTTCCGAGGCTGCACAAGCGCACTTTGCCAAACTGCTGGCAAATCAGGAAGAAGGGACACAAATCCGCGTATTTGTGATCAATCCCGGTACGCCTAACGCTGAGTGTGGCGTTTCTTATTGTCCGCCGGACGCCGTGGAAGCAACCGACACGCCCATCAAATTTGACTTGCTCACCGCCTATGTCGATGAGCTGAGCGCGCCGTATCTGGAAGATGCCGAAATTGATTTTGTGACCGACCAGTTAGGTTCTCAGCTGACGCTGAAAGCGCCAAACGCGAAAATGCGTAAAGTCGCTGATGATGCGCCGCTGATGGAGCGCGTGGAATACGCAATCCAGTCGCAGATCAACCCACAGCTGGCGGGCCACGGCGGCCGCGTGACGCTGATGGAGATAACCGACGAAGGCTACGCCATTCTGCAGTTTGGCGGCGGCTGTAACGGCTGTTCTATGGTCGATGTCACCCTGAAAGAAGGCATCGAAAAACAGCTGCTGAACGAGTTCCCTGAACTGAAAGGCGTTCGCGATCTGACCGAACACCAGCGCGGTGAGCACTCTTACTACTAAGAGCCTGCCTTTGCCCGGTGACACCATGCTCACCGGGCCTGTATTTGCCTTCTCCTTCCTGAAAGATCCGACCTCATAACATGACCTGCGTCTCATAATTCAAATTTTGCCTGCCTGGGTGATTCTCAACCCATACATGTTACCCGTATCATTCGTATGGGCACCTAACCACCCCATAACAGCCGACTAAACTAAAGAGTTTCGAAGGCACTCAGTACTGGTGCCGCTACGGTTCTGTTCCCCGTTGGGAAAACCGGATTTTGTCATCTAAACACTGACGTTACCCATAACAAAGTAAAGGCCAGGTAAATCATGCCATTAGTCATCGTTGCTATCGGTGTCATCTTGTTACTTCTTCTGATGATCCGCTTCAAAATGAACGGATTTATCGCTCTCGTCCTGGTAGCGCTTGCAGTCGGTCTGATGCAAGGCATGCCGTTGGTTAAAGTGATTAGCTCCATCAAGGCTGGTGTTGGTGGAACCCTGGGCAGCCTCGCCCTGATTATGGGTTTCGGCGCCATGTTGGGCAAAATGCTGGCAGATTGTGGCGGCGCGCAGCGTATCGCCACCACGTTGATTGCCAAATTTGGTAAAAAACACATCCAGTGGGCTGTCGTGTTAACCGGCTTCACCGTGGGTTTTGCCCTGTTCTACGAAGTGGGCTTCGTGCTGATGCTGCCGCTGGTGTTCACCATCGCTGCTGCTGCCAATATCCCGCTGCTGTTTGTCGGTGTACCGATGGCGGCCGCGCTTTCCGTGACCCACGGCTTCCTGCCGCCGCACCCGGGCCCAACTGCGATTGCGACCATTTTCCATGCAGATATGGGTAAAACCCTGCTGTTCGGTACCATTCTGGCAATCCCAACCGTTATTCTGGCCGGTCCTGTTTTTGCTCGCTGCCTGAAAGGTATCGACAAACCAATTCCGGAAGGTCTGTACAGCGCCAAAACCTTTACTGAAGAAGAGATGCCTGGCTTCGGCGTCAGCGTCTGGACTTCCCTGGTGCCAGTGATCCTGATGGCGTTCCGCGCCGTTGCAGAGATGAGCCTGCCGAAAGGTCACCCTTTCCTGGCTGTCGCAGAATTCCTCGGCGACCCGGTAATGGCGACGCTGATTGCGGTCCTGATTGCGATGTTCACCTTCGGTCTGAACCGTGGTCGCTCTATGGATCAGATTAACGAGACCCTGTCCTCTTCCATCAAAATCATTGCCATGATGCTGTTGATCATCGGCGGTGGCGGTGCGTTCAAACAGGTTCTGGTTGATAGCGGCGTTGATAAGTACATCGCTTCCATGATGCACGAAACCAACATCTCCCCGATTCTGATGGCGTGGTCTATCGCTGCCGTCCTGCGTATCGCGCTGGGTTCAGCAACAGTTGCCGCCATTACTGCGGGTGGTATCGTGGCACCGCTGATTGCCACCACTGGCGTCAGCCCTGAGCTGATGGTTATTGCCGTAGGTTCTGGTAGCGTGATTTTCTCCCACGTGAACGATCCGGGCTTCTGGCTGTTCAAAGAGTATTTCAACCTGACCATCGGCGAGACCATCAAATCATGGTCCATGCTGGAAACCATTATCTCTGTCTGCGGCCTGGTCGGGTGTCTGCTGCTGGGTATGGTGGTTTAACACCGCACGTTCCAGACTAAAAAGCCGGGGATTTCCCCGGCTTTTTTTATGCTTAGCGTTCACCGTGTCGGCCTGATAAACGAAGCACCATCAGACGTGATACGGAACATTGCCGGATGGCGGCTTTGCCTTATCCGGCCTACAACGATGTCGATCGGCCCGCGCTACAGATAAGAAAACGCCGGGGCTTGTCCCGGCGTTTTGGTTTTTACTTCTTCTTCGTTGCCGCTTTTCGCCGCTTATCCAAATCCTTAATCAACTTGTTCACCTCATCATCGGCAAACATCTGTTCAAGAGGGATAGCCAGTTTACGCCGCCAGTTCTTGTACTGTTCGCTGGTGCCCGGAATGTTGACCGGCTCAGCCATGTCCAGCCAGTCTTCCGGCTGCAACCCCAGTAAAGCGCTATTACTGTCTGCAATATAACGCTGAAGGCCGCGATTAAGCGTCGACGTCATCGACATCAGCGATGCCTTATGCCCTGCGCGTTTTGGCAAACAGCCATACTTGTGCAACGCATCCAGCAGACCTTGTTTCGCCTGCTCGCGATCCTGATACAACTCACGCAGAACCGCCTCATCCGGGTAAAGCCCCAGCGTTTTGCCGAGCGTCAGATCGCCGCTGTCCCAATAGCCACGCAGCGTAGGAAGGTCATGCGTCGTCGCGACAGCCATTGATTGTTCCGGGTACGCTTTCGGTGCACGGAAGGTCTTCTCATGGTCATTTTCAAAATAGAGGACTTTGTAAGAATAGACGCCGCTATTACGCAGTTTGCTGACGATCTCCACCGGCACGGTACCCAAATCTTCGCCAATCACCATACAGTGATTACGTTGACTTTCCAGCGCCAGAATGGAGAGCAGATCGTCCACCGGATAATGGACATAAGCGCCATGATCCGCCGTTTCACCGTAGGGGATCCACCACAAACGCAGCATCGACATCACATGGTCGATACGCAGCGCGCCGCAGTTTTGCATATTGGCGCGCAGTAGCTCGATAAACGGCTCATAGGCACGCGCGGTGATAATGTGGGGATCCATTGGCGGCAATCCCCAGTTCTGACCGAGCGGGCCGAGGATATCCGGCGGCGCGCCGACAGAGGCTTTCAGGCAATACAGCTCCCGGTCACACCAGGTTTCCGCACCGCCTTCCGCGACGCCCACAGCCAGATCACGATACAGACCGATCGGCATGTCGAATCCCTGACTGGTTTGCCAACAGGCGGCGAATTGGGTATACGCCAGCCACTGTAGCCAGAGATAGAAATCCACCTCATCCTGATGCTGTTCGCAGAACTGTTTGACCTGTGGAGAATCCACCGACTGATATGCCTTCGGCCACACCGGCCAGCCCCAGCGCAATGCGTCCTCTTTCACCTGATAAGCATGCAGCGCGTCGAACGCGGCCTGCCAGTACAGGCTTTCGCCTTCCTGTTCGACAAAGTGACGAAACTCAGCCATCTGCTCGTCATCACGAACGGCGAAACCACGCCATGCCATACGCAGCGCCGTCATTTTCAGCGCCGTCACAGTTGTGTAATCCACCCATTCGGCGTCCCGCGCCTGTTTCAGCGCTTTCTGCGTAGCGGGCTTCTGCCACCATGCCTGCGCCTCTTCGCTCTGGCGGAAGTCTTCTACTGCGTTCACATCAATGTAAATAACATTCAGCCAGCGGCGTGAAGAAGGGCTGTACGGACTGGCGCTCTCGGGATTCGCAGGATAGAGCGCATGAATGGGATTCAATCCAATGAAGGAACCACCGCGTTTCGCCACGTCTACCAGCATGGCCTTGAGATCGCCAAAATCGCCAATCCCCCAGTTAAGCTCTGAACGCAGGGTGTAGAGCTGTACACATGCACCCCACAGCTTTTGGCCCGTCAGCAGCGCCTGCGGTTCGTAGCAGCGCTTCGGCGCCACAATGATCCGGCAGTGCGAACGCTGTTCGCCCTGGGTTAATGTCAGCGTGTGATAGCCCTCCGGCAGCTTTGCCGGAAGATGAAATGCTTTGCCGCCCGTAGCGTGCCCTTTGTGCTGCGCCCCCTCTTCGGTGGTCAGTATCCAGGTAAACTCCCCACTCCCTTCGACCGCCAGCGGCATCTTTTTGCCTGCGGTATACACCATCACATTTGGCACGGGTGTCACCGCCACCTTCGTGGCGGCGGTGGTGCGATGCATGGCGTCAAGCAAACGCCGTTTGGTTTCGGCGCCAATCGACTGCGGTTTACCGTGGGCATTGATATAATTGGGGCTGATCCCCGCCGCTAACGCGGCATTATCCAGACGTTTGCTTTCCATCGCGTTTCCTTAGCGCTTTGCCTGCCAGATACGGGTCTGATAATCACGGATGGAACGATCCGAGCTGAACATGCCGCAACGCGCCGTATTCAGAATCGCCGCACGGGTCCAGGCTTCCTGGTCGCGATACAGCACATCGACCTGCTTTTGCGCCTCAACGTAGGCAGCAAAGTCCGCCATTACCAGATACGGGTCACCACCCTGCTTGCCCATGCTGTGCAGCATCTGGTCAAACGCGTGTTTATCACCACCGCTGTACTTCCCGCTTTCCAGCTCTTTGAGTACCGCATCCAGCACTTTGTCTTTTTTACGCCATTTCACCGGGTCGTAACCTTTGGCTTTCAGCGCTTTCACCTCTTCCACGGTATGACCAAAAATAAAGATGTTCTCATCGCCCACTTTCTCGGCGATTTCGACGTTTGCCCCGTCCAGCGTACCAACGGTCAGCGCACCGTTCAGCGCCAGCTTCATATTACCGGTGCCAGACGCTTCCTTACCGGCCGTCGAGATCTGCTCGGAGATATCCGCCGCCGGGATCAGCATTTCCGCCGCCGAGACACAGTAATCCGGCAGGAAGACCACTTTCAGTTTGTCACCCACTTTTGGATCGTTATTGACAGCTTCCGCCACCTTATTGATCGCAAAGATAATGTTCTTCGCCAGGTAATAACCCGGCGCCGCTTTCGCGCCAAACAGGAACACGCGCGGCACACGGTCTGCTTTCGGGTTCTCACGGATTTCTTTGTAGAGGGCCAGAATATGCAGCAGGTTCAGATGCTGGCGTTTGTATTCGTGCAGGCGCTTAATCTGGATATCAAAAATCGCCTGCGGGTTAATTTCAATCCCGGTCCGCGCCTTCACAAACTCGGCCAGACGGTCTTTGTTCGCCTGTTTAATCTCGCGATACGTCTGACGGAATTTTGCGTCGTCGGCAAATTTCTCCAGATTGATCAGTTGATCGAGATCGTTGGCCCACTCTTTCTTCAGCGACTTGTCGAGCAGCGCGGCAAGTTGAGGGTTGCACTGTTTGATCCAGCGACGCGGCGTAATACCGTTGGTCACGTTATGGAATTTATTCGGCCACAGCTGGTGATATTCCGGGAAGAGATCTTTCACTACCAGATCCGAGTGCAGCGCGGCCACGCCGTTGACCGCAAAGCCACTCACCACACACATGTTTGCCATGCGCACCTGTTTGTCGTGGACCACCGCCAGCTTCGCCCACACCGCTTTGTCGCCCGGCCAGGTCTTATCCACCAGCGTCTTAAAGCGGTCGTTAATCTCTTTGATGATCTGCATATGACGCGGCAGCAGCACTTTCACCAGTTTTTCATCCCAGCACTCGAGCGCTTCCGGCATCAGCGTGTGGTTGGTGTAAGCGAAGGTTTTGCTGGTGATCGCCCACGCCTCGTCCCAGCTCATCTGGTGCTCGTCGAGCAGCACGCGCAGCAGTTCAGGAATGGCGATAGTCGGGTGGGTGTCGTTCAGTTGAATCACTTCGAAATCGGCCAGCTCATGCAGCTTGCGACCCGCCAGGTGATGGCGACGCAGAATGTCAGCCACCGAGCACGCACACTGGAAGTATTGCTGCATCAGGCGCAGCTTTTTGCCTGCGGTGTGGTTGTCATTCGGATACAGCACTTTCGTCAGTTTTTCCGCGTCGATGCCCTGCTGTTCCGCCCGCAAGAAATCGCCATCGTTAAATTTGGTCAGATTGAACGGATGTGCATGGGTCGCCTGCCACAGACGTAGCGGTTGCGCCATCCCATTGCGATAGCCAAGCACCGGCAGATCCCACGCCTGACCGGTGATCACAAAGCCCGGTTCCCAGTGGCCGTCTTTACTCACCTTGCCGCCAATGCCGACCTGGACATCCAGTGCTTCGTTATGGCGAAACCACGGGTAGCTGCCGCGATGCCAGTCATCTGGCGCTTCCATTTGCTGCCCATCGGCAAAAGACTGACGGAACAGGCCGTACTGGTAATTCAGGCCATAGCCTGTCGCGGACTGCCCCACGGTGGCCATCGAGTCAAGGAAGCATGCAGCCAGACGTCCCAGACCGCCGTTACCCAGCGCCGGATCGACTTCTTCTTCCAGCAGGTCGCTCAGGTTGATGTCATGTGCTTTCAACGCGTCGCTCACCTCCTGATACCAGCCCAGGTTAAGCAGGTTGTTACCTGTCAGACGGCCAATCAGAAACTCCATCGAGATGTAGTTAACATGGCGCTGATTTTTCGCCGGTTTTGCCGCGGGTTGTGCGCTGAGTAACTCAGCCAGTGCGCCGCTAACAGCCTGCCACCATTGACGAGAGGTCATCTCGGCAGCCGACAGTAAACCGAAACGCTGCCACTGACGCGTCAGGGCAGCCTGAAATTGCTCTTTATTAAAGGTAGGCTGTGACATAGGAATTCCGGGTCCTCAGGTAATAAAACAACGTTATTGCTAGTTTGCCTGGCTCGTTGTTGACCTTCCTCCTCCCACCGGGGATTAGGCGGGGAGGAGTAGTGGGGATGAGCATAAAAGTGTGATCGCCACCACTTAATGATAGTGCGATGACCCGTCAATGCTCAGAATGACCACACAGATCCCTGCAAGCCATATATTGTTTTACGCATTATCGAAGGGAATAAACAGAGGCCAGGAAAAATTGTGGAATATCATTTAGAAAGAACATGTAAATACGGAAATAGTTTCTAACCTAAAATAACTCCCTGATTTATCACTCTTTCGTAAATGTTTATTTTTCATGCAGGGAAAATGACGATTTTCATTAAAACCGCAGTCGCCATACAGCGCTTATGACATGCTCTGAAACAGCCAGAATGAGGTGCCAATCCAGTCCCCACGCACATTCAGACGATAAAAGTGAGTTTCCAACCAGATATATTTATATTTGTGACAGAGTGCAAATTCAGAAGCACAAAAAGTCCGCTTAACTTGCATTAAACCGGTTTCTGTCCGACCTTATATCTATTAATTACGAAGCGCAAAAAAAATCGTTTTTCCCCATTTCCTCACAGTGAAGTGATTAACTATGTTGATTCCGTCTAAATTAAGTCGTCCGGTTCGACTCGACCATACAGTGGTTCGTGAGCGCCTGTTGGCTAAACTTTCCGGCGCGAACAATTTCAGGTTAGCCCTAATCACAAGTCCTGCTGGTTACGGGAAAACCACGCTCATTTCACAATGGGCAGCCGGAAAAAATGAGTTAGGTTGGTTCTCACTGGATGAAGGTGACAATCAGCAAGAGCGATTTGCCAGCTATCTGATTGCCGCCATCCAGCAAGCCACTGGCGGGCATTGCTCGACCAGTGAAGTGATGGTGCAAAAGCGCCAATACGCCAGCCTGACGTCACTGTTTGCCCAGCTGTTTATTGAACTGGCAGAGTGGCATCGTCCGCTGTATCTGGTCATTGACGATTACCACCTGATCTCCAACCCGGTTATCCATGAGTCGATGCGCTTCTTCCTGCGCCATCAGCCAGAAAACCTCACGCTGGTGGTTCTGTCGCGCAACTTACCGCAGTTGGGCATCGCTAATCTGCGCGTACGCGATCAGCTCCTGGAAATAGGCAGTCAGCAATTAGCCTTCAACCACCAGGAAGCCAAACAGTTTTTTGACCGTCGTTTATCCTCCCCGATTGAAGCCGCTGAAAGCAGTCGGATGTGTGACGACGTTGCAGGCTGGGCAACGGCGCTACAGCTTATCGCCCTTTCCGCCCGCCAGAACAATAGCCCCGCTCACCAGTCGGCACGCCGTCTGGCGGGGATCAACGCCAGCCACTTGTCTGATTATCTGGTGGATGAAGTGCTGGACAGCGTCGATGTCGCCACCCGTCACTTCCTGTTAAAAAGCGCTGTTTTACGCTCCATGAACGACGCTCTCATCGCCCGTGTTACCGGCGAAGAAAACGGCCAAATGCGCCTGGAAGAGATTGAGCGCCAGGGCTTGTTCCTGCAACGGATGGATGACACCGGCGAATGGTTTAGTTATCACCCGCTGTTCGGCAACTTTTTACGTCAGCGTTGCCAGTGGGAACTGGCAACCGAACTGCCGGAAATTCACCGCGCCGCCGCCGAAAGCTGGATGGCGCAAGGGTTCCCCAGCGAGGCCATTCACCATGCGCTGGCGGCTGGCGACGCGCATATGCTGCGCGACATCCTGCTTAACCATGCGTGGGGTCTGTTCAACCACAGCGAACTGGCGTTACTGGAAGAGTCACTGAAAGCGCTGCCGTGGGAAAGCCTGCTGGAAAATCCACGACTGGTGCTGCTGCAAGCCTGGCTGATGCAGAGCCAACACCGTTACAGCGAGGTCAACACCCTGCTGGCGCGCGCCGAGCAAGAGATCAACGGCGTGATGGACGGAACACTGCATGCGGAATTTAACGCATTGCGCGCACAGGTGGCGATCAACGACGGCAACCCGGATGAAGCAGAGCGGCTGGCAAAACTGGCGCTGGACGAACTGCCGATTGCCTGGTTCTATAGCCGGATTGTCGCCACGTCCGTACACGGTGAAGTTCTGCACTGTAAAGGCGATCTTGCCCAATCGCTGTCATTAATGCAGCAAACGGAGCAAATGGCGCGCCACCATGATGTCTGGCACTACGCGCTGTGGAGCCTTATCCAACAAAGCGAAATTCTGTTTGCCCAGGGCTTCCTGCAAGCGGCCTGGGAAACGCAAGAGAAAGCGTTCCAGTTGATCAAAGATCAACACCTGGAACAGTTACCGATGCACGAATTCCTGGTACGCATTCGCGCGCAGCTCCTGTGGGCGTGGGCGCGTCTGGATGAGGCTGAAGCCTCAGCCCGTAGCGGCATTGATGTGCTCTCTGGCTTCCAGCCGCAACAGCAGTTGCAGTGTCTGGCGCTCCTTGTGCAATGCTCGCTGGCGCGTGGCGATCTGGATAATGCCCGTAGCCAGTTGAACCGGCTGGAAAACCTGCTGGGCAACGGCCAATATCACAGTGACTGGATCTCCAATGCGGATAAAGTCCGGGTGATTTACTGGCAGATGACCGGCGATAAAAAATCGGCCGCTCACTGGCTGCGACACACACCAAAACCGGCGTTTGCCAACAACCACTTCCTGCAAAGCCAGTGGCGCAACATCGCCAGGGTGCAGATCCTGTTAGGCGAGTTCGAACCCGCAGAAATTGTGCTGGAAGAGCTGAACGAAAATGCACGTAGTCTACGTCTGATGAGCGACCTGAACCGCAACCTGCTGCTGCTCAATCAACTGTACTGGCAGGCAGGACGTAAAAACGATGCCCAGCGCGTGCTGCTTGAGGCGCTGCAACTGGCGAATCGTACCGGTTTCATCAGCCACTTTGTGATTGAAGGGGAAGCGATGGCGCAGCAACTTCGCCAACTGCTTCAGCTCAACACGTTACCGGAACTCGATCAACACCGGGCACAGCGTATCCTGCGGGAGATTAACCAGCACCACCGACATAAGTTCGCCCATTTTGACGAGGGTTTCGTTGAGCGTCTGCTCACGCACCCGGAAGTGCCGGAACTGATCCGCACCAGCCCGCTCACGCAACGCGAATGGCAGGTTCTGGGGCTTATCTATTCTGGTTACAGCAATGAACAGATCGCGGGCGAGCTGGCAGTCGCCGCAACCACCATCAAAACGCACATTCGCAACCTGTATCAGAAACTTGGCGTCGCGCACCGGCAGGATGCGGTGCAGCACGCGCAGCAATTGTTGAAGATGATGGGTTATGGGGTGTGATTTTGCCCGGTGGCGCTAACGCTTACCGGGCCTACGAGGGCGGGTGATTTTGTAGGCCGGATCCAGCGTTAGCCGTCATCCGGCAAACGTCATTAGCACAGCTCCAGCTGAATGTGGTGCTCGGCAATCACCTGCATCACGCCAGCGGGTGGCATGGTATCGGTATAGACCGCATCGACCAGACTAATGCTGCCCATGTTCACCATCGCATTACGACCAAACTTCGAGTGATCCACCACCAGCATGACGTGGCGTGAATTTTCAATGATCGCGCGCTTGGTACGCACTTCGTGATAATCAAACTCCAGCAATGAGCCATCGCTGTCGATGCCGCTTATCCCCAAAATGCCAAAGTCGAGGCGGAACTGGGAGATAAAATCGAGCGTTGCTTCGCCAATGATCCCGCCATCACGGCTGCGAAGCTCACCGCCGGCCAGAATAATGCGAAAATCCTCTTTCACCATCAGCGTGTTCGCCACGTTGAGGTTGTTGGTCACAATGCGAAGATTGCTGTGGTCCAGCAGCGCATGCGCGACCGCTTCCGGCGTTGTACCGATGTCGATAAACAGCGTGGAACCATTCGGTATTTGCGTGGCGACTTTACGCGCGATACGCTCTTTTTCCGCCGTTTGCGTTGCTTTTCGATCGTGCCACGGCGTGTTCACGGAACTGGAAGGCAGCGCCGCACCACCGTGGTGGCGCAGAATCATATTCTGATCGGCCAGTTCGTTGAGATCGCGGCGAATCGTCTGCGGGCTGACGGAGAAATGCTCCACCAGCTCCTCGGTGCTGACGTATCCCTGTTTTTTTACCAGTTCAATGATCGCGTCATGTCGTTGTGTTTGTTTCATTCTGATTCCCTGGAATTTCTATGTTCGTTTTCGCACATTAACCGTATCAGCCAATGCCATTGCCAAACCTACCGCCAGCCCGGCGATGTGTGCGCCATTCGCCATCGACATCCCAAACATGTCAAACCAGCCGGCTACTATCCAAATCAACGCAAAAATAATCAAACCACGCTGAAGGTATATACCACTTTGCGGATCGCGTTCACCGCGCAGCCAGACATAACCCATCAATGCGTAAACAACACCCGAAAGCCCGCCAAACCACGGACCGCTAAATTTCTGCTGCACATAGCCACTCAGCAGTGCGCTGATCACCGTAATGACGACCAGTTTGCCGCTGCCCAGACGTTTTTCGACCGCCCCGCCAAGGTACCACCACCACAGCAGGTTAAAGAGAATGTGCATCAGCGAGAAGTGCATAAACGCATGGGTGAAATAGCGCCAGAACTCATATTTCAGCGACGGGTCAAACGGCCAGGCCAGCCAAAGCATCACGTTCTGATCGCCCATGATGTTCATCGCGAGAAACACCAGGATGCATGCCGCCATGACAAGCCAGGTAACGGGACCTGCCCGTTCACGCAGCGTGGCAATAAACGGGAAACGGCGATAGTGGAGTCCGCTGTCGGTATGACCGGACTGCCAGCTCGCCGCCAGATAACGCGGATCGCCCGGGTTTTCGAGGAATCGCGCCAGCTCCGCCTGGACGCGCTCGGCCTGGGATTCATCCGCCAGCCAGACGTCGCTTTGGTCATGTTGTTGAATCGTCAGGATAACGCCCTGCGTCGCCATATAATCAACAAATGCCTGCGCCACGCGGGGGTTAGCAAAAGAGGTAATCATCAACATCGTTGCTGTCGCTTAGTCCACACAAAAGAGAACAGTATAAAGGCTTACGAGCCGTATGCCACCTCTGAGGGGAAATGGCGGTGCCATGCATCAAAGCCGCCATCAATACTGTAGACCGCGTCATAGCCTTGCTGGAGAAGATACTGCGCCGCCCCTTTGCTGCTATTTCCGTGGTAGCACATCACCATCACCACGCTATCGAAGTCATGTTCGCGCATAAACGTTCCCAGCGTGTCATTGGTCAAATGAAACGCTTGCGGCGCATGCCCCATTGCATAGCTTTGCGGATCGCGGATATCGACCAGTACCGCTTTTCCGTGATGCAGTTTCTGGTGAGCTTCTTCTACGTTAATACATTCAAACTGATCCATAGACTCTCTTTCTTTTATTGCCGGTAAGCCATAGTAACGCCCAGTGTACGTTCAGACGGCAGGTAAACACCATAATGTTATATGTATCACTCTAAAATGTTTTTTCGATGTTACCAATGGCGCGTTTCTTTGCTATTATGTTCGATAACGAACATTTATGAGCTATAACGAAAGCGCAAGAGGGCAGCATGGAAACCAAAGATCTGATTGTGATAGGCGGGGGCATTAACGGTGCCGGTATCGCGGCAGACGCCGCTGGACGTGGTTTATCCGTGCTGATGCTGGAAGCGCAGGATTTAGCCTGCGCCACCTCCTCTGCAAGTTCTAAACTCATCCACGGTGGCTTGCGCTACCTGGAACACTACGAATTCCGCCTGGTCAGCGAAGCGCTGGCCGAGCGTGAAGTGCTGTTGAAAATGGCGCCACATATCGCCTTCCCGATGCGTTTTCGTCTACCTCACCGCCCGCACCTGCGTCCGGCATGGATGATTCGTGTAGGTCTTTTTATGTACGATCACCTGGGCAAACGCACCAGTTTACCTGGTTCAACCGGTTTGCGTTTTGGCGCAGATTCTGTGCTGAAACCCGAGATTGTGCGCGGTTTCGAATATTCTGACTGCTGGGTAGACGATGCGCGACTGGTTCTGGCAAACGCCCAAATGGTGGTCCGCAAAGGGGGGGAAGTATTAACCCGTACCCGTGCAACCTCCGCCCGCCGCGAAAACGGGTTGTGGATCGTAGAAGCGGAAGACATCGATACCGGCAAAAAATACAGCTGGCAGGCGCGTGGTCTGGTCAACGCGACGGGCCCGTGGGTGAAACAGTTCTTCGACGACGGCATGCATCTGCCTTCACCGTACGGTATCCGCCTGATCAAAGGCAGCCACATCGTGGTGCCGCGCGTCCACACGCAGAAGCAGGCTTACATCCTGCAAAACGAAGACAAACGCATTGTGTTTGTGATCCCGTGGATGGATGAGTTCTCAATAATCGGCACCACCGACGTTGAATATAATGGCGACCCGAAAGCGGTGAAAATTGACGAAAGTGAAATCAATTACCTGCTGAAGGTTTACAACGCGCACTTTAAGAAACAACTGGGACGCGACGATATCGTCTGGACTTACTCTGGCGTACGCCCGCTGTGTGATGACGAATCCGATTCGCCACAGGCCATCACGCGTGACTACACGCTGGATATTCACGACGAAAACGGCAAAGCCCCGCTGCTGTCTGTGTTTGGCGGCAAGCTGACCACCTACCGTAAGCTGGCCGAACACGCAGTGGAAAAACTGTCATCTTACTATCAGGGTATTGGCCCGGCCTGGACCAAAGAGTGCATCCTGCCAGGCGGCGAAATTGGCAATGATCGTGAAGATTATGCGGCAAAACTGCGCCGCCGTTACCCTTTCCTGACGGAATCGCTGGCGCGCCACTACTCGCGCACCTATGGCAGCAACACGGAATGGATCCTGGGTGACGCCACCTCGATTGCAGACTTAGGTGAAGATTTTGGTCACGAATTCTACGAAGCGGAGCTGAAGTATCTGGTCGAGCACGAGTGGGTACGCCGCGCAGACGATGCGCTGTGGCGTCGCACCAAAGAAGGGATGTGGCTCAACGCCGAACAGCAGTCCCGCATCACCCACTGGCTGGCGGAATACCTGGATAAACGCCAACTGTCGTTAGCGTCTTAATAAAAAGGCCGGATGGCGACTTCGCTTTTCCGGCCTACAGAACGGCATTAACCCGCAGGCCCGGTAAAACTACCGGGCCTTTCTTCATTACAACCGCACCGAATCAATATGCCAGATGGTGTCGGCATACTCTTTGATCGTCCTGTCGGAGGAGAAATACCCCATATTGGCGATGTTGAGCATGGTCTTAGCGGTCCACTCTTCCGGACGCAGATACAGTTCGTCGACCTTATCCTGACAGTCAACATAGCTGCGATAATCCGCCAGCACCTGATAGTGGTCGCCAAAGTTAATCAGCGAGTCCACCAGGTCACGATAACGGCCTGGTTCGTCCGGACTGAACACGCCGCTGCCAATTTGCGTCAGTACCTGGTGCAGCTCTTCGTCTTTCTCGTAATACTCGCGAGGTTTGTAGCCCTTACTGCGCAGCGCCTCGACCTCTTCCGCCGTATTACCAAAGATAAAGATATTTTCCGCACCCACATGCTCCAGCATCTCGACGTTGGCACCGTCCAGCGTACCGATCGTCAGCGCGCCGTTGAGGGCAAATTTCATATTACTGGTGCCGGACGCTTCTGTTCCTGCCAGTGAAATCTGCTCAGACAGGTCGGCGGCAGGAACGATCACCTGCGCCAGGCTGACGCTGTAGTTAGGGATAAAGACCACCTTCAGCTTGTCGCCAATCTGCGGATCGTTGTTGATCACCTTCGCGACATCGTTGATCAAGTGAATGATGTGTTTCGCCATGTAGTAAGCGGAAGCCGCTTTCCCCGCGAAAATATTCACACGCGGCACCCACTCGGCATCAGGCTCAGCCTTGATACGGTTGTAACGGGTGATCACATGCAGCACGTTCATCAACTGGCGTTTGTACTCGTGAATACGTTTGATCTGCACATCAAACAGCGCTTTCGGATTCACCACCACATTCAGGTTCTGAGCGATAAGCAGCGCCAGACGTTTTTTGTTCTCCAGCTTCGCCTGACGCACCGCATGGTTGACCAGCGGGAAATCGCAGTGCTGTTCAAGCTCGCTCAACTGGCTGAGATCGGTACGCCAGGTGCGGCCAATGTTCTCATCCAGCACGTCGGAGAGCGGCGGGTTCGCCAGCGCCAACCAGCGGCGCGGCGTCACACCGTTAGTGACATTGCAGAATCGCGTCGGGAAGATCTTCGCAAAATCGGCAAACAGCGACTGTACCATCAGGTTGGAGTGCAGTTCGGAGACGCCGTTAACTTTGTGGCTCACCACCACCGCCAGCCACGCCATGCGCACGCGACGACCGTTGGACTCGTCAATGATCGACGCGCGTCCCAGCAGCGCAGTATCGTTGGGGTACTGTTCCTGCAAGGTTTTCAGGAAGTAGTCGTTGATCTCAAAGATTATCTGCAAATGACGCGGCAGAATTTTACCCAGCATATCGACCGGCCAGGTTTCCAGCGCCTCACTCATCAACGTGTGGTTGGTGTAGGAGAAGACCTGGCAGCACACTTCAAACGCATCATCCCAACTGAACTTATGGTCGTCGATAAGCAGACGCATCATTTCAGGAATCGACAGCACCGGGTGGGTGTCGTTGAGGTGGATAGCAATTTTATCCGCCAGATTGTCGTAGGTTTTGTGCAGTTGGTAGTGGCGACTCAGGATGTCCTGTATCGTCGAAGAGACCAGGAAGTACTCCTGGCGCAAACGCAGCTCACGCCCCGAGTAAGTCGAATCGTCCGGATAGAGGACGCGGGAAACGTTCTCGGAATGGTTTTTGTCTTCCACTGCCGCGAAGTAGTCACCCTGGTTAAATTTACCGAGGTTGATTTCACTGCTGGCCTGCGCATTCCACAAACGTAACGTGTTGGTGGCATCGGTGTCGTAACCCGGAATGATCTGGTCATAGGCGACGGCCAGAATCTCTTCAGTTTCAATCCAGCGCGTCTTCTTGCCTTCCTGCTGAATACGTCCGCCAAAACGCACTTTATAGCGTTTGTTATGGCGTTTGAACTCCCACGGGTTACCGTACTCCAGCCAGTAGTCCGGAGACTCTTTCTGCCGCCCGTCGACAATATTCTGCCGGAACATGCCGTAGTCGTAGCGGATACCGTACCCACGACCCGGCAGACCTAACGTTGCCAGCGAGTCGAGGAAACACGCCGCCAGACGCCCCAGACCGCCGTTACCGAGGCCCGGGTCGTTCTCTTCATCAATCAATTCCTCAAGGTCTAGCCCCATGCCTTCCAGCGCACCTTTGACATCGTCATAAATACCTAACGATAACAGCGCATTGGAAAGGGTGCGGCCAATCAGAAACTCCATCGACAGGTAGTACACCTGACGGGTTTCCTGTGACAGTTGAGCACGGTTAGAACGCAGCCAGCGCTCCACGAGACGATCGCGCACCGCGAACAATGTGGCGTTCAGCCACTCATGTTTGTTGGCAATGACCGGATCTTTGCCAATCGTAAACATCAGCTTATAGGCAATAGAATGCTTAAGGGCCTCTACGCTGAGTGTGGGCGATGCATAAGAAAATGGAGCATTCATATAAGTGATTCCTGGATAACTATTTCAAACGATAGTAAAGCTCGCGGTACGACTTCGCCGCGACGTGCCAGCTAAAATCCATAGCCATTGCCTGTCGTTGGACAAAACGCCAGAGCGAAGGCCGGGACCACAACACGAAAGCCCGTCTAATCGCTCTTAATAGCGACCAGGCGTTACTATCTTCAAATACAAACCCACTGGCGATACCGTCCGCCAGGTTTTCCAGCGAACTATCAGACACCGTATCAGCCAGCCCACCGGTGCGCCGCACTAGCGGCAGCGTGCCGTACTTCAGTCCATATAATTGCGTTAAGCCGCAAGGTTCAAAGCGGCTGGGCACCAAAATCACATCCGCGCCACCCATAATGCGATGTGAGAACGCCTCGTGATAGCCGATCTGCACGCCGACCTGACCCGGGTGCTCTGCAGCGGCGGCAAGAAACCCTTCCTGCAAGATGGGGTCACCTGCGCCGAGTAACGCCAGTTGCCCGCCCTGCTCTAACAAACCCGGTAAGGCTTCCAGCACCAGATCCAGCCCTTTCTGGCTGGTCAGGCGGCTGACGACCGCAAACAACGGGGCTTTGTCATTGACCTTTAAGCCCATCGCTATCTGCAACTGCCGTTTGTTTTCCGCTTTCTCTTCCAGCGAATCACGCGTGTAGCGTGACGCCAGCAGGAGATCGGTTTCCGGGCTCCAGATATTTTCGTCCACACCGTTCAGCACGCCGGAAAGACGTCCTTCACGGTGCCGTTGCTGCAGCAAACCTTCCATCCCGTAGGCAAACTGCGCTTCCGTGATTTCACGCGCATAGGTCGGGCTGACCGCCGTGATATGGTCGGCGTAGTACAGCCCCGCCTTCAGGAATGAAATCTGTCCGTTAAACTCCAGTCCGTGCACATTAAAGAACGACCATGGCAATTGGATGTCATCCATATGCTTTGCATAAAACATGCCTTGATATGCCAGGTTGTGTACGGTGAACACCGATTTCGCCGGATGGCCGCGCGCCGCCAGATAGGCCGGTGCCAGACCTGCATGCCAGTCGTGCGCATGCACCACATCCGGGCGCCAGAATGGATCAAGGCCGCAGGCCATTTCACATCCGACCCACCCCAGCAACGCAAAACGCAGCACGTTATCGGTGTACGCAAATAAGTTGGTGTCGTGATACGGGCTACCCGGACGGTCATACAAATGGGGAGCATCAATCAGGTAGATACCGACACCGTTGTAATGACCGAACAACAGCGTGATCCTTCCTGCGAAGGTGTCGCGTCGGGTAACCACCTTTGCATCGGTTACCCCCCGACGAATGTCAGGAAATGCAGGAAGCAATACACGGGCATCCACGCCATCCGCAATTTGTGCCGCCGGCAATGCGCCAATCACATCCGCCAGCCCCCCGGTTTTCAACAGAGGGAACATCTCTGAACATACATGTATAACCTGCATTATCGCTCCTGGTTGACCTGCAGTTTGCGCAGCATCTCACGCGTGACCAGCACAATGCCTTCTTCTGAACGGTAAAAACGACGCGCATCCTCTTCCGCGTTTTCACCAATCACCATGCCTTCCGGGATCACACAAGCGCGATCGACGATGCAACGGCGCAAACGGCAGGAACGCCCGACCCAAACTTCTGGCAACAAGACTGCCGAATCAATGTTACAGAACGAATTCACCCTTACCCGTGGGAACAGAACCGACTGCACCACCACCGAACCGGAAATAATACAGCCGCCGGAAACCAGCGAGTTGAGCGTCATCCCGTGGCTGCCGGAGCGGTCCTGCACAAATTTCGCGGGCGGCAACGGTTCCATATGCGTACGGATTGGCCATTCCTGGTCGTACATATCAAGCTCAGGCGTGACAGAGGCCAGATCGAGGTTGGCTTTCCAGTACGCTTCCAGGGTTCCGACATCGCGCCAGTACGGCTCGGCATCCGCGTCAGACTGCACGCAGGACAATGGGAATGGATGCGCATAAGCCAGACCAGCTTCGGTAATTTTCGGAATAATATCTTTGCCGAAGTCATGGCTGGACGCGTCATTCTCATCATCTTCTGCCAGCAGTTCGTAGAGGTAATCAGCATCAAAAACATAGATGCCCATACTGGCGAGGGACTTCGTCGGATCGTTTGGCATTGCTGGCGGGTTCGCCGGTTTTTCCACGAACTCGATAATTTTGTCGGTCTCATCAACAGCCATCACGCCAAACGCGCTGGCTTCTTCGATAGGCACCGGCATACATGCCACGGTACAACGCGCCCCTTTCTCAACATGGTCTATCAGCATGCGAGAGTAATCTTGCTTATAGATGTGATCGCCCGCGAGGATCACCACATATTCCGCTTTATAGCGACGAATGATGTCCAGGTTTTGGGTGACGGCATCTGCGGTGCCGCGATACCAGTTTTCGCCCTGCATCCTTTGCTGGGCGGGCAGCAAGTCAACAAACTCATTCATCTCTTCACTGAAGAATGACCAGCCGCGTTGAATATGCTGCACCAGGGTATGGGACTGATACTGCGTGATGACGCCGATACGGCGGATCCCAGAGTTAATGCAATTGGATAACGCAAAATCGATAATGCGGAACTTGCCGCCAAAGTGAACGGCTGGCTTGGCGCGTTTGTTGGTTAAGTCTTTTAGACGGGTACCACGGCCACCGGCCAGGATCAGGGCAACAGATTTCAATGGCAGCTGGCGCGCCAACATTAAACGATCGTTTTTATCTAAACTCACCATGACTAACTCCTTTTTTATCATCTTTGGAACACACACAGTCCGTGCGCAGGTCCCTGCCAGACAGCCGTAATCACTGGATTATCCTCTCCAGCAAATGGAGGAATAGCGCGCCATTCCCCTTCAGGTAAAACGATATCTGTTACCTCAAGCGTGGCGTTTATTGCGATCAGAAAACGACCCGACAGCAAGATTTGCATCTGTTTCGGTCCGTTTTGCCACTCATCCGCACTCAAGGGTTGTGCGTACTGATTAAGCCACTGAACATTGCCGTCGTTCTCTTCCCACCAGCGATCCTGAGTTAACGCAGGGATCTTCTGGCGAAGATGAATCAACGCGGCAGTGAACAGAGTTAACCCACTGTTCGCCTGCTGCCAGTCCAGCCAGGTTAAGGCATTATCCTGGCAGTAAGCGTTGTTGTTGCCATGCTGGCTGTGACCATGCTCATCGCCCGCAAGCAACATCGGCGTCCCCTGAGAGAGCAGTAACGTCGTCAACAGGGCATGAATACTGTCGCGCCGCCGTTCAATCAGGTCTAACGTACCGCCTAATCCTTCTTTACCATGATTGTTACTATAATTGTTGTTGGTGCCGTCGCGATTTTCCTCACCGTTTGCCTCATTATGTTTCTGATTGAAACAAACACAGTCTCTGAGCGTAAATCCATCATGGGCCGTAACCAGATTTACTGTTGCGCTGGGTTTACGGCCATTGCGTTTAAATACATCGCTGGAGGCGGCAAAACGCTGCGCAAAATCACCCGGAGACAAATTGCGTTGCAACCAAAAACGCCGGGCCGCGTCGCGGAAATGATCGTTCCACTCGGCAAACGGTGGCGGGAAATTACCGACCTGATATCCCCCTTCACCAATATCCCATGGCTCAGCAATCAGCTTAATATTTGAAAGCAACGGGCAGTTTTTGATGGCGTTAAACAGCGGCGCATCCTGACGAAACTCAGGCGTACGCCCCATGACGGAGGCCAGATCAAAACGAAAACCATCAACATGGCACGTCTCAACCCAGTAACGTAGGCACTCGCACGCATACTCCACCACGCCGGGATGGCTTAAATTGAGCGTATTACCACAGCCGGTCCAGTTGTGGTAATCACCATCCTCCTTAATCCAATAATAGCTACGGTTGTCGATTCCGCGCAGAGAGAAGAACGGACCGTCGAGATCCAACTCCGCACTATGATTGAGAACAATGTCGAGAATGACTTCAATACCGGCTTTATGCAGCGCTTTCACCGCGTCGCGAAATTCATCGAGCGCAGTCTCCGGGGAGCAGGCATATGCCGGATGAAGCGAGAACATCGCCATGGGGTTATAGCCCCAGTAGTTCGACAGCCCCAGCCGTTGTAAACGCGGTTCACTGGCGAAATGCACCACTGGCAACAATTCCAGCGCGGTTATCCCCAACTGTTTGAAATACGCCACCATCACCGGATGACCGAGCGCCTTGTAGGTGCCGCGAATCTCCTCCGGGATCCCCGGATGCAGATACGTCAGCCCCTTCACGTGCGCCTCGTAGATCACCGAATTGCCCCACGGCGTGCGCGGCGGGGCATCGTCTTCCCAGTCATAATGGTCGGCCACCACCACGCATTTTGGCGCGAAGGCGGCGCTGTCACGGCGATCCGGTGCGTCATATCCGCCATGCAACTCGGGATGATCTTTCAGATCGCCTTCCACCCGGCGGGCATAAGGGTCAATCAGCAATTTCGCCGGATTGAAAAGCAACCCCTGTTCAGGCTGCCACGGACCGTACACTCGATAACCGTAACGCAGACCGGGCCTGGCATCGGCCAGATAACCATGCCATACGTCACCGCTCCGCCCCGGTAGTTCATAGCGCTTCTCGCTCCCCTGCGCATCGAAAACGCACAGTTCTACGCGCGCGGCATTCACCGAAAAGAGCGTAAAGTTAACGCCATGACCGTCGTAGGTTGCGCCATTCGGCGTGGCGTTACCGATGGCCAGTTGGCTCATTCCCCCTCCCGCATCAGCCAGATGGTGGCTAACGGCGGCAAGGTTAGGCTCAGTGAGTGCTGGCGACCGTGACTGGCAATTTCATCGCTTTGTACGGCTCCGCCATTGCCGGTATTACTGCCGTGATAGTGCATGGAGTCGGTATTCACTATCTCGCGCCATTTCCCCGGCTGATTAATGCCGAAGCGATAGCCAGGACGTGGGACCGGCGTAAAGTTGCTGGCGACAATAATTTCGTTACCGGCTTTGTCCCGACGGGCAAAAATCAGCACCGAACGTTCGTTGTCGTCCACCACCAGCCATTCGAATCCATACCCATCAAAATCAACCTCATGCAGCGCTTTATGGTGACGGTAGGTGTGGTTCAGATCGCGGACCAGGCGCTGGACGCCGTGGTGCCAGTTGTCGCCGCCTTCCAGCAAATGCCAGTCAAGGCTGGCGTCGTGGTTCCATTCGCGACCCTGGGCAAACTCATTACCCATAAACAGCAGTTTCTTGCCAGGGAAAGCCCACATCCAGCCGTAATAGGCACGCAGGTTGGCAAATTTCTGCCAGGCGTCGCCAGGCATGCGATCAAGAATGGATTTTTTGCCGTGGACCACTTCGTCATGCGACAGTGGCAGAACAAAGTTTTCGGTGTAGTTGTACAGCATGCCGAAGGTCAGCTTATCGTGATGATACTGACGATGGACCGGATCCAGCTTCATATAGTCCAGCGTGTCATGCATCCAGCCGAGGTTCCATTTGAACCAGAAGCCCAGCCCCCCCATGTCCTGCGGGCGAGAAACCCCCGGAAAATCCGTAGACTCTTCCGCCATACTGACCGCGCCGGGCACCTGTTCGCCCAGAATACGGTTGGTATTGCGTAAAAATTCGATCGCTTCGAGGTTTTCGCGACCGCCATATTCGTTGGGGATCCACTCGCCTTCTTTGCGGCTGTAGTCGCGATAAATCATCGACGCGACGGCATCCACGCGCAGCGCATCAATCCCGAAACGTTCAATCCAGTACAAGGCGTTACCGACCAGATAGTTACTGACTTCGCGGCGACCGTAGTTGTAGATCAGCGTGTTCCAGTCCTGATGGTAGCCTTCGCGCGGGTCGCTGTGTTCGTACAGGTCGGTGCCGTCAAACTCTGCCAGGCCAAAGTCGTCTGACGGGAAATGCCCCGGCACCCAGTCGAGGATGACGTTCAGCCCCGCCTGATGCGCGGCATTGACGAAGTAACGGAAGTCGTCGCGCGTACCAAAACGACGCGTCGGCGCATACAGGCCGGTAGGCTGGTAGCCCCAACTGCCGTCAAACGGGTGTTCATTAATCGGCAGTAACTCAATATGCGTGAAGCCCATCCACTTCACGTAAGGAATCAACTGATCTGCCAGCTCACGATAACTGAGCCAGAAATTATTGTCGGTGTGACGGCGCCAGGAGCCGAGATGCACCTCATAAATGGAGATGGGCGCGTCGAATTGATTGGCCTGTTTGCGCGCCTCGCTCTGGACGACCTTTTCCGGCAAACCGCAAATGAGCGACGCCGTCTCCGGGCGCATTTGCGCCTCAAACGCATAGGGGTCAGCTTTAACGCGCAGGCGGCCATGTGCGTCGATCATTTCGTATTTATACAGCTGACCATTTTGCGCACCGGGGATAAACAGCTCCCAGATGCCGCTCTCTTTGCGCAGACGCATTGGGTGGCGACGACCATCCCAGTAGTTGAACTGCCCGACCACCGAGACGCGCCGGGCGTTAGGCGCCCAGACGGAGAAACGCGTACCGGTAACGCCGTCCATCGTATCTGCATGCGCCCCCAGGGTTTCATACGGACGCAGATGGGTGCCTTCAGATAATAACCAGGCATCCATTTCCTGGATTAGAGGGCCAAAGCGATAAGGATCATCAATCAGATTCTGTTGCCCATGCCAGACAACAGCGAGTTGATAGCGGAAGACATTTTTACGCCGGGGCATTACGCCGCAAAAGAAACCCCGTGAGTCGAGGCATTCCAGATTGCCGACTTTACGCCCGGTTTTAGGTTCGATCACCCACACTTCGGTGGCGTCAGGTAATAGGGCCCGAACTTCAAGGCCAGCGTCAGTTTGATGCATACCGAGTACGGAAAAAGGATCCGCAAAGTGGCCTGCAATAAGCGCATTAATCACGTCTCTATCGATACGAACGGACATGGTTGTCATCCTGTTTTATGGTATCGCCCCTTCCAACTGATCTTCGACATCAGGTAGCGACACTTCTTTGACCTGAACGGCGCAGCACAATGTGCATCCTTTCTGCTCCGTCCTACCTCCAGGCAAGGTCTAAATACGCACCGTATTTAGCCACCCTTAAAGAATAGCCAATGCTTTATCTAACTCCTGGTAAATAATGAAACATCGCGCTTACTCCTGTATTACGCAAAAAAGGGGTGACTCAGCACCCCTGTATATTTAACACACTGTTAGGCCAACTGACGCAGCATTCTGCGCAGCGGTTCTGCAGCGCCCCACAGCAGTTGATCGCCGACGGTAAAGGCTGACAGGAACTCGGGTCCCATGTTCAGCTTACGCAGACGCCCTACTGGTGTGGTTAGCGTGCCGGTAACGGCCGCCGGGGTTAACTCACGCATGGTAATTTCACGATCGTTAGGTACTACTTTCGCCCACGGGTTATGGGCCGCCAGCAGTTCTTCCACGGTCGGAATAGACACATCTTTTTTGAGTTTAATGGTGAACGCCTGGCTGTGGCAGCGCAGCGCGCCCACGCGCACGCACAGGCCATCAACCGGGATCACAGAAGCGGTGTTGAGGATCTTGTTGGTTTCCGCTTGTCCCTTCCACTCTTCACGGCTCTGGCCGTTATCAAGCTGTTTGTCGATCCACGGGATCAGGCTGCCCGCCAGCGGTACGCCAAAGTTATCCACCGGCAGATCGCCGCTACGGCTCAGGGTGGTGACTTTACGTTCGATATCGAGGATCGCAGAAGAAGGGGTCGCCAGTTCCTCGGCCACATGACCATACAAATGGCCCATCTGGCTCAGCAGTTCGCGCATATGACGTGCGCCGCCGCCAGAAGCGGCCTGGTAGGTCGCGACAGAAACCCAGTCAACCAGATCGTTGGCGAACAGGCCGCCAAGCGACATCAGCATCAGACTCACGGTGCAGTTGCCGCCGACGAAGGTCTTAATGCCTTTGTTTAAGCCGTCGGTGATGACATCCTGGTTAACCGGGTCGAGAATGATGATGGCGTCGTCTTTCATACGCAGTGAGGAAGCGGCATCAATCCAGTAACCCTGCCAACCGCTTTCACGAAGCTTTGGATAGATTTCGTTGGTATAATCGCCGCCCTGACAGGTCACAATGATGTCGAGCGCCTTCAGCGCTTCCAGATCAAACGCGTCCTGAAGCATGCCGGTGGAGGTCGCACCAAACGTCGGTGCCGCCTGCCCGAGCTGGGAAGTAGAAAAGAAAACAGGGCGAATGGCGTCGAAGTCGCGCTCTTCAACCATGCGTTGCATGAGTACAGAGCCGACCATACCGCGCCAGCCGATAAAACCAACATTTTTCATAGCGTTTTTTTCCTGCAGAGATGTGTGCTGTGTATGTGTGCCAGTATCCTGCGGCACATCCTTCACCATACAAAAAGCAGCCAAAGTCGCAAGTGAAATTAATCAATGATAGCGAAGCCATCAGTAATGCGACTTATCCCGCTGCGCAAACAAGCAGAAAGTCCGTATTGATTATCTGGGAATTTGACTTATGAATGAAATCATTTCGGCGGCAGTTTTGTTGATCTTGATTATGGATCCGCTCGGAAATCTGCCCATTTTTATGTCCGTACTGAAACATACCGAACCCAAACGCCGACGCGCAATTATGGTTCGCGAGCTGTTCATTGCGCTGTTGGTGATGCTGATATTCCTGTTTGCGGGCGAGAAAATTCTGGCATTTCTTAACCTGCGTGCAGAAACCGTGTCAATTTCCGGGGGCATCATTCTGTTCCTGATCGCCATCAAGATGATTTTCCCCAGCGCGTCAGGCAACAGCGCCGGGCTTCCGGCGGGTGAAGAGCCGTTTATCGTGCCGCTGGCGATCCCGCTGGTTGCAGGCCCGACGATCCTGGCATCGTTGATGCTGTTATCGCACCAATACCCGAATCAGATGGGGCATCTGGTGATTGCCCTGCTGATCGCCTGGGGCGGAACATTTGTGATTTTGCTGCAATCGTCGCTGTTTTTGCGCCTGCTGGGCGAGAAAGGGGTTAACGCGCTGGAGCGTCTGATGGGGCTGATTCTGGTGATGATGGCGACCCAGATGTTCCTGGATGGCGTTCGGATGTGGATGAAGGGGTAACATTGTGCCGGGTGGCGCTTGCGCTTACCCGGCCTACGGTGTCGATATGTGCTCGTGTGTAGGCCCGGTAAGCGTAGCGCCACCGGGCAATCAACAACGTGAATGTGTTTTTAAGAAACACCTCAAGCATTTAAGTCGCTGAAAAAACGTATTTTCATTTCTGCGAAGCGCCTTCCGGAATACCCTCTTGTCAGCCTCGCGGATAAGCATTATCTTCTCGCTGCACCTGCAAAATCAGGTGCCAGAATTAGCCTTCTGAAAATCATACTGGCGACATATACTCCTATGTCGTGCGACCGGTTTCGTCTCAATGGCGGACCGGGCGGGGGCGTCGTAAGACGCGCCGGTATCCAGTATGACCGGTAAGGCTAACTCCGCTCGGTTCCGCCACCCGCGAGATTAGCCTCTCCGGTGGTGGTTTAAATAAAACATACTGGAGGCTGCCTTATGGCTACTACCCCTCTCTTTTCACACGCTTTATTTACCCTGCCCTTTAGCCATGCCACGGATTTCACCGAGCTGGCGGATAACTGCGAGCGTTTTGTCGAAGGGCTTGTAGAATGTCATGACCCGGTTGAAAAACTGGCGATTTGCGCGCGTCTGTCGGCCTGTCTCGCGTTATTGCAACCGACGCTGACGGAACCCGTACCGCAACACCTGCAAGCCAGCCTGACGGTGGAAACATTACCGACCCGTTCTCCCCTATTCGAGCCTGAACCCGATCAAATGGGACGTTACTGCCAGTTATTAACTCTCTTACTGATGAGCAAAACGCTTTCTGATGATATGGAACGGGTTGCAGGTGATTTGCTACAGGATCTGGTGGGGTATTTCGCCGATACGCTGAAAGCGCCGCGTTGGTTGAAAACCGAGAATGGTGTGGTGATGCTGTAAAAAAGCCGGGTGGCGCTCGCGCTTACCCGGCTTACGGTCTGAATATATGCACGAATCCAGGCCCGGTAAGCGCAAGCGCCACCGGGCATCGGACTCAGCTCAGAAGCTGGAACGCAATCATACCGACAATCGCGCCGACGGTGCCGAGGATGGTTTCCATCATCGTCCAGGTCTTCAACGTTTGTGCTTCGGTCGCACCGGTAAACTTACCGAACAGCCAGAAACCGGCGTCGTTAACGTGACTGACCACGATTGAACCACCCGCGATGCAGATAGACAGAGCCGCCATCTGCGCACCAGAGAAATTCAGTTGTTCAATCACCGGCATCACCAGACCCACCGCCGTTAGGCAGGCTACGGTAGCAGAACCCTGAATGATACGGACCGCCGCCGCCAGCACGAAGCAGGTAATGGCAATCGGTAAGCCCATACCGGTCAACGCTTCGCCCAAAGCAGGACCCACGCCAGAATCGACCAGTACCTGTTTGAACACGCCGCCTGCACCAATCACCAGCAGGATAATCCCCGCCGGTTGCAGCGCATGGCCGCAAATTTCCATCACTTTGTCTTTCGGCATGCCCTGACGCATTGCCAGGCCGTAAATCGCCACCAGACACGCCACCAGAATCGCGGTGAACGGATGACCAATAAATTCAAACCATTGGTAAGCGTCGGACCCGACCGGCACAAAGCGTGCCGCGATAGTTTTAAACCCGACCAGCACCAGCGGCAGCAGGATCAGCGACAGGCTAAAGCCGAAGGACGGCATTTTGCCCTCGCCCAGATGCGGTTCGGTAATGTCATCAGGAATATTCAGCTCGACATAACGGCTGATGAAATTGCCCCACAGCGGCCCGGCGATAATCATGCCGGGGATTGCCGCGCACAGGCCAATCAGGATCATCCAGCCAAAATCGGCGTGCATTTGAGAAGCCAGCAGCATCGGCGCAGGCCCTGGCAACAGAAATGCGGCGGCGGCAGCCACACCCGCAAACAGCGGGATCACCAGCTTCACAAGGTTGGTGCCGGTGTGACGCGCCATAGAGAACGCAACGCTAATCAGCAGGACGATCGCCACCTCAAAGAATAGCGGCAGCGCGCAAATCAGACCCGCCAGACCAATCGCATAATGCGCCCGGCTGTGGCCGAAAGATTTGAGCATTTTGACGGCGATCTGATCGACTGCCCCGGTTTCATGCAAAATCTTGCCGAACATGGCTCCCAGGGCGACCACAATCGCCAGGAAGCCCAGGGTTCCCCCCATTCCCTTTTCCATCGTCGCTGCGATTTTGTCGAGCGGCATTCCGGAAAAGAGACCTGCACCAATAGACACCACCATCAAAGCAACGAAGGCGTGCATACGCGCCTTCATCACTAAAAACAACAGCAGTAAAACAGACCCTACTGCTGTTAAAACAAGCGTTAATGTACTCACTACTTACTGCCTTTGTTAATAACCTCAACGGTGCTTGCGACAACACCTTCCAGTGGCTGATCGATATTTACCACCAGGACATCGCTCTCGTCAGCGCCCGGTTCTTCCAGTGTTTCAAACTGGGTCACCAACATCTGCGTTTTAAAGAAGTGGCCTTTACGCGCCTTCAGGCGGTTTTCGATCACGTCAAAGTCCCCTTTCAGATAGATGAAAGAGAGGTTCGGGTTACCGTCGCGCAGCAGGTCACGGTAATGTTTTTTCAAGGCGGAACAGACGATCAGCGAAACCTTGTTGGTGCGCTGCATCGCGAACGCAGCATCATTCAGCGCCTGTAACCACGGTTTACGGTCGTCGTCATTCAGCGGCTCGCCGGACGCCATTTTCGTGATGTTGCAGCGCGGATGGAGAAAATCGCCATCAAGAAACGCGGCATTCAGTTGATGCGCCACTTCGCTGGCGACAGCGGATTTGCCGCTGCCTGATACGCCCATCAGAACGTAAACGTGGTGATCATGGTTAGTCGTGCTCAAAGTGGGCCCCCACAGTACAAGGTTCAGAGAATTGTTACGGGTAACTGTTATCGGTAACATTGTCCGGCCGGACAAATAGAGAAGCAATATCCATTCGTGCCAGAAGTGAATAAGTGTGAGCTACTTCAAACTTGTTGGGCTAAATAGATCCGCCCGGTGACAAGGTGAAACCTAAATCTAACATTTTAGGTGTCACTGTTTCGCCACGAATGCGCGCCAGCAGACGTTCTGCACCAATGCTGCCCATTCGCTCACGTGGCGTGAGTACGCTGGCCAGACGGGGTTCCATCACCTGACCGATATCATGTCCGTGGAAACCGGCGATCGCTATATCATCAGGAATTTTGAGGCCTAAACGCTGGCACTCAAACGCCGCACCGACAGCCAGGTCATCGTTGGTACAGAACACGCCATCCAGTTGCGGATATTCGCGTCTTGCCTGACGAATCAGCTCAATACCGGCAGAGTAAGAGGAAGACTGTTCCACCATCACGCTGTAAGGCACCAGACCAGCATCCAGCATCGCCTGTTCGTAGCCCTTCTGTTTGATGATAGTACGTTCGTCGAGACGCGCCCCCAGATAGGCGATATGGCGATGCCCCCGCGCGATAATCGCGGCAGTCATCTGGCGCCCGGCTTCAAAGTTGTCAAAACCCACCGCAATGTCCAGGCACGGAGACTGGCTGTCCATCAGTTCGACAACCGGAATACCCGCCACCTCAATCATCTTCAGGGTACGCGCCGTGTGGGTACGCTCAGTGAGGATCAGGCCATCGATGTTCCACGACAGCATCGATTCCAGACGCTCCTGTTCCATCTCAGGTTTATAGCCATAGTGCGCCAGCATTGTCTGATAACCGTGAGCATCAGTAACGCTTTCAATTCCGCGTAATACTTCAGCAAAAACCTGGTTGGTGAGAGAGGGTAACAGCACGCCGATTGCACGGCTGGTGGCGTTAGAAAGGATATCAGGAGCACGATTGGGAATATAACCCAGTTCATCAAGTGCAGCAGCAATCTTGCCCCGCAGCGCAACAGAGACCTGCTCTGGATTACGCAAAAAACGGCTGACCGTCATTTTGGTCACGCCCACGCGGTCGGCCACATCCTGAAGTACGGGTCTTTTCTTTTTCATCGTCCTGAAAGGTACAAAAAGGGGATCATTCCCCTGAGTTTATCACGGACTTGCAAAATTAATGACAAACGATGAAGGCCGGATGGCAACGCTCACGCGTCTTATCCGGCCCAGGTAAAGTGATGACGTGTATTTTTATACTGGCGGCAGATCAAACAACAACACTTCGCTGTCGCTGTCGGCATGAATAGAGATTGCCTGCTCATCCCAGATTGCCAGACCGTCACTGGTCGACGCCTGAGTGCCGTTAATGGTGACATTACCTTTCACCACCTGGATCCAGACGCGGCGCTCTGCGGAGATCTGATGCACTGACTGCTCATCTTTCAGCAACGCCCAGCGATACAGCTCCATATCCTGATACACCTTCAGCGAACCGTCACGCGCATCCGGCGACAGCACCAGTTGCTTGCCCTGTACGGCATCAAAACGACGCTGTTCGTAGCGTGGCGTAATCCCGTTTTCCTGCGGCATGATCCAGATCTGATACAGATGCAGCTTCTCAGTGTCGCTCGGGTTGTACTCCGAGTGACGGATCCCCGTCCCGGCGCTCATGATCTGAAATTCGCCCGCCGGAACCTGCTCTTTATTGCCCATACTGTCCTGATGTTCAACCGCGCCTTCCAGAACATACGTCAGGATTTCCATGTCTTTATGGGGGTGAGTTCCAAAGCCCTGACCGGCTTCAATCACGTCATCGTTGATGACACGCAGCGCCGAGAATCCCATAAAGTTCGCGTCGTAATAGTTGGCAAACGAGAAGGTATGCCAGGAATCCAGCCAACCATGATTGGCATGGCCACGGTCGTTTGCTTTACGTAAGTAGATCATTGTATTCACCCCCAGATGTTTTCGATGGACTCAGTGTGGACCCAATCCTTCTGCGATCATAGAGGGTGAAAATTGACTCCTCTGTTCAAAAATTATGAACAAATACAGAGGAGCCGATTTTACTTATCTGGCGAGGGTAATCGTCGCTGGAGAAGCCTGTTCGAATGCGCGTTCGAGGATTTCCAGATTGGTGAGAACGTCAGATTCCTTGACGTAGTTCGGTTTGCCGGTGGTTAACGTCTCATACAACGCATCATAGACGCGCCCGTAGTCACCGGGCTCTGGCGTCATCTCTTCTCTTACGGTGATTCCGTCTTCGTTCACATACTCCAGTCGACCAACCGAATCGTCAGCCGCAAATCCGGGTTCGCCGGGCATGATATTGGCCTTCAGGCTGGTTTCCTGCTGGTCGATACCATATTTCACAAACGAGCCTTTCGTCCCGTGGACGATAAACTTCGGATACTCTATTTTCACCAGATGACTGGTTTTGACGATGGCTTTGAGGTTGCCGTAAAAGAGGTGCGCTTCAAAGGTGTCATCCGGGTTAGCGCAGTTGCGCACGCTACGGATGTCGTAGGCCACATGATCCGGTCGGCCAAACAGTGAGATGATTTGGTCCAGGGTATGCACGCCAAGACCGTAAAAGGCACCATCCTGCGGTAAACCGGGTTTGGTTTCCGCCACCGGACGATAGTAGTCAAAGTGACTTTCGATTTCCACGATGTCGCCCAGCTTGTCGCTTTCGATCGCTTTTTTGGCGGTCAGGAAACAGGCATCAAAGCGACGATTCTGGTACGGCGTAATGGTCAGCCCTTTGCTTTTCGCCAGTTCAAACAGCGCTTTCGCTTGCGCCAGCGTCGGGGTAAACGGTTTTTCAACCAGCACGTTCTTCCCGGCTTCCAGTGCGCGCCTGGCGTAATCGAAGTGGCTGTCAGCATGGGTACATACGATCACCAACGTCACCTGCGGATCGTTAAACACGTCATCGAGATCACTGGTGAAATGGATGTGGGAGTACTGCGGATACTGCTCCTCCGGCTTCGCGCTGCGACGATAGATATGTGCAACGTGCCAGCGGTCTTTACGATGGAGGACATACGGAAGGTGGTAGCGAGTGGTACTTTTACCGAACCCGATGAATGCGCAGTGTAAGGTCATGAAAGCGTCCTTTTGACGGTGATTGCATACACCATAGCGCAAAGCGGAGAGGGACAAAACATTGAACGTTGTAGGCCGGATAAGCGCCAGCGCCATCCGGCAACAGCCGTGCAGCGCCGGATGGCGGCGTTACCTTATCCGGCCTACAAAACACAGATGCCCACACACCACTTTCACAAATGCCCGCGCCTCGGGCGTCAGTGGCGCAGGCAGATTATTCACAGCCTGCGCGCAGCAACCGGAGCGTACTTAATGTACGTGAGGATTATTCGCTTCGCTCACCCCTTCGGGACCGCACTAAAGTGCGTTCAAAACGCAATGCGTTTTGTGCGAGCACAGCCCGGGATTAAGCTGGCAAGCAAACTAGCCCGAAACACACTAAAAAAAAAGCCAGCGATACGCTGGCTAAAATAATACTGGAAGCAATGTGAGCAATGTCGTGCTTTCAGGTTCTCCGCATGGGTTTCCCTGAACGCACGGCAATAATAATCATTATCATTCGCACTTGTCCAATACTTTTTGCAAAAAAAGACGGTTGACTCAAATTTCAAAGTCAATGATGTTTAACAGGACATTTACCCCACAGAGGACGAAGGAATGAGTGACATTGTGATACGCCATGCAGAACCGAGAGATTACGACGCAATCCGTCAAATCCACGCCCAGCCAGAGGTGTATCACAACACGCTACAGGTTCCTCATCCATCCATGGAAATGTGGCAGGAGCGACTAGCCGATCGCCCCGGCATCAAACAACTGGTTGCCTGCATTGATGATATTGTGGTGGGGCATCTCTCCATTGCGGTCGCCCAGCGCCCGCGCCGTAGCCATGTCGCCGATTTTGGTATTTGCGTCGGTGCGCAGTGGCAAAATCGCGGCGTCGCCAGTGCGCTGATCCGTACCATGATCGACATGTGCGACAACTGGCTGCGGGTGGATCGCATCGAGTTAACGGTGTTTGTCGATAACGCCCCGGCGATCGCGGTGTACAAAAAGCAGGGATTCGAGATTGAAGGCACCGGGAAGAAATACGGTCTGCGCAATGGTGAGTATGTGGATGCGTATTTTATGGCGCGGGTGAAATGATGTTTGCCCGGTAGGCGTAGCGCCACCGGGCATTTCAAATCAATATCCTGCCGTTAAATCATCGACTGAACGCGGGTCTGACGCGCCATACAACGCGCCATCCGGTCCCACCATAATGCTCTGGGTGCTGCCCATCGCCTCTTTCAGCACGACTTTCTGCCCCTTTTGTTCCAGCAATTTGACGGTATCCGGGCTAAACCCTTTCTCCACGCGCAACTCATCCGGTAACCACTGATGATGGAAACGCGGCGCATTGGTTGCTTCAGCGACGTTCATTCCGAAATCGACACTGTTGACCACCATTTGCAGCACAGTCGTGATAATTCGGCTACCGCCAGGGCTGCCGGTCACCAGCCAGGTTTTGCCGTCTTTCACCACGATGGTTGGCGACATGGACGACAGCGGGCGTTTCTTCGGCCCCACCGCATTGGCATCGCCGCCCACCAGACCGTAGACGTTTGGCACCCCCGGTTTGGCAGAAAAGTCGTCCATCTCGTTATTGAGCAGAATCCCGCTGTTTCCGGCCACAATCCCGGTGCCAAACGTGGTGTTCAGGGTGTAGGTCACCGCCACGGCGTTACCGTCTTTATCCACCACTGAGAAGTGAGTGGTCTGGTTACTTTCGTACGGTGCAAGTTTACCCGGTTTTATTTCGCTGGACGGCTTAGCTTTATTGATATCTATCTGATCAGCAATGGATTTTGCATACGCCTTATTCGTCAACGCCTGCCACGGCACCTTCACAAAATCCGGGTCGCCGAGATATTCCGAGCGATCGGCATAGGCATGTTTCTCGGCTTCCGCCATCACCTGCATGGCGTCCGCGCTGCCGAATCCGTATTTCTTCATATCGAAGTTTTCAAGGATATTAAGGATCTGCACGATATGAATACCGCCGGAGGATGGTGGCGGCATGGAGAAGACCTGATAGCCACGATAGTCGCCGCCGATCGGCGTGCGTTCCACCGCTTTATAGGCCGCCAGATCGTCTTTGGTCATCAACCCGCCGTTCTTCTGCATCTCTTGTGCAATCTGGTCTGCTATCGCCCCTTTATAAAAGGCATCCGGGCCGTTTTCCGCAATCAGTTCCAGACTTTTCGCCAGATCTTTTTGCACCAGTTTGTCACCCTTTTTCAGCGGCTCGCCGTCTTTCCAGAAAATCGCTTTACTGTTCTCATGATTAGGGATCACTTCGCTGCCGTAGGTTTTCAGATCGTCGGCCAGCGCATCGTTAACGATAAACCCCTCTTCCGCCAGTTTCATTGCCGGGCGCACCACTTTGTTCAGCGGCATCGTGCCGTATTTCTCCAGCGCCAGCGAGAAGCCCGCGACAGTTCCCGGCGTACCGGAAGCCAGATGCGAGGTCAGCGATTTATTGCTGTCGGGATTGCCCTGATCATCGAGGAACATGTCACGGGTGGCACCGGCAGGCGCCATTTCACGAAAATCGATCGCCGTGGTATTACCGTCTTTGGTGCGCAGCAGCATAAATCCGCCACCACCTAAATTACCGGCCTGCGGATGGGTGACGGCCAGCGCGTAGCCCACCGCCACTGCGGCATCCACGGCGTTACCGCCCTGCTTAAGAATATCGACCCCCACCTGGGTGGCCATCGCATCCACTGAAGCCACCATCCCCTGCGTCGCCCGCACAGGATGGAACACATCCTCTTCAACGCCGTATGACACCGGAGATGGCGCTGGCGGCGCAGCAACAACACTAAAGCAGCTTCCTGACAGCAGAGCAGCAAGCGCTACCCGGCGAAAAAACGTCGGTTTCATCATTATGATTCTCCAGAAGTTCCGGGGTCAGCCCCCCACTAATCCTGGTGCATAACTCTGAAATAACCATCGTTACGGTAAGAAAGGAGTAAACTTAAGAGATCCCCCCAGAGGAGGAAAGACGATGAAACGGTTCTTAATTTTAACGGCGCTGCTGCCGTTTGCTGTTTTTGCACAGCCCATCAACACCATGAATAACCCGAACCAGCAAGGTTATCAGATACCCAGTCAGCAACGCATGCAGACGCAAATGCAGTCGCAGCAAATCCAGCAGAAAGGGATGCTCAACCAGCAGTTGAAAACACAAACTCAGCTTCAACAACAGCATCTGCAAACGCAGATGAACAATAACACCCAGCGAGTCCAGCAAGGTCAGGTACGCGAACAACCGTTACCGAATACCAACGGCGGTATGCTGAACGGCGGAACAGTTCAGGACAGCGGTCAGCAACATATGCTGCCGCAGCGTCAGAATGGCGATATGCTTAATAATTCGCAGCGGTAAAGTCCGGACCAATAACGTCGATCGCATCGGTGCAGATGCAGTTCACCCCCCAGCGCAGCAATTGTGCGGCGCGCTGGGGTTTGTTGACGGTGTAGACCAGAATCTTCAGCCCCGCCTCGCGCAGGCTCTCGACCCGCGCTTCATTCAGCAGATGATGATTAAGATGAATGGAGACGCACTCCAGTCGCGTGGTCAGTTCACGCCAGTTATCACGCCACTCATCCAGCAACAGGCCACGCGGTAATTCCGGCGCGGCCCGTTGCGCGGCTTCCAGCGCATCAATTTCAAACGAAGAGAGTAGCGGCGGCGTCATATCCGCCCACAGCGCGCGCGCTGCCAGCGCCACCACTTTTCCCGTCAACGGCCCGGTGCCGGTGGTGGGTTTAATTTCGATATTGGCCATCATGCCGTATTTCCGGCAGCGCTCCGCCACCTGTGCGAGCAACGGTAACGGTTCGCCTTTGAACTCGCCGCTGAACCAGCCGCCCGCATCCACGCGCAAGAGGTCCAGCCAGGCCAGCTCCCCCGCCACGCCCCAGCCGTTGCTGGTGCGCTCGAGATTGTCATCATGCAGCAGGAAGATTTCGCCGTCTTTCGACAATTTAACGTCAAATTCGATCATGGTGTGCCCATAACGCGCCCCCACGTCAATGGCCGCCAGGGTGTTTTCCGGAGCCAGTTTGCCGCCGCCGCGATGGGCTGCAACGTGGGGGTAAGGCCAGTTACTCATAGTCGTTGTCCTGTTTCACCATCAAAAAGATGCAAATGATTGTCCGGCAGATGGAGCCACAGCGTGTTGCCAGCCGTTGGACGCTCCTGATGCGCGAGGCGCACCACCAGCTTCTGCTCGCCCCAGCGACCGTGCGCAAGGTTATCCGCGCCCAGCATCTCCAGCGTCTCCACCACCAGCGGCACGCCGCCTTCTGCCTGCGAGCTTAGCGCAATATGCTCCGGGCGGATACCGAGGGTCATTTTACGCCCGGCGTGTTGGCGATGCGCGCCGTTAAGCGGCAGTGCGAGGCCGCCTTCCAGCTCAAAGTGAGTGCCTTCGCTGTTGAGTCGCCCCGCCAGCAGATTCATCGCCGGGCTGCCGATAAAACTCGCCACAAACAGGCTGGCGGGTTTTTCGTAGACTTCCACCGGCGTACCGATTTGCTCGGCAATACCGTTATTCATCACCATCACCCGCTGGGCGAGGGTCATCGCTTCCACCTGGTCATGGGTGACGTACAGTGAGGTGGTTTTCAGGCGGCGGTGCAGTTGTTGCAGTTCAAGACGCATCTGTACGCGCAGTTTGGCATCGAGGTTAGAGAGCGGTTCATCGAACAGGAACACCGCCGGGTCGCGCACGATGGCGCGCCCCATCGCCACACGCTGGCGCTGGCCGCCGGAAAGCTCGCGCGGGCGACGTTTGAGCAAACCGTCCAGTTCCAGAATGCGGGCGGCCTCTTTAACGCGTTCAGCAATCTGACCTTTGTCCATTCCACGGATCTTCAGCCCCCACGCCATGTTCTCTTCCACGCTCATATGGGGGTAGAGCGCGTAGTTCTGGAACACCATCGCAATGCCGCGATCTTTCGGCTCCAGTTCGGTCACACACTGGCCGTCGATCCAGATCTCCCCGCTGGTCGCCCGCTCCAGCCCGGCGACCATTCGCAGCAGCGTCGATTTCCCACAGCCGGAAGGCCCCACCATCACGATAAATTCACCGTCTGCCACTTCCAGCGTCAGCGGTTTAATGACCTGGGTTTTGCCATCCCAGCTTTTGGTTACTGCCTGTAATGTTAATCCAGCCATCTTATTTCTCACTGTCCACTAAACCGCGTACGAAGGCACGCTGCATCACTAAAACAACCACCACCGGTGGGATAAGCGTTAACAACATTGCCGCCATCACATGATTCCATTGAGTCGTGCCTTCGCCGGTGGCGATCATCCCCTTAATACCCGCCACGGCGGTGCCGAGATCAACATCGGTGATAATCAGCAGCGGCCACAGATACTGGTTCCAGCCGTAGATAAAGGTGATCACGAACAGCGCTGCGAGGTTGGTTTTCGACAACGGGAAGACAATGTCACGAAAGAAGCGCATCGGCGAAGCGCCGTCGATGCGCGCCGCTTCCACCAGCTCATCCGGCAACGTCATAAAGAACTGGCGGAACAGAAAGGTCGCGGTGGCCGACGCCATCAGCGGCAGCGTCAGACCGGCGTAACTGTCGAGCATTTTCAGGTTGGCGATCACTTCCACCGTCGGGAAAATACGCACTTCAACCGGCAGCATCAGGGTGATAAAAATCATCCAGAAAAACAGGTTACGCAGCGGAAAACGGAACCAGACGATAGCGAACGCCGAGAGCATCGAAACCGTGATTTTGCCCACCGTGATGCTGAACGCCATCACAAAGCTGTTGAGCATCATCCGCCAGAACGGCGCGCTGTTCACACCGACGCCGTTGATCCAGATGGTGTGCATATTTTCCAACAGATGCCTGCCGGGGATCAGCGTCATCGGCGCGGCAAACACCGCCTGGTCATCCAGCGTCGCCGCCACAAACGCGACATACAGCGGGAAGAGGATCACCGCGATCCCCAGAATCAACATGGTATGGCTGAATATTGTCAGCCACGGACGGTTCTCAATCATTGGTAGCGCACCTTACTTTCGACATAGCGGAACTGCACCACCGTCAGCACAATGACAAGGAACATCAGCACCACCGACTGCGCGGCGGAAGCTGAGAGATCCAGCCCGGTAAAACCTTCACGGTAGATCTTATAGATAAGCGTCGTCGTCGCCTGCACCGGTCCCCCGGCGGTGGCCGCGTCGATCACCGGGAAGGTGTCGAAGAAGGCGTACACCAGATTGACCACCAGCAGGAAGAAACTCACCGGCGCAATCAGCGGCAGGGCGAGCTTAAAGAAGCGGCGAATCGGGCCTGCGCCATCAATGGCCGCCGCTTCGATAAGCGATCGAGGAATGGATTGCAGCGCGGCATAGAAGAAGAGGAAGTTGTAACTAATCTGCTTCCAGACAGAAGCGAACACCACGAGGAACATCGCCTGACCGCTGTATTGCGCGTGGTTCCAGTCGTAACCAAACTCGGCGAGAAAATGGGTGATCAGTCCGCGACCGGGGTTAAACAGGAAGATCCACAGCACGGCGGCCACTGCGGGCGCAACAGCGTAGGGCAGCAACATCAAGGTTTGATAAATACGGCTACCGCGCACGATATACTCCACCAGCGCGGCGAAGAACAGCGAGACCAGCAGGCCGCTGACGGTGACCAGGGTGCTGAATTTTATCGTCGTCCAGAAGGAGTCGAGATAGTAGCTGTCATGAAACAGCGCGACGAAGTTCTCCAGCCCAACGAACCGGCTGGAGAAACCAAACGGATCGACGCTTTGTAGGGAATACCACAGCGCTTCACCCGCAGGCCAGATAAAGAAAATAAGGGTGATAACCAACTGCGGAGCGACCAACAAATAGGGCAACCAACGCGAGCGGAACACCGGACGGGATGAAGACATAAGGGGTTGATTCCTGAACAACGCCGGATGACGCTACGCTTATCCGGCCTACAGGTTCGTGTAGGCCGGGTAAGGCGAAGCCGCCACCCGGCATTTCACTCATTAAGATTTCGTTGACTGTTCAAAACGACGCAACAGCTGATTTCCGCGCTCAACGGCGGAGTCCAGCGCCTGCTGAGGGGTTTTCTTGCCGGTCCACACGCTTTCCAGCTCTTCATCCACAATGGTGCGGATTTGCGGCATATTGCCCAGACGCAACCCTTTGGTGTACGGCAACGGCGGTTTGTTCAGCATCTGACGCGTCGCGATATCTGAGCCAGGGTTCTTATCGTAGTATCCCTGTTCGCGGGTCAGGTCATACGCTGCGGTGGTGATCGGCAGATAGCCGGTCTTTTGGTGCCACTCAGCCGCATTTTCCGGCTGCGCCAGGAAGTTGAGGAATTTCGCCACACCGGCGTAGGTCTCTTTGTCTTTACCCTGCATCACCCACAGGCTCGCCCCGCCAATGATGGCGTTCTGCGGCGCGCCTTTCACATCACCATCGTATGGCATCATGCCGACGCCGTAATTGAATTTGGCATATTGACGAATGTTGGCAAGCGATCCGGACGAGGCCGTCGTAATGGCGCAATCCCCGTTGTAGAACTTCTCGGTGGACTCATCTTTGCGACCCACGTAGCTGAAATCGCCCTTCTTGTTCATCTCCTGCAGCAGCGCAATATGTTTCACCTGCTCCGGTTTGTTGAACTCCAGCACCGCGTCCGCGCCGTCAAAACCATTGTTTTTAGTCGCAAAGGGTAAACCGTTCCAGGCGCTGAAGTTTTCCAGTTGGATCCAGCCCTGCCAGCCGCTGGCGTAACCACACTTCATACCCGCCGCTTTCAGCTTCTCGGTATAGGCCGCCAGATCCTGCCAGGTTTTCGGCGGCTGCTCCGGATCTAAGCCCGCTTTTTTGAAGGCATCTTTGTTGTAGTAGAGCACCGGAGTCGAACTGTTGAACGGCTGTGAAAGGAGGTGCCCGCTTTTACCATCGGTGTAATAACCGGAAACCGTCGGCACAAACTGCGATTCATCAAAGCTGATGCCCGCATCTTTAAACACTTCATAGACCGGTTTAATCGCCTTCGACGCCATCATGGTGGCGGTGCCGACTTCATAGACCTGCAAAATCGCCGGGGCGTTACCGGTACGGAATGCCGCAATACCTGCACTCAGGTTCTGTTCGTAGTTGCCCTTGTAGACGGGAACCACTTTGTAATCCGGGTTGGCGGCATTGAAACGTTGCGCCAGAGAATCAACTTCTTTACCTAACTCCCCTTCCATTGAATGCCAGAATGGAATAGAAGTCACTGCCAGTGCCTGGCCAGCCAATGCCAGGCTGAGCGCCAGTCCTAAGGCTGTATGTCGTAACGGTTTCATTGATTATCTCTCTTGTTATTTCGAATGCGCGATTTCACGCGTTTTATGTTCGCGGAAGTAACATGACATGCTCGAATTACAAAAAAATAACGTTTTGATTACAAAAAAAAGATAGTAAGGCGTCAGTGGGATGGCAAGACGATGAAGGCACGGTGACAGGAAAATGGGAGCTGAGGCACGTATAAGCCAAATAAAAAGCCGGGTGGTGGCATCACCTTACCCGGCCTGGGATTCATGACATCGCGGTATTACCCGCCCAGATAGGCGCTTCTTACCGCTTCATTCGCCAGTAGCGCATCGCCGGTATCGGATAGCACCACATGACCGTTTTCGAGCACATAGCCGCGGTCGGCAAGCTTCAGCGCCTGGTTGGCGTTCTGCTCAACGAGGAAAATGGTCATCCCCTGCTCGCGCAGTTGTTCGATGGTGTCGAAGATCTGCTGAATGATGATCGGCGCAAGACCCAGCGAGGGTTCGTCCAGCAGCAGCAGGCGCGGGTTGCTCATCAGCGCACGACCAATTGCCAGCATCTGCTGTTCACCGCCGGACATGGTGCCCGCACGCTGAATGCGGCGCTCATGCAAACGGGGGAACAGTTCGTACACCCACTTGATGCGCTGCTGGAACTGGTCGCGTTCGGCAAAGAAGCCGCCCATCGCCAGGTTCTCTTCCACGGTCATGCGTGAGAAGACGCGACGCCCTTCCGGAACAATCGCCACCGCTTCGCGCATGATCTTCGCCGTCTGCCAGTCGGTAATATCTTTGCCGTCAAACACAACCCGCCCGCTGGTCGCACGCGGATCGCCGCACAGCGTCCCCAGCAAGGTGGTTTTCCCTGCGCCGTTCGCGCCAATCAGGGTGACGATTTCACCCTGATTGATGTGCAGGCTCACCTCGTGCAACGCCTGAATTTTGCCGTAGTGGGCGCTGACCTTGTCAAAGGACAACATGACTTTATCCATCTTATGCGTCACCACCATTATGCTTCACCTAAATAGGCGCGGATCACGTCCGGGTTGTTACGAATTTGCTCCGGCGTCCCGTGCGCCAGCGGCGTTCCCTGATTCACCACATAAATGCGATCAGAGATGCCCATCACCAGCTTCATATCATGCTCAATCAGCAAAATCGTGGTGTTGTGATGGTTACGCAGTTCAGCAATCAGCTCGTCCAGCTCTTTGGTCTCTTTCGGGTTCAGACCCGCCGCCGGTTCGTCAAGCATCAGGATCTCCGGTTGCGTTACCATACAGCGGGCGATCTCCAGACGGCGCTGATCGCCGTACGCCAGGTTACTGGCCTGACGGTTGGCGTGCTCCAGCAAACCAATACGCTCCAGCCAGCTCGCCGCGCGGTCCAGCGCTTCGCTCTGGGCGCGGCGGAAGGATGGCGTTTTGAACAACCCCGAAAAGACGCCGGTTTTCAGCTGTTGATGTTGTGCTACCAGCAGGTTTTCAATCACCGTCATTTCACGAAACAAACGCACATGCTGGAAGGTACGCACCACGCCCATACGGGCAATTTGCTGGCCCGGCAGCCCTTCCAGATGCTGGTCACGTAATGTGATGGTGCCGCCCGTGGGTTTATAAAAACCGGTCAGACAGTTAAAGACCGTGGTTTTGCCCGCACCGTTCGGACCAATCAGGGAGACGATTTCCTGCGGGTGCAGCTCCAGGTTGACGTTATTCACCGCCAGCAAACCGCCGAAGCGCATCATCAGACCGTTAACAGATAATAATGGCTGACTCATGCCTGCTCTCCTTTCGGTTGCCCGTTTTTCAGTTTCAACTGTGGACGGGTCATCGGCAGCAAGCCCTGCGGACGCCAGATCATCATCAGTACCATCAAGCCACCCAGCATCAACATGCTGTATTCGTTGAAGTCACGCATCAGCTCGCGCGAAACCACCAGCAGAATAGCCGCCAGGATCACCGCAAACTGCGACCCCATGCCGCCCAGAACCACAATCGCCAGCACAAACGCCGATTCGGCAAACGTGAACGACTCCGGACTGACAAAGCCCTGGCGCGCGGCGAACAGCGTTCCGGCAAAACCGGCAAACGCGGCGCTGATGGTAAAGGCCGTCAGCTTGATACGCGTCGGGTTTAAGCCCAATGAACGACAGGCGATTTCATCTTCACGCAGCGCTTCCCATGCGCGGCCCAGCGGCATACGCAGCAGACGGTTAATCACGAACAGTGAGAACACCACCAGCAACAGCGCCACCAGATAAAGCCAAATCACGCGGTCGGACGGGTCATACTTCATGCCGAAGAAGTTACTGAAAGTGTCCCAGCCACCTTCACGGGCGGTGCGACTGAACTCCAGACCAAAAAAGGTCGGTTTCGGGATCTGGCTGATGCCGTTCGGGCCGCCGGTCACTTCGGTGTTGTTGAGCAGCAGAATACGGACGATTTCACCAAAGCCCAGGGTGACAATCGCCAGATAGTCGCCGCGCAGACGCAGCACCGGGAAACCGAGCAGGAAGCCCGCCGCCGCAGAAACCAGCCCCGCCAGCGGCAAACAGGTCCAGAAGCCGAGGCCGTAATAGTGGTTCAGCAGCGCGAAGGTGTAAGCGCCGATAGCGTAAAAGCCGCCATAACCCAGCACCAGCAGGCCAGAAAGCCCGACCACCACGTTCAACCCGAGACCAAGGATGATGTAAATCATGGTCAGGGTGGCGATATCCACCGTCCCGCGCGACACCATAAACGGCCACGCCACGGCGATAACCAGCAATGCCACAAGGAACAGCTTCTGTTTGGCGGTTGAACCGTCAATGGCCGGCAGAATAAATTTCGGCCCGGAGACGCTCTTCAGCCCCTTCTGTAATGTCGGGCGCAGCATCTGGAAGATAAAGACCACCGCCGTGCCGATAAACACCCACTGCCAGCGGATGTCGCCCGCAGTGTCGACCACCAGTTTAGTGCCATCCAGCTCTAACTGGACGCCCATAAAAACGCTCGCCAGCACGAAGAACATCGCGGCAGAGAGCAGCGCCATCGCAAAATGCATCGGTTTCATACTTTCTCTACCTCCGGACGACCCAGAATACCGGTCGGCATCACCAACAGCACCAGAATCAGCAGGGCAAACGACACCACATCTTTGTATTCTGTACTCAGGTAGGCAGAGGAGAGCGCTTCGGCAACGCCGAGGATCAGGCCGCCGATCATGGCACCTGGAATGCTGCCGATACCGCCCAGTACCGCCGCGGTGAAGGCTTTCATCCCGGCCATAAAGCCGATGTACGGGTTGATGACGCCGTAAAATTGTCCGAGCAGCACACCCGCCACCGCCGCCATCGCCGCGCCGATCACAAAGGTCAGCGCAATCACACGGTCAGTATTAATCCCCAGCAGACTCGCCATTTTCAGGTCTTCTGCGCAGGCGCGACAGGCGCGGCCCATACGGGAATAACGGATGAACAGCGTCAATGCCAGCATCGCCACGAAGGTGACAATCCAGATAACCAGCTGCATGGTGGTGATGCTGGCAGAGAAGTTCTCGCTGGACCCGACAACCCACTGGCCGTTGAACAGGCTTGGCAGCGCCACATCGCGCGACCCTTCGGTCAGGCTGACGTAGTTTTGCAGAAAGATGGACATCCCGATGGCGGAGATCAGCGCAATCAGGCGCTTGGAGCTGCGTACGGGCCGATAGGCCACCCGCTCGATACTCCAGCCATAGGCGCTGGCGATCACAATGGCGCCAACAAACCCGGCGGCCACCAGCAGCCAGCCGGTATCAATGCCCATCATCATTAGTGCGGCAATGATCATAAAAGAGACATAGCTGCCGATCATGTACACCTCGCCGTGGGCGAAGTTGATCATGCCGATAATGCCGTACACCATCGTGTAACCGATAGCGATCAGCGCGTAGGTGCTTCCCAGCGTGACGCCGTTAAACATCTGCTGCAGAAAATAGAGAAACTGCTCGGACATAAGACTACCTTTCTCATTCCGCCCGGTAACGCCGGGCGGTGGGATGATTATTTGGCTACCGAGGAAGAACCGTCGGCGTGCCACTGGAAGACACCAAATTCAAATCCCTTTAGATCGCCTTTTTCATCCCATTTCAGCGGCCCAATCACGGTATCAGCCCCGTGTGCTTTCAGATCTTTCACCAAATCCAGCGGCGCTTTGCTGCCGCTACGCTCCAGAGCCGTCGCCAGCGACTGAACCGCAGCGTAGGTGATCCACACGTACGGGCCGCTCGGATCTTTTTTCTCTGCCTTCAGCTCATCCACGATGGCTTTGTTCGCCGGATCCTGGTCATAGCGTTTCGGCATCGTCACCAGCATGCCTTCCCCCGCCTCGCCCGCGATATTCGACAATGACGCATTACCCACGCCTTCCGGTCCCATAAACTGCGTTTTCAGGCTGACAGCACGCGCCTGGCGCAGCATCTGGCCCATTTCCGGGTAGTAGCCGCCGTAATAGACGAAGTCGATGTTGTCTTTTTGCAGACGCGCGATCAGCGCAGAGAAATCTTTCTCTCCGGCCGTGATCCCATCAAAAAAGACGATATTGGCGTTGCCCGCTTTCAGGCCGTCCTGCACCGAACGCGCCAGCCCTTCGCCGTATTGCTGCTTATCGTGAATGATGGCGATACGCTGCGGTTTCACGGTTTCAAGAATGTATTTGGCGGCGGTCGGTCCCTGAGAAGAGTCCAGGCCTGCCGTACGCATAATGTGTTCATAGCCACGCTGCGTCAGCTCCGGGTTCGTCGCCCCCGGGGTGATCATCAGAATACCTTCTTCTTCATAGATGTCAGATGCAGGCTGGGTGGAAGAAGAACACAGGTGGCCGATAACATACTGAATGCCGTCGTTGACGATCTTATTCGCCACCGCCACGGCCTGTTTCGGATCGCAGGCATCGTCATACTCAACGCCAACCAGCTTGTCGCCTTTGATGCCGCCTTTGGCGTTGATGTCTTTAATGGCCTGACGCGCACCATTAAATTCCATGTCTCCCCATTGCGCCACCGGGCCGGACATCGCCCCCACGACCGCCACTTTAATATCCTCAGCCATTGCTGCATGCGATATCGCTAATGCAATGACCCCTGCGATGACCGTTTTCGCATTCCGTTTCATTTCTGAGAACCCCATTTGTGATGTGATTTATAGTTTGTATTTATATGGTCAAAAAGCAGTCTGTGCTTTTTTTGAACTTCGCTACTTTTATCAATCCCATTAATGGTTTAGCGATGCCTTTTAAGCAAATACAGATTAAAATCTCTATTTTTCAGTCGATTAAGAAAAGATAATATTCTGCTTTTCACTATAGATAAACAAAAAAAAACGCCGTTGTCAGCATAAAATAACGATACAAAGGGCGGAATAAAACACTGCCTTTCAGGGAATTATTCTGCCTAATTTTCATTCTCTAATGTTTCAAACTGTACTTTTCGCTGTCAAAACATTAATCACCTAACAAATGATAGAAAAAAGAGAAAGCCTCCGGGGAAATTATTTCGGTAAACTGTCCCTATATTTTGAGATTTGGACATGCTGTTGATGAAGCTGACCATCATTCGTTTAGAAAACTTCAGCGCCCAGGATCGCATCGATCTGGGCAAAATTTGGCCGGAATATTCAGCCTCCTCCTTAACACTTGATGAAACGCACCGGATCTACGCCGCGCGCTTTAATGAGCGTCTACTGGGAGCAGTGCGGGTCACTCTCGGGACAACGCAAGGCGCGCTGGATTCATTGCGTATACGCGAAGTCACACGACGCCGTGGCGTGGGGCAATATTTGGTCGAAGAAGTGCTGCGCGATAACCCGAACGTCGTCTCCTGGTGGATGGCGGATGTCGGCGTTGAGGACCGGGTTGTGATGGCGGCGTTTATGCAGGCGTTGGGCTTTACGGCCCAGGAGAATGGCTGGGAGAAGCGGTAAAAAAACCGGGTGGCGACTGCGCCTTACCCGGCCTGGAGATGGCACGTTGTAGGCCCGGTAAGCAAAGCGTCACCGGGCAATGCCGTCATTTAGCGTCGGTCGCCGTACCGTTGGCGTGCCAGTCAAAGACGCCGAACTCAAAGCCTTTCAGGTCGCCTTTCTCATCCCAGGAGAGCGGACCCATCACGGTTTCTACGGTGTTCGCTTTCAGGTAGTTGGCGATCTCAGCCGGATCTTCAGACTGATTCAGGCCTGCCTGCAGAGATTGCAGCGCCGCATAGGTGGTCCATACGAACGCACCGCTCGGATCCTGCTTCTTCGCCTTGATGGCATCCACAATCGGTTTGTTCGCCGGAACCTGATCGTAGTTCTTCGGCTTCGTTACCAACATCCCTTCGGCAGATTCACCGGCAATGTTAGACAGGGAGACGTTCGCCACCCCTTCTGGTCCCATAAACTGCGTTTTCAGACCCGCCGCGCGAGCCTGACGCAGGATCTGCCCCATCTCCGGGTGGTAACCGCCGTAGTAGACAAAGTCGATATTCTCTTTCTTCAGACGCGCCACCAGCGTAGAGAAATCTTTCTCGCCAGCCGTAATACCGTCAAAGAATACGACGTCGGCGTTACCTTTTTTCAGCTCGTCCTGAACGGCGCGCGCCAGACCTTCACCGTATTGCTGTTTATCGTGAATGATCGCGATGCGCTTCGGTTTCACGCTATTCAGAATGTATTTCGCCGCTGTCGGTCCCTGGTCAGAATCCAGACCGGTGGTACGCAGAAGCAATTTATAGCCACGCGCGGTCAGTTCCGGCGCGGTTGCCGCTGGCGTGATCATCAGAATGCCTTCGTCTTCATAGATGTCAGACGCAGGCTGAGTGGATGAAGAGCACAGGTGACCAATAACGTACTTAATGCCGTCGTTAACCACTTTGTTGGCGACCGCGACCGCTTGTTTCGGGTCACAGGCATCATCATATTTCACGACGACCAGTTTGTCGCCTTTAATGCCACCTTTCGCGTTGATATCGGCAATCGCCTGCTCCGCACCTGTAAATTCCTGATCGCCATACTGCGCGACCGGCCCCGACATTGCGCCGACGACTGCGACTTTAATATCCTTAGCAAACGCCATATTGCTCAAAGACAGGGCGATACATCCTGCCAATAACGCTTTACCCTTCATATTCATCCTGAGAATCCCCATTATTGTGGTTATTACGTGTGTTGTGATGTTGTTGTTTAGCGCTTTATTTCAATTATAGGTGTGCAGTTCGCGCTTTTTCAGCACACTCTGCTAAAACATACCCGATTTTTACGATTTTGGAATAGCTAATTTGACAGTCAGATAACAAGTTGATGACAAAAAAAGTGGCCGCCGCAATGGGCGGCGCAGGTTTATCGTGTCAGCGAGTGCGTAATAATCTCCAGCGCTTTGCGAAATTGCGCGTCGGGGATAGTCAGCGGGTAGAGAAAGCGGATCACATTGCCGTAAACGCCGCAACTGAGCAGCAAGAGTCCTTGCGCCAACGCTTTACTCTGTACCTGGCGGGTAAATTCAGGAGACGGCTGACCGGAAGACGGGCAGTTAAACTCCACCGCCACCATGGAGCCCTGCGCACGAATATCCGCAATATGCGGACAATTCGCTTTGGCCGAGTTGAGCGCCTCAACCAGATGTTGGCCCAACGCGACGGCACGCGCGCACAGCTTCTCTTCTTCAATCACATCCAGTACGGCATGCGCGGCAGCAACGGCCAGCGGATTTCCGGCGTAGGTGCCGCCGAGTCCGCCTGGCGCTGGCGCATCCATAATATCGGCGCGTCCGGCAACCGCCGACAGCGGCATCCCGCCAGCCAGACTTTTCGCCATCGTGATGAGATCGGGTTGCACGCTGTAATGCTCCATCGCAAACAGTTTGCCCGTACGGGCGAAACCGGTCTGCACCTCATCGGCAATCAGGAGAATACCGTGGGTATCGCACAGTGCGCGCAGCGCGTGCATAAATTCACCCGGCGCGACATTAAAGCCCCCTTCACCCTGTACCGGCTCAAGGATTACCGCCGCCACCTGATCGGGCGCAATATCCGCTTTGAAAATGCGCTCCAGGCTTTGCAGCGCATCAGCGGTGCTAACCCCGTGCACCGCATTAGGATACTGCGCGTGATACACCGACCCGGGGAACGGTCCAAAGCCAATTTTGTAGGGAGCGACCTTTCCGGTCAGCGCCATGGTCATAAAGGTTCGCCCGTGGAAGGCGCCGCCAAAGGTGATAAGTCCTGGTCGTTTTGTGTAGGCACGGGCAATCTTCACCGCGTTCTCTACCGCTTCCGCCCCGGTAGAGAAAAAGGCGGTTTTTACCGGCCCGTTGATGGGGACACGTTCGTTGATGCGTTCCGCAAGCCGGACGTAGCTTTCATAAGGAACGATTTGATAAGCCGTATGGGTGAATGACTGAAGCTGCTTCTCAATGGCAGCGATTATTTTTGGGTGTCGATGACCGGTGTTAAGCACCGCAATACCGGCGGCAAAATCAATCACCTCATTGCCTTCCACGTCCCACAGCGTCGCGTTTTCTGCTCTGTCGGCATAAAAATCGCACATTACGCCGATACCGCGCGGCGTCGCCTGTAAACGCCGTTCATTCAGTTCGTTATTTTTCATTTTCATCCCCTAAGATGCGCAAAACCCATCGGTAAGTGTTTGCCAGGGGGAGAAAATTTGCCAGAACAGGCGTTAAAAAAACAAAAACCCCGGATATTCATCCAGGGTTTTTCGGGGACTTCGCGGGAATTACGCTTCGATAGCGGCGCGAAGTTTTTTCATGGCGTTCTTTTCAAGCTGGCGCACACGTTCTGCGGAAACGCCGTAGCGATCGGCCAGTTCCTGCAAGGTAGACTTGTTGTCTTCATCCAGCCAACGTGCACGAATGATGTCCTGGCTACGTTCGTCCAGCCCCTGCATAGCGTCGGTCAAACGGTTTGCCGCCTGCTCTTCCCAGTTGTCGTCTTCAATGCCGTCGGCAAAGTTAGACGATTTGTCCTGCAGATAGAGCACCGGTGCCATCGGCTGGCTGTCGGATTCATCGTCCGAGGACATATCAAACGTCATGTCCTGCGCCGCCATACGGGATTCCATTTCGCGAACGTCTTTGCTGGAAACACCCAGCTCGCGCGCCACCATTTCGACTTCATCCTGATTAAACCAGCCCAGACGCTGCTTGGTTTTACGCAGGTTGAAGAACAGCTTACGCTGCGCTTTGGTGGTCGCCACTTTGACGATACGCCAGTTACGCAGAACATATTCGTGGATCTCAGCTTTGATCCAGTGCACGGCGAAGGAGACCAGGCGCACACCCACTTCCGGGTTAAAACGGCGCACGGCTTTCATCAGGCCGATATTACCTTCCTGAATCAGATCCGCCTGCGGCAGGCCATAGCCCGCATAGTTACGAGCAACATGAACAACAAAGCGCAGGTGAGACAGAATCAGCGTCTTCGCTGCCTCCAGATCGCCCTGGTAATGCAGCTTTTCAGCAAGTGCCCGCTCCTCGTCTGCCGACAACATCGGCCACGCGTTCGCAGCCCGGATGTAAGACTCCAGGTTACCAACAGGGGCTAAAGCTAAATTTTGCATTTCTTTGGTCATTCAAATCCTCTCAATCTTTATCTTCCGGCGTTACAACAACAATCATGCCAGAGCTTATGAGCAACGAGAATATCATTCACATTTTTATCAGACAGTGATTCTATCCACAAGTTCAATGCAACGCTGTGAATAAACTACGCACAAAATGTGACACCGTTTTGAAAAATACGGGGGCAGGGACAGGAGATTTTTTTGAAGCTCTTTCCCTGCGAACGGGAATTCATTGCAGGGAAAGATTATATCACGGTTTTTTTAGTCAGGAGTAAAGTGACGTAAATGTTGTACCGTGGCAAGCCAGGCTGCCACCCAGCCAATCATTGAGCACACCAGCAACAACAGCAGACACTCGTCGAACGATAACCCGTTGATATCAAATTTCGTTCCGAAAACCTGCGCCACTTCGGTCACGGCGGACGACAGTCGCATCACCAAAATTTCTGACAAAATCAGAGAAAGGAATGCGCCAGAGAAGCCCAGCAACGCACCGCCATACAGGAACGGACGCAGAATAAAACCGTCTGTCGCGCCGATCAATTTCTGTACGTTAATGGTGTCGCGACGGGCAAAGATGCTCAGGCGCACGCTGTTGCCGATGACGAGGAAGACCGCCGCCACCATCAGTACGCCTATCATCGCCGATACCCGGCCAACCAGACCAGTCAGCGCGGCGAGACGAGCAAACCAGCTATCATCCATGCGCACTTCGTCGATACCGTTAATTTGCGAAATCCGATCGCGCAGCGTATTCAACGAGTCCGTTCCCTGAAAGTCGAGTTTCGGCACCACCACCGCCACGGCCGGCAGCGGGTTCTCTTCCAGCATGTCCAGCGCGCCGCCAAATCCGGACCAGTTACGGAACTCGCCCAGCGCGTCATCTCGCGACAGGTAATTCACTTTTTCCACGCCCTGCTCGCCCTGCAACTGCGCCACCACCCCTGCAGCTGCGTCATCATCCAGCGTTTTTTGCAGATATACGGTTATCTGCGGAGAAGGGTAATATTGTGTCGCCGCATGGTTCACGTTTTTGTAAACCATGTAGCACACGCTTGGCAGGGTCAGGGAGATCGCGATAACCATCACCGTCAGAAACGTCGCCAGTGGTTTGCTTTTCAGATCCTGTAACGCCCCCTGGAACGCGTAGCGAACCTGTTCGTTAAAGACGTTGGTTTTACGCGAGTTCGGTTTTGGCGCAGACTTCGCACGCTTTGGCGCATTGCGGCCACCGTCTGGGGACGCACCGCCAGATTTACGGAAGCGGTCCAGTCGACCACCGAATTGCCTGATTTGATTAATCGCGTCGCGCTTATTCACGGGCCTCGCCTCCATGCAAATGTCCATCGCTCAGGGTCAGCATCCGATACGAACGGCGGGAAATAAGCCCAATGTCGTGCGTTGCCATCAGTACCGTCACCCCGACGCGGTTAAACTCTTCGAACAGACGTAAGATCCCTTCCGACAGCGCGTCATCCAGGTTCCCGGTCGGTTCATCCGCCAGTAACACTGCCGGTTTATTCACCACCGCCCGGGCGATGCCCACACGCTGCTGTTCACCGCCGGAAAGTTGAATCGGGAAGTTCTTCGCTTTGTCCAACAGGCCGACTTTATCCAGTGCCGCCGACACGCGACGACGAATGTCGTCTCCGCTGGCGCCCGCGATAATCAGCGGGATCGCCACGTTGTCGAAGACCGTCCTGTCCATCAACAGGTGGTGATCCTGGAAAATCATCCCGATCTGACGGCGCAGAAACGGCACTTCACGGTTTTTCAAACGCGTGATGTCATGCCCGCTGAAATAGATTTTCCCGGCGCTTGGCCGCTCAATCCCACAGATCAGCTTCAGCAGGGTACTTTTCCCCGCACCTGAGTGACCGGTCAGGAACGCCATCTCGCCAGGCTGCATGTGGAATGTGACCCCTTGCAGCGCTTGTCTCCCACCGAGATAGGCCTTGCTGACATGTTCAAAGCGAATCATTGTTAATCCTCTCGGGCAAAAAGTGCCTCTATAAAATCGCCCGCTTTAAACGGACGTAAATCCTCGATACGTTCGCCCACACCAATATAGCGGATAGGAATGCCAAACTGATCGGCAACCGAGAAGATAACTCCCCCTTTCGCCGTTCCGTCCAGCTTGGTCAGAGTGATACCGGTCAACCCCACCGCTTCGTGGAACAGTTTGGCCTGGCTTATCGCATTCTGCCCGGTGCTGGCATCGATAGTCAGCATAACTTCATGCGGCGCGTCTTCATCCAGTTTCTTCATGACGCGAACGATTTTCTTCAATTCTTCCATCAGGTGCGCTTTGTTCTGCAAGCGACCTGCCGTATCGGCGATCAGCACGTCAACGTTACGCGCCTTCGCCGCCTGAATCGCATCAAAGATCACGGAGGCGGAATCTGCGCCAGTGTGCTGAGCAATCACCGGAATGTTGTTACGTTGCCCCCAAACCTGCAACTGCTCCACCGCCGCGGCGCGGAAGGTGTCCCCTGCCGCCAGCATCACGGATTTGCCTTGTTGTTCAAATTGACGCGCCAGTTTACCGATAGTGGTGGTTTTACCCACGCCGTTCACGCCAACCATTAAAATAACAAACGGGGTTTTGCCTTCTACATTCAACGGTTCTTCGACTTTCGCCAGGATCTCGCCCATTTCATCCTTGAGCAACCCGTAGAGCGCTTCGGCATCGCGCAGTTGCTTACGGCTCGCGCCGTCGGTCAGATTAGCAATAATCTTGCGGGTGGTTTCCACCCCGACGTCAGCGATCAGCAACTGCTCTTCCAGCTCTTCGAAGAGATCATCGTCGATTTTCTTTCCACGGAACAGACTGATAAATCCGGAACCGAGGTTTTCTTTGGTTTTTAGCAGACTGCGTTTCAGGCGCGCAAAGAAACCTTCTTTGGTCGGTTTTTCCTGTTCCTGAGCGCTCTCTTCAACCGGCGTCTCTTCTTGTACCTCTGCGGCGTCAACAACCGGCTCTTCTGTCTCTTCGACTTCTTCTGCCGCTTCTTCTTCCGCGTCGGCGGCCAGCGCCTGCGCTTCCAGCTCTTCGTCGGTTAATTCGGGTTCGTTTTCCTCTGCTTCCTCGACCGCCTCAATGATTTCGACGGTTTCCGCTTCCGCCTGCCACTCTTGCGGTGAAATCTCTTCGGCTTTCACCTCTTCCGGCAACGGCAGCGCTTCATGTTCGATAACATCGGCGACAGCAACGGTCGGAGCGGGTGTTTCAACAACCAGTTCTTCGACGATCGCAGCGGGCGTTTCTACGATTTCTGGTTGTGGTTCAACGTCGGATTCGACCGGCGCGTCCTCAACAATGGCTGGCTCCGGCTGCGGTTTTTCACTTTCGGCAACCTGCTCAGTGACTTCCACCACTTCAGCGGCAAAGGCTTCCGATTCAGCGTCTTTGTGCGGTTCCGCGGCGTGCTGCTGCTCTTCAGTCGCAACAACCTCATCAGTAACCTGTTGTTGTTCTTCGCTTTTTAGTTCTGTCTCGTTTTCCGGCGCCTGCTCTTTTTGACCAAAGCCCAGCCAGGAAAAAAAGCCACGTTTTTTCTCTTTCGCCATTTGCGACCATACTCCCCGCTGTTGCTTCATGGCACAGCGTCAACGCTATGTACATAGCAGCTATAAAAATGATGAAATAGTCTATCACTTAACTTAATTCACATCACCGCCTGGTATTACGTATCAGCCGCGGATTGGACCATTATTGACATGAAAAAACCGAATCACTCAGGCAGCGGTCAAATCCGGATTATTGGCGGACAATGGCGAGGTCGTAAACTCCCGGTTCCGGACAGCCCGGGTCTGCGCCCGACGACGGACCGGGTCCGCGAAACGCTGTTCAACTGGCTGGCGCCCGTCATGGTCGACGCCCAGTGTCTGGACTGTTTTGCGGGCAGCGGCGCACTGGGGCTGGAGGCACTGTCCCGCTATGCGGCAGGCGCGACGCTACTGGAGATGGATCGCGCGGTTTCCCAACAGTTGCAAAAAAATCTGGCGACGCTGAAAGCCAGCAATGCCCGGGTCATCAACGCCAACACCCTGGCGCACCTTGCCCAAACCGGAACACCGCACAACGTGGTCTTCGTCGATCCGCCCTTTCGTAAAGGACTGCTGGAAGAGACGCTAACGTTACTGGAAACGCACGGCTGGCTGGCTGATGAAGCCTATATTTATATCGAAAGCGAAGTCGAAAACGGTCTGCCGCCCGTCCCGGAAAACTGGTCGCTGTATCGCGAAAAAGTGGCCGGGCAAGTCGCATACCGTTTATATCAAAGAGAAAAATAAGGAGAACGTAATGTTGATTAATCTGGGACGGTTGTTGATGCTCTGCGTCTGGGCATTTTTGTTGCTTAACGTAGTACAACCTTTCCCACGGCCACTCAATATCTTCGTGAACGTCGCGCTGATCTTTATGGCGTTGATGCACGGTATGCAGCTCGCGTTGCTAAAAAGCACCTTGCCGAAAGAGGGGCCGCAAATGACTACCGGTGAAAAAATCCGCATTTTCCTGTTCGGTGTGTTTGAACTGCTGGTCTGGCAGAAAAAACTGAAGTCACAGATGAAGAAGTGATTTTTTTGCCCGGTGGCGCCACTGTTACCGGGCCTCTGTCTGACCCACAAAATCGACAAAGCGCGTTCCTTTGTAACTCAGCGTGCCTTTGTCTCCCACGGTCAGCGCATGATATTGCTGCGCATCCAGACGGAAGGTGTGTTCCAGACCGCCGCTCTGCGGTTTAAAGCTCGCCTCATAACGCATACTCGTGCCTGCCGGGGTGACCTGCTGCTGGCGCGAGCGTCGGTCATCGATCGGTTTTTCGCGTTTATTACTGACCACCACCGCCTTTTGCAGTAACGGCGCGCTCTCGTTATCCGCTTTTTCGCGCCGCTGTTGAACAAAGCGAAACGACGCAGCAACGACAATCAACCCAATGATAACAATGAAAAAAAGAGGTGGCTTACTCATGTTTTTAACCCATCAGAAAATACGGAAATAAGCATACCTTGCCTGTTATGGTGTTGTCATCCGCCTGTACCCGCCTCTACACTGGACACTATGGCCGTGAGCATATCGCTTGCGAAAAAATAACGAATTCAAGGAACTAAGATGCTTTGGTCGTTTATCGCTGTCTGTCTTTCCGCATGGTTATTTGTGGATGCTTCTTATCGTGGGCCTGCGTGGCAACGTTGGGTCTTTAAACCCGTCACTCTATTACTCCTGCTGTTACTTGCCTGGCAAGCGCCGATGTTCAGTGCCGTCAGCTACCTGGTACTCGCGGGGCTGTGTGCCACACTGGTGGGCGATGCGCTGACACTGCTGCCTCGCCAGCGTCTGTTGTATGCCATTGGCGCGTTCTTCCTGTCACACCTGCTGTACACCATCTACTTCGCCAGCCAGATGACACTCTCTTTCTTCTGGCCGCTGCCGCTGGTACTGCTGGTGTTGGGCGCGCTGCTGATCGCCGTCATCTGGACGCGCCTGGAAGAGTTACGCTTACCGGTGTGTACGTTTATCGCGATGACGCTGGTGATGGTCTGGCTGGCCGGTGAACTGTGGTTCTTCCGCCCCACCGCTCCGGCATTTTCTGCGTTTATGGGGGCGGCATTGTTGTTCATTAGCAATATTGTCTGGCTGGGGAGCCACTATCGCTATCGCTTCCGTGCGGATAACGCGATTGCCGCCGCCTGCTACTTCGCGGGGCACTTCCTGATCGTTCGCTCACTTTATCTCTAATAACGCTTGACTCTGGAGTCGACTCCAGAGTGTATCCTCCGGTTAATGAGAAAATTATCATCGACCGGAGGATGCCATGTCGACACCCGAAACTGATGGCAAAAAGGCACCACAATTTTCATCCTTTACCCTTGCTCCCGCGCCACAGAAGTCAGATGACTGCTGCTGTGAAGGGACGTGTAGCACCCCTGCCCCCCTTGTTTCCGACGCTATTAAAGGCACCCGTTATACCTGGAAAGTCGCGGGTATGGATTGCGCCGCCTGCGCGCGAAAAGTTGAGAATGCGGTACGCCAGGTGAGCGGCGTCAATCAGGTTCAGGTTCTCTTCGCGACGGAAAAACTGGTGGTAGACGCAGACCCCGATCTGCGTCAGCAAATTGAAAGCGCCGTCCAAAACGCGGGCTACACCCTGCGCGACGAACAGGCACCGGAAGACACCCCTGAGTCCCGGTTTAAAGAAAACCTGCCGTTGATTACGCTGATTATCATGATGGCTATCAGTTGGGGGCTGGAGCAGTTCAACCATCCTTTTGGCCAGGTCGCGTTTATCGCCACCACGCTGGTCGGTCTCTACCCGATTGCCCGCCAGGCGCTGCGCCTGATGAAAACCGGCAGCTACTTCGCCATTGAAACGCTGATGAGCGTCGCCGCCATTGGCGCGCTGTTTATTGGCGCAACCGCAGAGGCGGCAATGGTGCTGCTGCTGTTCCTGATTGGCGAGCGCCTGGAAGGTTGGGCTGCCAGCCGCGCCCGTAAAGGGGTCAGCGCGCTGATGGCGCTCAAGCCAGAAACCGCCACGCGCATCCGTAACGGACAGCGTGAAGAGGTGGCGATCGCTACCCTGCAACCGGGGGATACGATTGAAGTTGCCGCCGGCGGCCGCTTGCCTGCCGACGGTAAATTGGTTTCCGGTTTCGCCAGTTTTGATGAGAGCGCGCTGACAGGTGAATCCATCCCGGTTGAACGGGCAACAGGCGAAAAAGTGCCCGCGGGCGCTACCAGCGTTGACCGTCTTGTTACGCTCGAAGTGCTTTCTGAACCTGGCGCCAGTGCGATTGACCGCATTCTGAAGCTGATTGAAGAGGCTGAAGAACGCCGCGCGCCGATCGAACGTTTTATCGATCGCTTCAGCCGAATTTATACCCCGGCGATCATGGCCATCGCGCTGCTGGTCGCCCTCGTTCCGCCGTTGCTGTTCGCCGCCTCGTGGCAGGAGTGGATTTATAAAGGACTGACGCTGCTGCTGATTGGCTGCCCGTGTGCGCTGGTTATCTCAACACCCGCGGCCATTACCTCCGGACTGGCCGCGGCGGCACGCCGTGGCGCGTTGATCAAAGGGGGGGCGGCGCTGGAACAACTGGGCAGAGTCACCCATGTCGCCTTTGATAAAACCGGTACGCTGACCATCGGGAAACCCCGTGTTACGGCTATCCATCCGGCAGCAGAAATCAGCGAGTCTGACCTGCTGGCGCTGGCGGCGGCGGTGGAACAAGGGGCGACGCACCCGCTGGCGCAAGCCATCGTCGCTGAAGCCCAAACGCGCAAGCTGAGTATTCCCGCCGCGCAGTCTCAACGAGCACTGGTCGGTTCCGGCATTGAAGCGTTGGTCAACGGCGAGCGCGTGCTGATTTGCGCGGCGGGTAAACAACCTGCCGACGCCTTTGCCGGGCAGATCAATGAACTGGAAAACGCCGGACAAACGGTGGTTCTGGTGCTGCGTAACGAGACGGTACTTGGCGTGATTGCGCTACAGGATACGTTGCGTGAGGATGCCCACACCGCCGTTAGCGAACTCAAAACGTTAGGGGTAAATGGTGTGATCCTGACCGGCGATAATCCGCGTGCCGCGGCCGCCATCGCCAGTGAACTTGGGCTGGAATTTAAAGCCGGGCTGCTGCCAGAAGATAAGGTCAAGGCCGTCTCTGCCCTTAACCAGCAGTCGCCGCTGGCGATGGTTGGCGACGGTATTAACGACGCCCCCGCCATGAAAGCGGCCACGATTGGCATCGCAATGGGAAGCGGTACGGATGTTGCGCTGGAAACCGCCGATGCCGCCCTGACCCATAACCGCCTGCGCGGGCTGGTGCAGATGATTCAACTGGCGCGCGCGACCCACGCCAATATTCGGCAGAACATCGCCATTGCGCTGGGGTTAAAAGGGATTTTCCTCGTCACCACGCTGCTGGGGATAACCGGCCTTTGGCTGGCGGTGCTGGCTGATACGGGGGCGACGGTGCTGGTGACGGCGAACGCACTGCGGCTGTTGCGAAAAGGCTAATGTGTTTGTGCCGGATGGCGGCGTTGCCTTATCCGGCCTACGGGCTGCACGTGGAGTATTATTCTTTGTAGGCCGGATAAGCGTAAGCGCCATCCGGCACCGCTTACTGTCCTTTACGGATCAAATAGCGATACGGCAGTGATTCCGTCTCTTTCGCTAACAGTTCATGTTCCATAAAGGTACAAAAACCAGGAATATCGCGGGTCGTTGCCGGATCGTCGGCGACAATCAACAGCGTTTCACCTGTCTGCATGTTGCGTACCGTTTTACGCACCATCATCACGGGTTCCGGGCAGCGCAGTCCCTGAGCATCAAGCGTATGGTCGGGGGTAGAAAGCAGATCGGTCATTATCGTCTCATTTACGCAAAAAACGGCGGTAGTTTACCCCCAGTTTGCGAGTAAGCCAATCAGGTTAACGATTGCGTAAAAAACAACCATTGCATTGCGTAGTTAAAGCAGTATCATGCGGCGGCTTGAAAATGTTAAGACGCGTTATTGGCGCAGCCCTTTGATTGGGGCCAGTAAAATAGCGTGTCGCACGAAATGGGTTCCCTCACCCCAATTTAATTAAAAAGGTACAATATGACGCAGTTCTCTCAAACGCAGCGCGTAAACGCGTTGTTCTGGCTATCGCTATTCCATTTGCTGGTGATCACCTCCAGTAACTATCTGGTGCAGCTCCCGGTTTCCATTTTTGGTTTCCACACCACGTGGGGCGCGTTCAGCTTTCCCTTTATTTTTCTCGCCACCGATCTGACCGTGCGTATTTTTGGCGCGCCGCTGGCACGTCGAATCATCTTTGCCGTAATGATCCCGGCGCTGCTGATCTCCTATGTCATCTCGTCGCTGTTCTATATGGGCTCCTGGCAGGGATTTGGCGCGCTGTTGCACTTCAACCTGTTTGTCGCCCGTATTGCCGCCGCCAGTTTTATGGCTTACGCGCTGGGGCAGATTCTGGATGTGCATGTCTTTAATCGCCTGCGCCAGAATCGTCGCTGGTGGCTGGCGCCGACAGCATCGACGCTGTTTGGTAACGTCAGTGATACGCTCGCCTTCTTCTTTATCGCTTTCTGGCGTAGCCCGGACGCGTTTATGGCCGAGCACTGGATGGAAATCGCCCTCGTCGACTACGCATTCAAGGTGCTGATCAGCCTTGTTTTCTTCCTGCCGATGTATGGCGTATTGCTGAATATGTTGCTGAAAAGGCTGGCAGATAAATCTGAAATCTCGGCATTGCAGACGAGTTAAAGGTTCATTTTCCGAGTTGTGATAAGATGGGTGAATGAGCCGTTATGGCCGTTTATCGAAAGGAAGAAGTCAATGCGCAATCTGGTTAAATATGTCGGTATTGGCCTGCTGGTTATGGGGCTTGCGGCCTGTGATAACAGCGATACGAAAGCTCCGGCAGAGGGTGCCACAGCGGAAAGTAACGCAACCGGACAACCTGTCAGCCTGATGGATGGCAAACTCAGTTTCTCACTGCCGGCAGAGATGACCGATCAGAGCGGCAAGCTGGGGACTCAGGCCAACAATATGCACGTCTATTCTGACGCCACTGGCCAGAAAGCCGTCATTGTGATTGTGGGCGACGACACCAAAGAAGAGCTGGCCGTGCTGGCGAAACGTCTGGAAGAGCAACAGCGTAGCCGCGACCCGCAATTGCAGGTCGTGACCAACAAATCTATCGAGCTGAAGGGCCACACGTTCCAGCAGTTAGACAGCATTATCTCGGCGAAAGGCCAGACCGCTTACTCTTCCGTCGTGCTGGGTAAAGTGGGCGACCAACTGCTGACCATGCAGATCACACTGCCTGCAGACGATCAGCAAAAAGCGCAAACTGCCGCTGAAAACATCATTAACACGCTGGTCATTCAGTAACGGTTAAGACGATGATACGGCCTCCTGCATTGTTGCCGGGGGCCGTTTTTTTAACCGCCAGGTCAACAAAAACGCAACCGCCACCAGTCCCGCCGCCGCCAGATAGATAACCGGCACACCCGCCCATGTCATAACCAGCCCGGCCAGTGGCCCGGTGACGCCCAACGATAAATCCATAAACACCGTATAGGTTGCCAACGCTGCACCCTGATTTTGTTGCGGCACCGCTTTCACCGCCACCACGCCCAGTGCCGGGAAAACCAGCGAGAACCCGGCCCCTGCCAGCAATACGCCGATTTTCGCCATCCACGGCAGTACCGCCATCCCCACCAGCAGCAGCCCGACGATTTCCACCGCAAAACAGATCATCGCCACATTTAAACCGCCGATCCGATTGATGCCATTGGGAAACAACAGACGCGTGCCGACAAACGCACAGCTAAACAGTGTGAGGGCGAATGCCGCACCATCCCAGCCTTTGGCGTCATAAAACAGTGTGATGAAGGTGGCGATCACGCCAAATCCGGCAGACGCCAGCGACAGGGCCAGGCCGTACAGCCAGACACGTCCGAGAACGGCGCGAAACGGCAAAGGTTTGCCTTTACTGGCTTTCACTGCTGGACGTGGAAGCGCAAACAACACCGCCAGCAAGGCGACGCCCATAATCGTCAGCGCCAGCCCTTGCAAACCTCCCCAGGCGTAGAACAGCACACCGAGCGGCGCCCCCATCGCCATTGCCCCATAGGTGACAATCCCGTTCCACGAAATCACCCGCCCAATGTGCAACGATCCCACTACCCCTACGCCCCACAGCGTGGAGCCAGTGCCCGCAAAGCTTTGGCCGATACCTAAGATCAGCCGTCCCAGACACAACAGCAGTAAGCTCGCTATCGGCCAACCGCTGGTGACGCCTGCCAAAAAATAACTCAGGCCACTTAAAAAACAGCCGCACAGACCGAATACCACGATTTTTTTCGGTCCCAGGAGATCGGCAAAACGTCCGGCATGGGGCCGACTCAGGAGGGTCGCAAAGTATTGCAGACTGATGACCAGTCCCGCCCAGAAGGCGCTAAATCCCATCACATCATGAACATAGCCAGGCAGTACCGCGAGCGGCAGGCCGATGGTCAGATAGCTGGCGAAGTTAAACATGACAACCGAGACGATGCGTAGATTAAGACGTAATCCATTGAGCGCCGGTTCAGCGACGGGTTCTGGCATGGGATCCACCACGTTCTTACAACAGTGTTTCATTTCTATCATGCCCGGCCACGAAAATCAGCAGCAAGATTCAGATTAGCAGCAGCAAGCCAGCCGCTACACTTAGCAAACGGAACACAAGAAGGACGTAGACATGACGACCCCTCAGCCTGACAAAACGGGTTTGCACATTCTGCTAAAACTGGCAGCGTTAGTGGTCATTCTGGCCGGTATTCATGCCGCAGCGGATATCATTGTGCAACTCCTGTTGGCGCTCTTTTTCGCCATTGTTCTGAACCCGCTGGTCACCTGGTTCATCCGTCGGGGTTTGCATCGTCCGCTGGCGATTACACTGGTGGTCGTGGTGATGCTCATCGTTCTCACTGCGGTGATCGGCGTGCTGGCCTCCTCGGTGAATGAGTTCATTGCTATGCTGCCGAAATACAACAAAGAGCTGACGCGCAAACTCCTGCATCTGCAAGAGATGGTGCCGTTTCTCAATCTCCATTTGTCGCCGGAGCGTATGCTGCAACGCATTGATTCTGACAAGCTGATGACCTTCACCACGGCGTTGATGACCGGGCTGTCAGGCGCGATGGCCAGCATTATTCTGCTGGTGATGACCGTCGTGTTCATGCTGTTTGAAGTCCGCCACGTCCCCTACAAACTGCGTTTTGCGCTGAACAATCCGCAGATCCACATTGCCGGTCTGCATCGGGCGTTAAAAGGCGTCTCACACTATCTGGCGCTGAAAACGCTGCTGAGTTTATGGACCGGCGCCATTATCTGGCTGGGGCTTGCGCTAATGGGGATTCAGTTCGCACTCATGTGGGGCGTGCTGGCCTTCCTGCTGAACTATGTCCCCAATATTGGTTCCGTTATTTCTGCGGTGCCGCCGATGATCCAGGCGCTGTTATTTAACGGGTTTTATGAATGCATCCTGGTGGGGGCGCTCTTTTTAGTGGTCCATATGGTTATTGGTAATATCCTGGAACCGCGCATCATGGGGCATCGCCTGGGAATGTCCACTCTCGTGGTATTCCTCTCATTACTGGTATGGGGATGGTTATTAGGTCCGGTAGGTATGTTACTTTCTGTTCCCTTAACCAGCGTGTGCAAAATTTGGATGGAAACCACCAAAGGCGGCAGCAAACTGGCGATATTACTGGGGCCTGGACGGCCCAAGAGTCGATTACCGGGATAAGATGACAAATGATACACTGTGTAAATTCCATTATTATTAAACGTTGGTCCTGATATGTACCGGATCGTTCTGGGAAAAGTGTCGACTCTGAGCAAAGGCGCGTTACCGCCTTCGCTGTACGCTCAAGCCCCACAAGGCAAGCGTCGTGCCCGCTGGCTGGCGGGTCGTGTGCTGCTATCCCACGCGCTTTCACCCTTGCCCGAGATTGTTTACGGCGAACAGGGAAAACCGGCGTTTTCAGCCCAGACCCCGCTGTGGTTCAACCTGAGCCACAGCGGCGATGACATCGTTTTGCTGCTGAGTGATGAAGGCGAGGTGGGTTGCGATCTCGAAATCATCCGCCCGCACCATAACTGGCGGGCGCTGGCGAATGCGGTATTCAGTCTCGGAGAACATGCCGAGATGGAAGCAGAGCATCCGGACCAGCAACTGGCCGCGTTCTGGCGCATCTGGACGCGTAAAGAAGCGATGGTGAAACAGCGCGGCGGCACCGCCTGGCAAATCGTCAGCGTCGACAGCACACTCGCTTCTGCCTTGTCGGTCAGCCACTGCCAGCTTGACGCACTGAGCCTGGCCGTATGCACCCCTACACCGTTTCAGGTAACCGCCGCATCAGTACAGCGACTGGACGCGGTTGCCTGACACAACGCCTGAGAAACACGGGCATCCCGCGCCCGTTTCTCCCTATTTACTCTACGATTTTTGTGTACTTTTCCCTTCTGGTTGCCCATCTATTGATCCAGAACACGTCAAAAGTATGATGAATCCCTAGAATCGTCATACCCAATTAGTCGTACTTCTATTCATCAATCGGGACCACCATTTTGACCAGATTGCGCCGCACTGTATTTGCGCTGCTGGCCTGTGCGTCATTCCTCGCACACGCCGCCGCACCTGACGAGATAACCACCGCATGGCCGGTAAATGTGGGGCCACTCAACCCACATCTTTACACGCCTAATCAAATGTTCGCCCAGAGCATGGTGTATGAACCGTTGGTGAAATATCAGGCAGACGGTTCCGTGAAACCGTGGCTGGCAAAAAGCTGGACCCACTCGGCAGACGGCAAAACCTGGGTGTTTACCCTGCGCGATGACGTCAGATTCTCGAATGGTGAAATCTTTGATGCACACGCTGCGGCGGAGAATTTCCGCACGGTATTAGATAACCGCCAACGCCACAGTTGGCTGGAGTTGACCAATCAGATAACCGACGTCAAAGCGTTAAGCAAAACCGAGCTGCAAATCACGCTGAAAAGCGCGTACTACCCCTTCTTGCAGGAACTTGCCCTGCCGCGTCCTTTCCGCTTTATCGCCCCATCGCAATTTAAAAACAACGAAACGATGAACGGTATTAAAGCGCCCATCGGCACGGGTCCGTGGATACTCAAAGAATCGAAGCTCAATCAATACGACGTGCTGGTACGTAACGACCATTACTGGGGAGAAAAACCCCAGATTCGGCAGATCACCGTCAAGGTGATCCCGGACCCGACCACTCGCGCCGTGGCCTTTGAAACCGGTGATATCGATCTGCTTTACGGTAACGAAGGATTGCTGCCCCTCGACACGTTCGCCCGGTTTAGCCAGACACCGGCTTACCACACCCAGCTTTCACAACCGATTGAAACCGTGATGCTGGCGCTCAACTCGGCTAAAGCCCCCACCAACGAGCTAGCAGTACGCGAAGCGCTGAATCATGCCGTGAACAAAAAATCCCTCATCGACAATGCGCTGTACAGCACACAACAGGTGGCAAATACGCTGTTTTCGCCCTCTGTGCCTTACGCCGACATTGGTCTGAAACCACGCGAATATGACCCGCAGCAGGCCAAATCCCTGCTGGAAAAAGCCGGTTGGGTTCTGCCCGCAGGGAAAGAGATTCGCGAGAAAAACGGCCAGCCGCTGCGCATTGAACTGTCGTTTATCGGCACCGATGCGCTGAGCAAATCGATGGCCGAAATCATTCAGGCTGATATGCGTCAGGTTGGCGTCGATGTTCTACTTATCGGTGAAGAAGAGAGCAGTATTTACGCCCGCCAGCGCGACGGGCGCTTCGGCATGGTTTTCAACCGCACCTGGGGCGCGCCGTACGATCCGCATGCCTTTATGAGTTCAATGCGCGTTCCCTCACATGCTGATTTTCAGGCACAGCAAGGACTGGCAGACAAACCGCTGATCGATAAAGAGATTGGCGAGGTGCTTTCCACCACCGACGAGAACAAGCGCCAGGCGTTGTACCGCGACATTCTGACCCGCCTGCACAACGACGCGGTCTATCTCCCGATCAGCTACATCTCCATGATGGTGGTCGCGAAACCGGCGCTGGGAACCATCCCTTATGCCCCTATCGCCACTGAAATCCCATTTGAACAGATAAGCGCGGTGAAACCCTGATGTTACGTTATGTTTTGCGGCGTATTCTGCTGCTGATCCCGATGGTTTTCGCCGCCTCGGTGATTATCTTTTTGATGCTGCGCCTGGGTACTGGCGACCCGGCACTCGACTATTTGCGTCTCTCTAACCTGCCGCCGACGCCGGAAATGGTCGCCTCTACGCGGGTCATGCTGGGACTGGATCAGCCGCTGGCCGTCCAGTACGGAACCTGGCTGTGGAAAGCGCTGCATCTGGATTTCGGCATCTCGTTCGCCACTCAGCGTCCGGTGCTGGATGACGTACTCAACTTCCTGCCCGCCACACTGCAACTGGCGGGCGCAGCGCTGGTGTTGATCCTGCTCACCTCCGTACCGCTCGGCATCTGGGCGGCGCGTCACCGCGACCGTCTGCCAGATTTTGCCGTGCGTTTCATCGCCTTTCTCGGCGTATCGATGCCTAACTTCTGGCTCGCCTTTCTGCTGGTGATGTTCTTCTCCGTCTATTTGCAATGGCTACCCGCGATGGGTTACGGCGGCTGGCAGCACATCGTTTTGCCTGCCGTGTCGATAGCCTTTATGTCGCTGGCAATCAACGCCCGTCTGCTGCGCGCCAGCATGCTCGAGGTCGCCGGACAACGGCACGTCACCTGGGCGCGTCTGCGCGGTCTGAACGAGAAACAAACGGAACGTCGTCATATTCTGCGTAACGCGTCGCTGCCGATGATTACGGCGGTGGGCATGCACATTGGCGAGCTGATTGGCGGCACCATGATTATCGAAAACATCTTTGCCTGGCCTGGGGTCGGGCGCTATGCGGTTTCGGCGATTTTTAACCGGGACTACCCCGTTATTCAGTGCTTTACACTGATGATGGTGGTGGTTTTTGTCGTCTGTAATCTGATTGTGGATTTACTGAACGCTGCGCTGGACCCGCGCATTCGCCGCCATGAAGGAGCGCATTCGTGAACTTTTTCCTCTCTTCGCGCTGGTCGGTGCGCCTGGCAATGATCATTATCGCCCTGCTGGCGATAATTGCGCTCACCAGCCAGTGGTGGCTGCCGTACGATCCGCAGGCCATTAATTTATCGTCGCGTCTGCTCTCCCCGGATAGCCAGCACTGGCTGGGCACCGACCATCTGGGTCGTGATATTTTTTCTCGTCTGCTGGCGGCAACGCGGGTCTCGCTGGGTTCGGTGATGGCCTGCCTGCTGCTAGTGCTGGCGCTGGGGCTTGCCGTTGGCGGCAGCGCCGGGCTGATCGGCGGTCGTGTTGATCAAATCACCATGCGCATCGCGGATATGTTTATGACCTTCCCTACCTCGATCCTCTCCTTTTTTATGGTGGGCGTGTTGGGGACGGGACTGACCAACGTCATCATTGCCATCGCGCTTTCACACTGGGCATGGTACGCACGCATGGTGCGCAGTCTGGTCATCTCTTTGCGCCAGCGCGAATTTGTGCTCGCGTCGCGCCTTTCCGGTGCGGGTCATGTACGGGTGTTTGTCGACCATCTGGCCGGGGCGGTGATCCCCTCTTTGCTGGTGCTGGCGACGCTGGATATTGGCCACATGATGCTGCACGTTGCCGGGATGTCATTCCTCGGCCTCGGCGTCACCGCGCCAACCCCGGAATGGGGCGTGATGATTAACGATGCCCGCCAGTATATCTGGACTCAGCCATTACAAATGTTCTGGCCGGGTCTGGCGCTGTTTATCAGCGTGATGGCCTTTAACCTGGTGGGTGACGCACTGCGCGATCATCTCGATCCCCATCTGGACACGGAGCATGCTCACTGATGCCGCAACAGATTGAATTACAGAATATTACCCTGGCAGCGGACAGACCGCTGGTGCATGGCGTTTCACTGTCGCTCAAACGCGGGCGGGTACTGGCGCTGGTAGGCGGCAGCGGCAGCGGAAAATCGCTGACCTGCGCGGCGGCGCTGGGTATTCTGCCTCCGGGTGTACGTCAAACGGCGGGCTCCCTGCTGGCGGATGGTAAACCAATTTCCCCCTGCGACCTGCGCGGCGTCAAAATCGCTACCATTATGCAAAACCCACGTAGCGCGTTTAATCCGCTGCACACCATGGCGACCCACGCGCGGGAAACCTGTCTGGCATTAGGTAAACCCGCTGACGACGCCACGCTTATCCAGACGCTGGAGGCCGTGGGGCTTGAGAACGCGGAGCGCGTCCTGAAACTGTATCCGTTCGAGATGAGCGGCGGGATGTTACAACGCATGATGATCGCGATGGCGGTGCTGTGCGACGCGCCGTTTATCGTCGCCGACGAACCGACCACTGACCTGGACGTTGTCGCGCAGGCGCGCATTCTCGACCTGCTGGAGAGCATTATGCAACGCCGGGCGCCCGGTATGCTGCTGGTCACCCATGATATGGGCGTCGTCGCGCGGCTGGCGGACGATGTGGCGGTCATGGACAACGGGAATATCGTGGAACAGGGCGACGTCGAAACCGTGTTCAACGCACCAAAGCACAACATCACTCGTAATCTGGTGTCGGCGCATCTCGCCCTGTACGGTATGGAGCTGGCATCATGACATTACTCACCGTCTCTGACCTTTCGCACCAGTATGCGCACTCAAACCTGAGCGGCAAACATCAGCATCAGGCGGTGTTGAAAGAGGTGTCATTGCACCTGAAAAAGGGTGAAACCGTGGCACTGCTTGGCCGTAGCGGCTGTGGCAAAAGCACCCTCGCGCGTCTGCTGGTCGGTTTAGAATCCCCGACGCAGGGTGAGGTGTGCTGGCAGGGAAAACCGTTATCCCAGCTTAACCGTGCGGCGCAAAAAGCGTTTCGCCGTGATATTCAGATGGTGTTTCAGGACTCCATCAGCGCGGTAAATCCGCGCAAAACCGTCCGTGAGATCCTGCGCGAACCGATGCGTCATCTGCTGTCGCTGAACAAGTCTGAGCAAATGGCCCGCGCCAGTGAAATGCTCAACGCGGTGGATCTGGACGACAGCGTACTCGACAAGCGGCCGCCGCAGCTCAGCGGCGGACAGCTCCAGCGCGTGTGCCTGGCGCGGGCACTGACGGTTGAACCCAAACTGCTGATTCTTGATGAGGCGGTCTCTAACCTCGACCTGGTGTTGCAGGCGGGCGTGATCCGCTTGCTCAAAAAATTGCAGCAGCAGTTCGGCACCGCCTGTCTGTTTATCACGCACGATTTACGTCTGGTAGAACGCTTTTGCCATCGCGTGATGGTGATGGAAGACGGCAAAATTGTGGAGACGCAGGATGTGGGCGACGCATTAACGTTTTCCACGGACGCCGGACGTGTGCTACAAAATGCGGTACTTCCCGCATTCCCCGTGCGCCGCAGCCGGAAATAATAAGGTTTAACTCAGATGCAACGTGTCACCATCACCCTCGATGACGATTTACTGGAAACGCTGGACAGCCTGAGTCAGCGCCGTGGCTACAATAACCGCTCGGAAGCGATCCGCGATATTCTGCGCGGCGCGTTGTCGCAGGAGACGACACAAGAGCACGGCACCCAGGGTTTCGCAGTGCTTTCATACGTTTATGAGCACGAGAAGCGCGATTTAGCCAGCCGCATTGTCTCAACCCAGCACCACCACCATGATTTGTCCGTTGCCACCTTGCATGTGCACATCAATCACGACGACTGTCTGGAGATTGCCGTCCTGAAAGGCGACATGGGCGACGTCCAACATTTTGCCGATGACGTCATCGCCCAGCGCGGCGTGCGTCATGGTCATTTGCAGTGTCTGCCGAAGGAAGAGTGACATCCCGCCCGACAGGTGAATCGTCGGGCGTGTTTTCGTCTCAGAATGCCTGCTGATAAAGCTGCAGCGCGTCATCTTCACTCAGTTTCCGCGGATTATTCACCAGCAAGCGCGTTTGCTGCATCGCGTCATGCGCCAGCACAGGCAGATCCCCCTGCTGAATATCAACATCACGAAGCCGCTGCGGCGCGCCGCTTGCCGCGATAATCCGTTGCATCTCGTCGATAAACGCCTGCGCATCCTGTTCGACATTGCCGGTTCCCCCGACCCCAACCACCGCGGCCAGTTCCGCATAGAGCGGCGCCGCCACCGCAGCATTAAACCGCAGCACAAGAACCAACATGAGCGCATTCGAGAGGCCGTGAGGGATGTGATGCCGCCCGCCCAGCGGATACGCCAGTGCATGCACGGCGGCAACGGGCGAGTTAGCAAAAGCCTGACCCGCCAGCAACGCGCCCAACAGGACACTCTCCCTCGCTTCACGGTGTTGTCCGTCATGGCACGCGGTGACCAGATGGCGGCTTATCAAGCGTAACGCCTCACGGGCAAGCGCATCCGAAATCGGGTTTTTCTTATGCTTACCGGTATACGCCTCAATGGCGTGTACCATGGCATCGATTCCTGCGGCAGCCGTATGAACACGGGGTAAACCCAGCGTCAGTTGCGCATCCAGCAGCACCAGATCGCAATAGAGCTGTCTATCGACAACCCCCATTTTGCTGTTTTCACCGGTGGTGAGAATCGCAATATTGGTCACTTCAGAACCGGTACCTGCGGTGGTCGGGATCTGCACCAGCGGCAGACGCTGCCCGCTCACTTTCCCAATGCCATACAGATCCTGTACTTCTTGTTCTGAGGGGATTAATACGGCCGCCAGTTTAGCCACATCCAGGGAGGAGCCGCCGCCCAGGCCAATCACCATGTCGCAGTGATGCTCCCGCGCCACACGCGTCGCCTTGCGGACAATACACTCCTGAGGATCGGCCTGAACCTGGTCATAAAGGGTGACCTGAAAACCGGCTTCCCGCAGGCTAAACAGAACCGGTGGGAGAACCCCCGCTTTCACCAGGCCGGGATCGGTCACTAACAGCGCATTGCGGGCACGCAAACGCGTTTGCAGTATCTCTCCGAGTCGCTCCGCGCCCGCCCACTCAACAATGATTTCCGCCACGGTCGCAAATTCAAAAGGCTTAATGACATTATTCATTCAGGTATTCCTTGCTTGCACAATGTGTGCTTTTTAACCTCGCGGATCGTCGGCATTGACGAGAAAACTTTTCACCTCTTTACGCAGCAGAAGTGGCGTGATGACCCCAACGCCAATCCGTTGGAAGTGGTCCGTTTGTCGGTGAAGTTCAAGGCCGTCGGCGCTGCGGTAGGTTTCCAGAATAACAAAGCGATCGCGATCTTCCGTCGAGCGGAAAAATTCATACGAGAGGTTTTCAGGTTCCTGACGTGTTGCGTCAGCAAGCGCCCTGAGCGCCTCATCAACCTTATCGCCCATTGATTCGCGGACAAAATACCAGGCAATCACCTGTAGATGCGTATTCCCCATTCCTGACTCCCGCTTTTCTAACGTTGAATATTCAGATTCCACAACGCGCTGTCACTGCTTGAAACAGCGACAGCGCCGTGTTGTAAGGCGGTTCGGGCATGTTCTTCATTAGATACAAACCCGGAGGCCACAATCGGCGGCAGTACATTGCGATCGGTTTGTGACAGGAGCGGCAACATCTGCGCCGGCATCAGTTGCACATAATCCGGTTCACTTTGCTCAACCGCATGCAGACTTCGTGACCATGCAGAGCGGTCAGTCACAAAGATTTTTTGCATTGTGACCAACCCGCATTTCTTCGCCCGTTGCACCGTTTGCAAACGCGTTGAGAGCAGCCCCATCGCACCGGTTTCAGCGACATAATCGATGCCGCCTTTGTCCTGCGACAAGCCGTTGCAACTGTCGATATTCACGATGACGTACTTCCCCGCCTTCGAGAGCACTTCGATGACCGGTTGCAGCTTAATGAGGTCAATATTGGCGATAATGCACACTTCGGCCGTACTGGAGAGCGCGGTTTTCAACTGCTCAATACCGTATATCGCCATGATGACGGGCTGGCGCGCCAGAAGCGCGCCAAGATTTTTGATCATTACTCACCTGCCTGATGGGGTGAAAGTGTGGCGCTCAACCCCAGTTTTCCCGGATTAAGGATATTTTGCGGATCGAGCGCTTTCTTAATATCAGCCAGAACGGTGAGCGTTTCGCCCAACGATGCCTGCATATAAGGTGAGCGAAGCAGTCCCACGCCATGGTGATGGCTGAGTGACGTGTTGTGTTTAATTAATACGGCATTCGCCGCATCCCACGCCGCACGGTACCAGGCGGCACGTTGCTCGACGGCCACGTCCCCACGTAATGAAAAATAGAGACAGGCACCATCGACATAGGCATGAGACTGATGCGCAGAACCGGCCAGCGTCCCCGGTACCGCGTTAATCGCCGCCACCACATCATCATAGACGATACTGAGATCGCGCCAGGGGCCGACCATCTCCAGCGTATCCGCCACCAGCCCTGGGCTTTTCTTGAAGCCTTCGGCACTTTTTCCGGTCAGATACCGGGTGTCCAGCCAACGCTCGAACAGCGTATCGCCATCAAGTTTTTGCCCGCTACGCTGGCAAACGCGCTCGCTGATTGCCAGCACGGCATCAACAATTTCCGGTTCGCCTTCATCTGCAATTAGCAGGACATTGGTGTCAGGCAGGCCAAACTGCACGCCGCTTTCCAGATTATCGTACAGGCGAAGCGCGGCAGGGTTCGCGCCATGCTGTAGGATTTCGCGACAGGCGTCTAACCCGCTGGCGAAACTGGAGAAACCCCAGGCAATTGCACGGCCATAATCAGGCAGGCGATGCAGTTTCAAACGCAGGCGGACAATCACGCCCAGCGTGCCTTCCGAGCCGATAAACATCTGTTGTAAATCCGGCCCCGTCGCACTTCGCGCATAACCGCCGACGGTGATTAAGCGTCCATCCGCGAGCACGACATCCATGCCAAACACCATATCTTCGATTTTGCCGTAGCGAGTGGAGAGCTGGCCTGCGCCGCGACAAGCTGCCCATCCCCCCACGGTGCTGATCCCGAAGGATGACGGCCAGTGTCCAAGGGTCATGCCATACTCTTGTTGGATCGTTTGCTCGAAAATGTCGCCAAACATGCCCGCTTCGACCTCAACAATCTGGCTCTCTTTATCAAAACCGATCAATTTATTGAGTTCGCACACATCCAGCACGATCCCGCCGCGCAACGGCAGAGCCGCCCCCGTGACATTACTACGCCCTGCCGACACCGTGACCGGAATGGCGGATTCGCTCGCAAGGCGCATCACGTCCTGAATCTGTTCCACCGTAGAGACGCGAACAATCGCCCCTTTTGGCGTGGCGGGCGCGCCTTGCGTTTCCGCAATCATGGAGCCCGCCCACCAGTCGCGGGTCCAGGTGATGACATCAGCCTCTGTCGTCATCACCTCATCGGCAATCACCCGCAGCCGGTCAATGACCGCCTCGCTCATGACGATGGGATCAATCTGCATCCCTTTTGCACCGTTACTGCTGTCGATTTCGGTTGCCCATCCCGGACGCGTATGTGCGCCAACAGTGTAATTGCCCCGGTTATAGCCTCGTTTTATCGCTTCTTTGCTGATCATTCAGATGTCCCCATCAGTTCGGATTTTTCATGTTTAATTGCCGCCCGATAGCTGGCGACCTGTTCTGCGACCTGTTCCGGTTGCAGCTTGAGTTCTTTTTGCAGAATTTCACCGACACGCCCGGCGGCGTTGGCCGACGCATCCCGGGCCATTAAGCGCGCGCGAATTCGCCGCGACAGCACATCATCCACGGTGCTGGCCAGCTCGTGGCGCACGGCATACACCACCTCAGCTTCGGTGTACGGAAGCCCTTCAACGATAGGAGTGAGCAAGCGGGGATCGCTCTGGATAATGTCGCTCACGAAATGGGCCTCCGTGCCATAGCGCTCGCCCAAATGTGCGGAAAGCCCGCCGGACGCCAGAATGGCCTGCGAGTCGTACCCCGCCGCCCCTAACAGGTACGCCGTTTTCGTTGAACAGGCTTTTTTACGCCCCAGGATTTTGCTGGCCACATCAATCGTCTCTTCCGCCATATGACGCGATGTGGTGAGCTTGCCGCCAACAATCGTGATCAGCCCATCCGGAGCGACGGTAATTTCATGGTTACGTTTCATCTCCACCGTCTTCCCGCCAGCCGTGCCGACCAGAGGGCGACAACCGGCAATACTCCCCACCACATCCTCGGGGCGAAGATCTGTTTTCAGCGCCGAATTTGCCCCCTCTAACAGAAAGTCCAGTTCAGAACGATTGCAGTGCACATCATTGAGATCGCCCTGGTAATCTTCATCTGTCGTTCCCAGATAAGAAACGTTGCCCCAGCGCGTAATGGTGGCGCGGCGACTGCGCCCGGCGACCGGAATCGTCACCGTGCAGTCGTTACGAATCTTCATCCACGGAATCGCGACGTGAACTCCCTTTGCAGGACGGATATGCAGCGGCGACGCCTCGCCTTTCTTCAGCCCACTCCAGTCGCGCAGCCAGACGCCGGTAGCCATAATGACCACCCGCGCCTTGACATGAATCTCCCGGCTATCGGCATGTATCATGGCCCCGTTCACCTTGCCATGCGGGTCGTGCGTGGTGGCGATCACCTCGGCATGATTAGTCACCACCGCGCCATGAAAAGCCGCCGTGCGGATCAACGCGAGCGTCAGCCTGGCATCGTCCACGCGGGCATCGAAATACATAAACCCGCCGGACAACTGCTCCTCTTTCAGCGTCGGGCAGTGCGAAAGCACCTCCGCTGGCGTTAATTTTTGATGCAGGATGCCTTCACGCCATCCGCCTGCAAGATCGTAGGTCCAGAGCAGACTTTCGAACGCCGAAGACAGCCGCTTATCAAAGACGCCGTTTTTGTCGAGCACGGGAAACAAAAATGGAAGCCGTTGCACCAGGTGGCGCGCATTTCGGCGCATACGCTGGCGTTCAAGGAGAGAATGGCGAACCAATCCCAGGTTCCCTTGTTCGATATAGCGCAACCCGCCGTGGACCATTTTTGATGACTTCGACGACGTGCCGGAGGCAAAGTCGCTCTTTTCGACCAGCGCCACCCGATAGCCGCGCAAACTGGCATCGAGCGCGGCATAAGCGCCGGTCACGCCACCGCCAACAATCAGAATGTCGAAGGTATCGCTCTCCAGCATGCCCAGTTGTTCAGCGCGGTGAAGGCGTAGCGGTTGTGCGCCGTACATTTCACTGCGGGATTTATTTGGTTTTCGCGAGGGGAAAAACTTCATGAGCGGGTGGACTCCTGAGTAGCAGAGGTGTGACGGGAAGCCGTCTCCATTTCGAGCACAATGCGGGACTCCCACTGGGCGAGCTTCTGTTCACGGCAGCGATCGTCAATGCGGGGTTCAAACAGTTGCGCCGTTTTTAGCGTGGCGCAGGCATCGGACAGCGAATCCCACAGCAGGCCGGCAGAGCCTGCCAAAAAGGCAGCGCCGCGAAGACTGGCCCTTGCAGTTTCCGCCATCCGGCGAACAGGAACTCCGCTCAGGTCGGCCTGAATTTGCAGCAATGTGTCGCTGTTGGAGAGACCGCCCCCGACCACCAGTTCTTTTACCGCGATCCCGGTCGCCGCTTCATTGGCCCGCATACAGGCCGCTACCGAATGCGCGATGCCTTCCAGGACGGCGTACGCCACCTGCGAACGTGTCGTGGAAATAGAGATGCCGTTAAGCGATGCGCGCGCCTGCGGCTGGAGATGCGGCACCCGCAGCCCGGTTAACGCCGGAATGAAACTGACGCCGCCGGAGTCTGTCACCTGCGACGCCAGCTCGCTGATCTGTTCCGGCGAGTCAAACCAGTGCAGCTTTTCGCACACCCAATTCAGCGCCGAACCGGTGGTTGGCACAAAGGTTTCGACGGAGTAATGCGAAAGTCCCTTCTGACGGCGCGCGGTCATCGTGAGCGTACTCTCACAGACAGGGTTCAGCGCCGGAACCTGCGGCCCCACCATCAGATCGACGAAACTGCCGGTGCCATGCATACAGAAAGCGTGTCCACGCTCTGTGCAGCCGAGCCCAATCGCACCGGCAAACTGATCGCCCGCGCAGGCAAGAATAGGAACGTGAATGCCCAGAATTTTTTGACTCGTTGCGCCAAAGTTATCGGCGTCGTCACGTAGCTCAGGCAGCAATAAGGCAGGAAAATTAAGGGTATGGAGCCATTCAGCGTGGTACTGGTGGTCTTTGAGACGGTAAGCGCCTGCTGACGTCGCATTCGTTGGCGTCGTGACGCATTTTTTTTCTTCCGCCAGATGCCACAGCAGCCAGCTGTCGACAGTGCCAAAAACTAATGTTCCCGCCTGATGCGCCTTCGCCACCGCGGGCGTATTCGCAATATGGTGCGCTGCCCACAGATAAGGTGAACGAATCCCCACCGGGCGGCCAATCTGCGGGATCAGTTTCGCATCCCACTCCGGGGCCAGTTCGGCAAGAACATCCGTAAAACGCGAATCTTGCCAGACCATCGCAGGGGTTAGCGCTTTTCCTGTTTGCGAGTCCCAGAGCACCGCCGTTGAACGCTGGGTAGCAATCGCCAGCGCCACGATACGCATATTCTGCTGTTGCGCGCTGGCAATCGCTTTGCGACAAACGTCAACGGTAGCGCACAGAATTTCATCAGCGTCTTGTTCAACAACGCCATGCCGTGGGCTACTCACCTGCAGCGTTTGATATTCCAGGCAGTGAACCTGACTGTTCTGGGTGACTACCGCAGCACGCGTGCCCGACGTTCCCTCATCAATCGCCAAAATTACCTCTTTATATTCTGTCATTTAGAACTCCTGCTGGACTCCGGTGCCATTGACTCAGGATAGGGGGAGGTACGCGATTCAAATTGCGGCGCGCCCGGCTCGTTATCCGGTTGAATCGCCGTACGCGTTGGGTCCCACTGGATGACAAAGCAGACGACACTGGCAAAAAGGGGAACGACCGACATGATTAAGAACGTCGTTTGCAGGCCATACAGCTCGCGGAATACGGGGAAGATAAACAGCCCCAGCGCCGCGCCGATGGCCCCCAGAGCCCCGACCACACCGTTTGCGCCAGCGCGTAATTCGCTACGAAACGACAGCGATGACAGGCTCTTCCCGTTCGCGCCGGGACCACCCGAGTGGCAAAGGATAAATAACGCGGGTACCAACAAAGAGGCCCACAGCGGCATGCTGTCACTGAATAGCCCCAGCGTGAGCAGGACGAGGAACGCGACGGCGAAACCCATTGCAGAGGCCCGGCGCAAACCAAGACGACGGCCAATCACGGGCGACAGAAATCCTCCGACAATCCCGAACACGTTAAAAAATAGTGAACATAAAGTTGCGTAGACAAAGTTTTTACCAAACATCGCCGCGCTGATCACGGGTAAATACCAGCCGACACCAAAATATTGTATCGACTGGCACACTTGTACCGTAGAGGCCAGAATTGTACGGGGTAAATAAACACCACGAAAAATCAGCAGAACATTTTTAACACCTTTCTGCGCTTGCCCAATAACAGGTTTTTGTTCTGCCTTTGGCGCCAGAATAAATTGATCACCGTATATTTTATTCATGGCTACCGTTGCTTCAGAAAGGCGTGATTTTCTTGCTAACCATATCGGACTTTCAACCAAATAGCGGAACTGGAAAAACAGGATAATTAATCCACATAATGCGGTTACGGCAATAGAATAACGCCAGATAGCATCACCAACATTCCATGAATAAAACATTAAGGCCAGTGCCAGATTTAAACACACAGCGACATACCAGACCCCTTGCCAGGTGTTTAATCGGCTCTTGAGTTTCGCGGGGGTGAATTCGGCCAGCATCGCCATCGCGACGGCAAAATCCATTCCATAAGAGACGCCAACGAAGAAGCGCCCCAGTATTATCGTGCCAAAATCAGCGGAGAACATCACCAGCAGCGCTCCGATAACGGCCATCAGCTTGGCGATGATCAACGGAGGAACCCGACCCCAGCGATCGGCAATCCAGCCGCCAATCGGATTAAATAAGATAGCAACCCACGATGAAAAAGAGGTCAACAGCGCGACTTCCGTTGCACTGAGATGTAAATTACGCGTCATTGGGTTTAATCCAGCACTGAGTGCCGAATTTGAAAACGCATCAAGAAAAAGGCCACCTAATGCTAACCACCAAATAACACTGGCTCTGCCGACAATATGCGTCCTGGCATCGATGAAATTAATAACATCATCAACACCACGGATTTTTACAGGATGTGAGAATGAGCATGCGGACATGGCGTTCCCCTTCATAATATTAGGAAGAAGGTCGCCAATAGCTAAAAAAAAGCAATAAGAGACCATCTTAATAGCACAGATAGTCTCTTATCTAAAATCTGTAAGTTTCACTCTAGAAGGGAAGGAAAAGCGTGTCAAAGCGACTTTTCAGCTGGAACGTTATTTTGTGATATGTAGCACAATTGTTAATGATTAATTAACAAAACAATCAGGTAAAACGATAGAGACAACGCCTTCCACCGTTTACCTGTCGCTTATGCTGGGTTACGCGTGGGCTGGTGCTAAATCCTGCGCACAGGCCCAGGCGCTCGACCATGCCCACTGGAAATTATACCCGCCCAGCCAGCCGGTCACGTCCATCACTTCGCCAATAAAGTAGAGACCTGGCACCTTACGCGCTTCCATCGTGCGGGAGGAAAGCTCATTGGTATCGACGCCGCCCAGCGTGACTTCCGCCGTACGGTATCCTTCCGTGCCGTTAGGCTGCACGCGCCATTCCGTTAACGTCTCCACCAGCAGTTGTTGGTCGCGTACGTTGAGCTGTTTCAGAGAGATCTCGGGGATTTGCCCTAACGCTTGCAGACATTCCACCAGTCGTTTCGGCAACTGCATCGCCAGAGTGTTTTTCAGACTCTGATTCGGGTGCGCGCTACGCTGCTCATTGAGGAAAGCGTCCAGATCGATATCAGGCAATAAATTAATGCTGACAAATTCTCCGGGCTGCCAAAAACTCGAAATCTGCAAAACGGCCGGACCTGAAAGTCCGCGGTGCGTAAAGAGCAGATTTTCACGAAATACCGTGCCGTCCTGCGCCATTATAACAGAAGATACGGAAACGCCTGACAGCACCTGGAGCTGTTCCAGCAACGGTTTATGCAATGTAAAGGGAACGAGACCCGCGCGCGTCGGCAGCACATTCAGGCCAAACTGCTCGGCAATTTTATAACCAAACGGCGTAGCCCCCAGGCCCGGCATCGAGAGTCCGCCACTGGCAATCACCAGTTTTGCCGCGCTGACCGTCATACCGTTCAGCTCAAAGGTGAACCCCTCATCATCACGGGCAACGCTGAGCACTTCACTGCGCAACCGCAGGGTGACGCCACCCTTCTCGCATTCTGCCACCAGCATGTCGACGATTTGTTGGGCAGAATCGTCGCAAAATAGCTGGCCGAGCGTTTTCTCATGCCAGGCGATTCCGTGTTTACCGACCAGATCGATAAAGTCCCACTGGGTATAGCGCGCCAACGCTGATTTACAGAAATGAGGGTTTTGACTTAAATACGCCGCGGGTTCCACATAAAGATTAGTAAAGTTACAGCGTCCCCCGCCGGACATGAGGATTTTACGTCCCGGCTTTTTACCATTATCAATGAGCAACACGCGGTTACCCCGTTGCCCTGCTTGTGCGGCGCAGAACATACCCGCCGCGCCAGCGCCTATAATAACGGTATCAAACCTTTCCACTTTGCGATCCTCTCTTAAATCTGGGCGTGAATTGTAAAGTTTCCTCAGTGACCGTACCAGCGACAAGATCGTGAAAAACAATTATTTATTTGAAATCTATAAGATAATTCTTTAGTGGGGGAAAACAATTCAGGAGACAAATCAAAAAAAGTCTATATTTCACTTTGCCCGCGTCGCCAAAGTCCCTGATAATGCGCCGCGTTCATGTCCTCAAAATGGCGTAACGTCCTATGCTACATTTGTTTGCTGGCCTGGATTTGCATACCGGGCTTTTACTATTGCTTGCTCTGGCTTTTGTGCTGTTCTACGAAGCGATTAACGGCTTCCATGATACGGCAAACGCAGTCGCAACCGTGATTTATACCCGCGCAATGCGTTCGCAACTCGCGGTTATCATGGCGGCGGTCTTCAACTTCTTTGGTGTTTTGCTGGGCGGTCTCAGCGTAGCGTATGCCATTGTGCATATGTTGCCAACGGATCTGCTGCTTAACATGGGTTCCTCACATGGCCTCGCCATGGTGTTCTCCATGCTTCTGGCGGCAATTATCTGGAACCTGGGTACCTGGTACTTTGGTCTTCCGGCCTCCAGTTCTCACACGCTGATTGGCGCCATCATTGGTATTGGTTTGACCAATGCTTTGATGACCGGCACATCGGTAGTGGATGCACTTAACATACCGAAAGTGATCAATATTTTCGGTTCTTTGATTATTTCCCCCATTGTCGGCCTGGTGTTTGCTGGCGGTCTGATCTTTTTGTTACGTCGCTACTGGAGCGGCACCAAAAAGCGGGCGCGTATTCACCTGACCCCAGCGGAACGTGAAAAGAAAGACGGCAAGAAAAAGCCGCCATTCTGGACGCGTATCGCTCTTATTCTGTCTGCTATCGGCGTCGCATTCTCCCATGGCGCTAATGATGGACAGAAAGGCATTGGTCTGGTGATGCTGGTTCTGATTGGCGTGGCGCCTGCGGGCTTCGTGGTCAATATGAACGCTTCCGGCTATGAAATCACCCGTACCCGTGACGCCATCAACAACGTCGAAACTTACTTCCAGCAGCATCCTGATATGCTGAAAAAAGTGACCGGCGTTGATCAGCAGGTTCCGCCTGTGGAAACCGCGACAACGACACAGACTGAGTTCCACTGCCACCCGGCAAACACCCTGAATGCGCTCGATCGCGTGAAGGGCATGCTGGCGAATCTGGAAACTTACGACAAGTTAAGCGTTGACCAACGTGGTCAGTTGCGTCGCATTATGCTGTGCATCTCTGACACCACCGATAAAGTGGTGAAACTGCCTGGCGTAAGCAACGACGACAAGCGTCTGCTGAAGAAACTGAAAACCGATATGCTGAGCACCATTGAGTACGCACCGGTCTGGATTATCATGGCCGTCGCACTGGCGCTGGGTCTTGGTACGATGATTGGCTGGCGTCGCGTGGCAACCACTATCGGCGAGAAGATCGGTAAGAAAGGTATGACGTATGCGCAAGGGATGTCTGCGCAGATGACTGCCGCTGTATCTATCGGTCTGGCGAGTTACACCGGTATGCCTGTTTCCACCACCCACGTACTTTCTTCCTCTGTTGCGGGGACGATGGTCGTTGACGGTGGCGGTCTGCAGCGTAAAACGGTTACCAGTATTCTGATGGCCTGGGTCTTTACCCTGCCTGCAGCGATTGTGCTTTCCGGGGGGCTGTACTGGCTCTCCCTGAAGCTTATCTAAGCGGGTTAGTCTGTAAAAAAAGCGGGTCCAGGAAACTGGCCCGCTTTTTTTTGCCTGTGCGATACGCCCAAATGGCTCAATGCCAAATCACCAACCCTACCATACTGATAATCACCAGACCGCATAACGCGCTGGTGAGGATGAACTGGCCGCGAACACGTTCACAACGGCGAATAAACTCATCATCGTGATGATCCCGATAGCGTTGGGCATAGATATACCACACCAGACGCATTTGCTTGTTGGGTTGGCCATGCGAGGTAAAAAACCCCCCTCCATCGACATATTGATAGAGCAATGGATCGCAACCACGGAGTACCACTAACAGTGCACGTAATGACGAGAAATAACGCGCCATATTCACAATGCAAACGACACATAAAGCCCAGAATAATGCGACGGTGCTTATCATACCACCTCCCCGGCGACCCACCCACGGAGCTCCTCTCCGGGACAATCGCTTCCCGATACCCTGCCAGACAGTTCAATGAAAAAGTCCTACCAAGCCATGATGAGGATACTCTGCATCCGAACGGCTCTTTAAATATTGTAGGAGATCAGTTAATTTTTTTGCCAGAACGTTAACCGCTATCAATGCATTTAACAGAAAAATTTGTTTAACTGGTTGGCAACCAAGGCGGATTGACGGATTATCCTGGTCGCTATAATGTAATGATAGTCTAAACGATCCATCTTTACGGCTGGGCTAGCCCCGCGCATATAGTTCGCAGGACGCGGGTGACGCGACGGCAAAGAAACGCTAGCTGGCTAGTCATCGACAACTTTATGGAAGGAGTAACACTATGGCTTACAAACACATTCTTATCGCGGTTGATCTTTCCCCGGAAAGCAAAGTTCTGGTAGAGAAAGCGGTTTCTATGGCGCGTCCTTACAACGCGAAAGTCTCCCTCATCCACGTGGACGTGAACTACTCTGACCTGTACACCGGGCTTATCGACGTCAATCTCGGCGATATGCAGAAACGCATTTCTGAAGAAACCCACCATGCGCTGACCGAGCTGTCCAGCAATGCGGGCTATCCGATCACTGAAACACTGAGCGGCAGCGGCGATCTGGGTCAGGTGCTGGTTGATGCTATCAAGAAATACGACATGGATCTGGTCGTCTGCGGCCACCACCAGGACTTCTGGAGCAAGCTGATGTCTTCCGCACGCCAGTTGATCAACACCGTTCACGTTGACATGCTGATTGTTCCACTGCGTGACGAAGAAGAATAAGCGTTCTGTACCGGAGGGTATCTGACGCCTTATCCGGTAAATCGTCGATACACTACGCCCGCTTATGCGGGCGTTTTTATTTCTGTTTTTTAAATGGTTAGTACATCACTCCAGCCCATAAATCATAAATAGTGTGATCATCTAGTTAGATCGAAACCACTCAATATAATACTCTACACATCCGGTTAATGACCGCAGTCTATAACAGAGTCAGACTTTTTCGGCGCGTTTTAGCATACGCGTTCATACTTTTCAGGATGGCATTGAAAGGCGAAGGAATATGAATACAACTGCACCTACGGGTTTGCTGCAGCAACCTCGTCCGTTCTTCATGATCTTTTTTGTAGAATTATGGGAACGATTTGGCTATTACGGCGTTCAGGGCATCCTGGCGGTATTTTTTGTTAAACAGCTTGGATTCTCTCAGGAACAGGCGTTCATTACCTTTGGCGCGTTTGCCGCACTGGTCTATGGCCTGATTTCTATTGGTGGCTACGTTGGCGATCACCTGTTGGGAACCAAACGTACGCTGGTGCTCGGCGCGATCGTCCTGGCGCTGGGTTACTTCATGACCGGGATGTCACTGCTCAACCCCGATCTGATCTTTATTGCACTTGGCACCATTGCCGTCGGTAACGGGTTATTTAAGGCGAACCCGGCAAGCCTGCTATCTAAATGCTATCCACCGAAGGATGCCCGTCTTGATGGCGCCTTCACCCTGTTTTATATGTCGATTAACATCGGTTCCCTGCTGTCGCTGTCGCTGGCGCCGGTCATTGCCGAAAAATTTGGCTATGCCGTCACCTACAACCTGTGCGGCGCAGGTCTGATCATCGCTCTGCTGGTCTATTTCGCCTGTCGCGGTATGGTGAAAGATATCGGTTCAGAGCCAGACCACAAGCCGTTGATTCTGCGTAATCTGCTGTATGTATTAGTCGGTACGGTGGCGATGGTGTTCCTGTGCGCCTGGCTGATGCACAACGTCAAAATCGCCAACCTGGTGCTGATCGTGCTGTCGCTTGTCGTTACGATTATCTTCTTCCGCGAAGCGTTCAAGCTGGATAAAACCGGGCGCAACAAGATGTTTGTCGCCTTCATTTTGATGCTGGAAGCGGTGCTGTTTTATATTCTTTACGCACAGATGCCGACTTCGCTTAACTTCTTTGCTATCAACAACGTACACCATGAGATCCTCGGCATCACCATTAACCCGGTCAGCTTCCAGGCGCTGAACCCGTTCTGGGTCGTGCTCGCCAGTCCGGTGCTGGCGGCCATCTACACCCGTCTGGGGAGCAAAGGCAAAGACCTGACCATGCCGATGAAATTTACGCTCGGTATGTTCCTGTGTGCGCTGGGCTTTCTGACTGCCGCTGCGGCGGGGATGTGGTTTGCCGATGCGCAGGGGCTGACGTCACCGTGGTTTATCGTGCTGGTTTATCTGTTCCAGAGTCTGGGTGAATTGCTGATTAGCGCCCTGGGGCTGGCCATGGTTGCCGCCCTGGTGCCGCAACACCTGATGGGCTTTATCCTTGGGATGTGGTTCCTGACGCAGGCCGCAGCCTTCCTGATGGGGGGATATGTGGCAACATTCACTGCCGTACCGGAGAACATTACCGATCCGTTGCAGACGCTGCCTATCTACACAGGTGTGTTCAGTAAAATCGGGCTGGTTACTATGGCCGTAACGATAGTGATGGCAATTATGGTGCCGTGGCTAAACCGGATGATCAATACGCCGGATAGCAGCAAATAACGGCAATAACCTCAGTCAGCCAACGCTGGCTGAGGTTAACTTTTCCGCGCGGCAATCCACTCCTGAACTTCAACCACAAACGTCTCCGGTGCTTTGCGGTACATTTTGCGCGCAAGGTCGAGGATCGTATGCTGGCTGAGCGCCTCTTCCATCCGCTGTTGCGCCATATCCATCACCGACCGCACACCACAAATGCCTTCGCACGCCCATTCCGGCGGTTGCTCATTGAACACAGCCAGTCGCTGACGAATTTCACGGCATTCGAAAATACGTTTGTCACCATCAATCGCGTTGACTACATCAAGTACCGTGATGTGTTCAGCAGGCCTGGCCAGCTGGAATCCACCGCCCTTACCTTCAATGCTGCGCACCAGTCCGGCCTTTGACAGACGCGTAAAGATTTTGGCCAGGTAGTCATAGGGGACACTTTGCAGCGCGGCAATCTCCCGTACGCTCATATCGCGGGCATCACCTTTGCTATCGACCATACACATCAGGCTATGGATGCCGTACTCAACCCCGGAACTGTAAAATGCCATTCTCTAATCTCAGCCAAAATAATTCTGAGTTATTGTAGCTATTTCACCCTCGCCATGCCATACCGTTCCTTTCAGACAGGCTCTACTTAAGAAATAAATAATTATTAATCAATGTCATAAACGAAAAACAATCAGCGCTATCACTTTTCGCATTGCATTTCATAACTACGACCAATAAAATCCGAGTCAATTAATCGGAGTTAACAGAGTGAAAGAGCAATGCGTAAACAAATTCTGATCGTAGGTGCCGGTTTTGCGGGCATGTGGGCCGCCCTGAGCGCGGCGCGTCTGGCAGACAAACATGCCAACCAGGCCATTGATATTACAGTGATTGCGCCACAGCCAGAGCTTCGCGTACGTCCACGTTTTTATGAGAGTCACGTTGAAACGCTGGTCTCTCCGTTACAGCCGCTGTTTGACGTCACCGGTGTGAAATTCCTGCGCGGCTCCGTATCAAACATCCATCCTGACTCGCACAGTGTGAGCTGGAAAGATGCCAACGGCGAAACCCATCAGCACCACTATGATCGCCTGATTCTGGCGAGCGGCAGCCACGTAAACCGTTCATTTGTCTCGGGTGTAGAGGCGCATGCCTTCGACCTTGATCAACTGGAAAGCGCCGCCATTTTAGAGAAACAGCTGAAATCACTGGCCCACCAGCCAGAAAGCGAGGCGCGCAATACGGTCGTGGTTTGCGGCGGCGGCTTCACGGGTATTGAGATGGCGATGGAACTGCCGGGTCGCCTGCGCGAAATCCTCGGCTCAAATGCTAAGACCAGAGTAGTCGTAGTTGAACGCGGCCCACAGCCTGGTTCGCGCTACAGCGAAGAACTGCGCAATATCATCATCGACGCCTCCGCCGAACTGGGCGTCGAGTGGCTGGTGAATGCGGAAGTGGAATCGGTTGATGCCTCGGGCGTGACGCTGAAAGAGGGGCAGAGAATCGCCGCTTCGACGGTTATCTGGACCGTGGGTGTCCAGGCAAGCGACCTGACGGCGCAGATTAACGCCCCGCGCGATCGTCAGGGCCGTCTGCATGTGAATGCGAATCTGCAGGTGGAAGGCTATGACAATATCTACGCCACCGGCGATGTCGCCTGTGCCGCCACCGATGACAAAGGCAACCACGCGCTGATGACCTGTCAGCACGCAATTCTGTTGGGTAAATTCGCCGGGAACAACGCGGCGGCCAGCCTGTTGAATGTGGAACCGTCGCCGTATCGCCAGGAGATGTATGTCACCTGTCTGGATCTCGGCGCCTGGGGCGCGGTCTATACCGAAGGCTGGGATCAGCAGGTGAAACTGACGCGCGAAGAGGCCAAGACGCTGAAGATGTCGATTACCCGCGAGCTGATTTACCCGCCGAAGGCAGAGAGAACAGTGGCGTTTGAGATGGCGGATCCGTACGCGCCATTTGTGTAGCTAAGTCAACGCCTTATCAGGCGGACAACGAGCACGGTGCTCCAGGCCTGATAAACGTAGCGCCATCAGGCAACTTTTGTGCCATTGCTGGATGGCGGCGCAAGCGCCTTATCCCGCCTACAGAAGACGGCGCGATCGGTTCGGCGGAGACAAATCTATTCCGCCGTCCCCGCATAGATATCAAACCGGTGCCCTTTGGTGACCACCGCGTTGGGGGTGGCGACATCCGCAAGCGGTGGCGCGTAGTCCGGGCGCTTCACCACCACACGTTTTGTCGCCAGCTGCCGCGCAGGTTCCAGCAGCCCGTCGGCGTCTAAATCCGGCCCCACCAGCGACTGAAACACGCGCATCTCTTTTTTCACCAGCGCGCTTTTCTGCTTGTGCGGAAACATCGGGTCGAGATAAACCACCTGCGGGCGCGGGGTAATGTCAGTCAGCGCCGTCAGGCTGGAGGCGTGGATCAACTGCAACCGTTCTTGCAGCCACGGACCGATTTCCAGGTCGGCATAGCCACGCGCCAGACCGTCATCAAGCAGCGCCGCCACAACCGGATTACGTTCCAGCATTCGCACGCGGCAACCCACCGACGCCAGCACGAAGGCATCACGCCCCAGTCCTGCCGTGGCATCCACCACGTCCGGCAAATAATCGCCTTTGATACCGACCGCTTTCGCGACCGCCTCGCCACGACCACCGCCAAATTTGCGGCGGTGCGCCATCGCCCCACCGACAAAGTCCACGAAAATGCCGCCAAGCTTCGGTTCATCGCGCTTACGCAACTCTAGATGCTCCGTGGTCAGCGCCAGCGCCATCAAATTATCTTCATCGTGTTCCAGCCCCCAGCGGGCAGCAAGAACAGATAAGGCGCCGTCTCCGGCGCCCGTTTCATCAAGTAAACAAATTTTCACTCGTGGACTAACCTTTGATTCCGTAATGCTCAAGCATCGCATCCAGCTGCGGTTCACGCCCACGGAAGCGTTTGAACAGCTCCATCGGTTCTTCAGAACCCCCACGGGTCAGGATGTTGTCGAGGAACGACTGTCCGGTATCGCGGTTGAAAATCCCCTCTTCTTCAAAGCGGGAGAAGGCATCGGCCGCCAGCACATCAGCCCACAGATAGCTGTAGTAACCCGCCGCATAACCCCCGGCAAAGATGTGGCTGAATGCATGCGGGAAGCGGCCCCATGACGGCCCCGGCACCACAGCAACCTGTTTCTTGATTTCTGCCAGCGTATCCAGGATTTTCGCCCCCTGTTCCGGACTAAATTCGGCATGCAGGCGGAAGTCGAACAGACCGAACTCCAGCTGACGCAGAATAAACAGCGCCGCCTGGTAGTTTTTCGCCGCCAGCATTTTATCCAGCAGTTCTTTCGGTAACGGTTCGCCGGTCTCATAGTGACCGGAGATGAACGCCAGCGCATCCGGCTCCCAGCACCAGTTTTCCATAAACTGGCTCGGCAGCTCGACCGCATCCCACGGCACACCGTTGATGCCAGAAACACCGGCGGTTTCAATACGGGTCAGCATATGGTGCAGGCCATGACCGAACTCGTGGAACAGGGTGATCACTTCGTCGTGAGTAAACAGCGCCGGTTTGCCGTTGACCGGACGGTTGAAGTTACAGGTCAGGTAAGCGACCGGTTTTTGCAGCGAGCCGTCGGCTTTACGCATCTGCCCCACACAGTCATCCATCCACGCCCCGCCGCGTTTGTTTTCGCGGGCGTACAGGTCGAGATAGAAACTACCGCGCAGTTCGTTGTTTTCGTCATACAGTTCGAAGAAGCGCACTTCCGGATGCCACACGTCCACATCCGTACGCTCTTTCGCGGTAATGCCATAAATACGTTTCACGACCTCAAACAGGCCGTTAACCGCTTTGTTTTCCGGGAAGTACGGACGCAGTTGCTCGTCGCTGATGCTGTACAGATGCTGCTTCTGTTTTTCGCTGTAGTAAGCGATATCCCACGGCTGTAGCTCATCAACGCCAAATTCGGCTTTTGCAAAAGCACGCAGTTGCGCCAGTTCTTTCTCACCCTGCGGACGGGCGCGTTTCGCCAGATCGGTTAAGAAATCGAGCACCTGCTGCGGGTTTTCCGCCATTTTGGTGGCCAGCGATTTAAAGGCGAAGCTTTCAAAGCCCAGCAATTGAGCCAGCTCATGGCGCAGGGCGAGGATCTCCTCCATCACCGGGCTGTTATCCCATTTGCCCGCGTTCGGCCCCTGATCGGAGGCGCGGGTCACATAGGCGCGATACATCTCTTCACGCAATGCCTGGTTGTCGCAGTAGGTCATCACCGGCAGATAACTCGGGATATCCAGCGTCAGCAGATACCCTTCCTGCTCTTTCGCTTCGGCCTGAGCCTTGGCGGCAGCCAGCGCGCTTTCCGGCATCCCGGCAAGCGTGGCCTCATCTGTCACTAACTTCGTCCAGCCCATCGTGGCATCAAGGACATTGTTGCTGTAAAGGTTACCGAGTTCAGACAGGCGAGTGGCGATTTCACCGTAGCGCTGCTGTTTTTCTTTCGGCAAACCAATACCCGAGAGTTCAAAATCACGCAGCGCATTATCCACGGCTTTTTTCTGCGCGGTGGAGAGCGTGGCGTAGTGATCGCCATCGCGCAGGTCGCGATAGGCCTGGTACAGCCCTTCGTGCTGTCCAACCCAGGTGCTGTACTCAGACAGCAGCGGCAGGGTTTGTTCATACGCTTCACGCAGTTCCGGACTGTTTTTCACCGAGTTCAGATGGCTGACCGGCGAGAAAAGACGGCCCAGCACGTCATCCACTTCCGCCAGTGGCTGGCATAAGTTTTCCCAGGTGTACGGTGCGCCCTGCGCGACCACGCGTTCCACATTTTCGCGACAGTCATTCAGCGCCTGAGTAACGGCGGGAACTACATGCTCGGGCTGAATTTTGGAAAACGGCGGCAGGTCGAAGGGAGTTAGTAATGGATTCGTCATATGCACAGTCCTGGTTAAAAAGGGGGAACGAAACGCGTCACGCGTTTTCGCCGGATGCGAAGCGTCTTATCCGGACTACAGGTTTCATCATTTGTAGGCCGGATAAGGCGTCAGCCGCCATCCGGCGCGTCATACTCAGTAGCATGGGGTTAAGTGTAGTGAATTTCAATGCTGTGCGTTGTCCTTTCGCGGCGATGGCGACTTTTCTGTATACTGTGCCGATATGCTCTATTTTCGCCCGATGGCGCTTCGCTTATCGTGCCTACGCTTTTAACCTGGAACTCCTTTACCCATGCTCAGTTATCGCCACAGCTATCACGCTGGCAACCACGCCGACGTCCTTAAACACACCGTTCAGAGCCTGATCATCGAGTCGCTCAAAGAGAAAGAAAAACCGTTTCTTTATCTGGACACCCATGCGGGCGCTGGCCGGTATCTACTGAGTGGCGAGCATGCCGAGCGCACCGGGGAGTATCTGGAAGGCATCGCGCGCATCTGGCAGCAGGATGATTTACCGACTGAGCTGGAGCCATACATCTCCGTTGTGCAGCATTTTAACCGCAGCGGTCAGCTACGTTATTACCCTGGTTCGCCACTGATTGCCCGTCAGTTGCTGCGTGAGCAAGACAGCCTGCAACTGACCGAACTGCACCCGAGCGATTTCCCTCTGCTGCGCTCCGAGTTTCAGAAAGATGAACGCGCCCGTGTGGCACGCGCCGACGGCTATCAACAGTTGAAAGCGAAATTACCGCCGGTTTCCCGTCGCGGATTGATCCTCATTGACCCGCCTTATGAAATGAAAACGGACTATCAGGCCGTCGTCAGCGGGATCAACGAAGGGTATAAACGTTTTGCCACCGGCACCTACGCGCTGTGGTATCCGGTCGTCCTGCGTGCACAAATCAAACGCATGCTCAAAGAGCTGGAAGCCACCGGTATTCGCCGTATTCTGCAAATTGAGCTGGCAGTCCGCCCGGACAGCGATCAGCGGGGAATGACAGCATCCGGCATGATTGTGATCAACCCGCCGTGGAAGCTGGAACAACAGATGAATTCCGTGCTGCCGTGGTTGCACAGCAAGCTGGTCCCGGCAGGCACCGGTCATACCTCAGTAAACTGGGTAGTGCCAGAGTAATCACAGCCATCGGTGGAACCTTTTAAGTCTCGCGCTACAATCGCAGCAATCAACGATTAAGGACAAAAGTCATGACCAAACACTATGATTACATCGCTATCGGCGGCGGCAGCGGTGGTATCGCCTCCATTAACCGCGCGGCCATGTACGGCCAGAAATGTGCGCTGATTGAAGCCAAAGAGTTAGGCGGCACCTGCGTGAACGTCGGCTGCGTACCGAAGAAAGTGATGTGGCATGCCGCGCAGATTCGTGAAGCGATCCACCTGTATGGCCCGGATTACGGCTTTGACACCACCATTAACGCGTTCAACTGGAACACGTTAATCGCCAGCCGTAGCGCCTACATCGACCGTATCCACACCTCATACGATAACGTGCTGGGCAAAAATAAGGTTGATGTGATCAAAGGCTTTGCCCGTTTCGTTGATGCGAAAACCATTGAAGTGAATGGCGAAACGATCACTGCCGACCATATTTTGATTGCCACCGGCGGTCGCCCGAGCCACCCGGACATTCCGGGCGTGGAATACGGTATCGACTCTGACGGCTTCTTTGAACTGCCCGCGCTGCCGGAACGCGTTGCGGTCGTCGGGGCCGGTTACATCGCTGTCGAACTGGCGGGTGTGATCAACGGTCTGGGCGCTAAAACGCATCTGTTCGTGCGTAAACACGCGCCGCTGCGCAACTTTGACCCGATGATCACCGAGACGCTGGTCGAAGTGATGAATGCCGAAGGCCCTCAGCTTCACACCAACGCCATCCCGAAAGCAGTGGTTAAAAACGCCGACGGCAGCCTGACGCTGCAACTGGAAGACGGTCGCAGCGAAACCGTTGATTGCCTGATTTGGGCTATCGGTCGCGAACCGGCAACCGATAACTTCAATCTGGCGGCAACGGGCGTGAAAACCAGTGAAAAAGGTTACATCGTCGTCGATAAATTCCAGAATACGAATGTAGATGGCATTTACGCGGTGGGCGATAACACCGGCGCCGTAGAGCTGACGCCAGTGGCAGTGGCAGCGGGTCGTCGTCTCTCTGAGCGTTTGTTTAACAACAAACCGAACGAGCATCTGGACTACAGCAACGTTCCGACCGTGGTCTTCAGCCACCCGCCGATTGGCACCGTGGGTCTGACCGAACCCCAGGCGCGCGAGCAGTATGGCGACGATCAGGTAAAAGTGTACAAATCGTCATTTACCGCGATGTACACGGCGGTGACCTCTCACCGTCAGCCGTGCCGCATGAAGCTGGTTTGCGTGGGGCCGGAAGAGAAGATTGTCGGTATCCACGGTATCGGTTTCGGTATGGATGAAATGCTGCAAGGCTTTGCGGTAGCGCTGAAAATGGGTGCAACCAAAAAAGACTTCGACAACACTGTCGCCATCCACCCCACCGCGTCAGAAGAATTCGTTACGATGCGTTAATTGTCGAATGCCCCTCCCCGGAGGGGCATTTTTTTACCCTTCATCAGTCGCGTTCAAACGAATGCTCTGATTTTTGTCCGCTATTGTTGTAAATCCCTCTGGCTATAACAGCTTATAAATCATCAAGTCACGAGATATACGCACTCGTTCCCCTCAGTCATAAATGTGAACCACCGCACACTTTGCACCCCGCGCACCGAAGCGAATGTCTACGCTTAAAAAACAGCCGGGCAACACCCGTATCTTTTACGACGCAATCCGGAGGTCCTTCTCATTATGCTCAACCAGAAACTGCAACACGTCCCCTCCGACGAAATGACGATCGAGGTTGATCTGATTTATGAAACGGATCCGCACGAGTTAAAGCTGGATGAAATGATCGAGGCAGAGCCGGAACCCGAGATGATTGAGGGGCTTCCCGCCTCCGACGCGCTTACGCCAGCCGATCGATACCTCGAACTGTTCGAGCATGTGCAATCCGCCCGAATCTTTGCCGACAGCAAAACCTTCCCGGACTGTGCGCCGAAAATGGATCCGCTCGATATCCTGATCCGATACCGGAAAGTCAGACGACACCGTGATTTCAACCTGCGACAGTTTGTGGAAAACCACTTCTGGCTGCCGGACGCGTCCTCCACGGAGTATGTCTCTAACCCGGAAAACTCGCTGAAAGAGCATATCGACCAGCTCTGGCCCGTGCTGACGCGCGAGCCGCAGGACCACATTCCGTGGTCTTCGCTGCTGGCGTTACCGCAGTCGTACATTGTGCCTGGCGGGCGATTCAGCGAAACCTACTACTGGGACTCCTATTTCACCATGCTGGGGCTGGCGGAAAGCGGTCGCGGAGATCTCCTGAAATGTATGGCGGACAACTTCGCCTGGATGATTGAGAACTACGGCCATATTCCGAACGGCAACCGTACCTACTATCTGAGTCGTTCACAGCCGCCGGTGTTTGCCCTGATGGTAGAACTGTTCGAAGAAGATGGCGTACGCGGCGCACGGCGCTACCTCGACCATCTGAAGATGGAGTACGCATTCTGGATGGACGGCGCGGAATCCCTGGTGCTCAATCAGGCGTATCGTCACGTCGTCCGGATGCCCGACGGTTCGCTGCTCAACCGTTACTGGGACGATCGTGACACCCCGCGTGACGAGTCGTGGCTGGAGGATGTGGAAACCGCCAAACATTCCGGTCGCCCTCCCAATGAGGTGTATCGCGATCTGCGTGCCGGTGCGGCTTCTGGCTGGGATTACTCATCCCGCTGGCTGCGCGATACAGCGCGCCTGGCAAGTATTCGCACCACCCAGTTTATCCCTGTCGATCTCAACGCCTTTTTGTTCAAACTGGAGAGCGTCATTGCCAATATTTCTGCGCTAAAAGGCGACCGGGACACTGAGGCCCTTTTTCGCCAGAAGGCAAGCTGGCGTCGTGCCGCCGTGAACCGCTATCTGTGGGATGACGATAATGGCTGCTATCGGGACTACGACTGGCGGCGCGAGCAGATGGCCCTGTTCTCCGCCGCCAGCATTGTGCCTCTGTATGTCGGCATGGCGACGCATGAACAGGCCGATCGCCTGAGCAGCGCGGTTCGCAGCCGCCTACTGACGCCCGGTGGGATTATGGCGACCGAATACGAAACCGGCGAGCAGTGGGATAAACCCAACGGCTGGGCGCCGCTACAGTGGATGGCGATTCAGGGGTTCAAGATGTATGGCGATGATGCCCTTGGTGATGAGATTGCCCGTAGCTGGCTACAAACGGTAAACCATTTTTACCAGCATCATCATAAACTTATTGAAAAATACCATATCGCGGGCGGCACGCCGCGTGAAGGCGGCGGTGGCGAATATCCCCTCCAGGATGGGTTCGGCTGGACCAACGGCGTGGTGCGTCGCCTGATTGGGTTATACGGGGAGCCGTAGCGCCCCCCGCTATCCGCGAATCTCCTTATAAATGGCGGTATGAATCTTCAGCCATTTCTTGTTGTCCGCGCTGGGTTCAGCGCGAGCGCGTAATGTCGCCTGCTCAGCCTCATGTTTTTGGCGCGCCACGACCGCAGGCACCGTGCAAAAACGTTGCAGATACAAGGCGTGTTCGGCGGTCAGCGACGCGCCGTTCGACATGGCGTGCCCCAGGGTATTGATAAACCGCCGACAGGGTTTAGGCTCATCCATCTGCGAGGGATACCGGAGCAACAGCTGCAGCACGTCAGTATTTCCCAGTGAGAAAGCCTGCTCGGTCCAGGCTAACTGCCAGTTCATCCCGCCCTGTAAAAACAGGGTTGTGACATGGGTGTCATTCCTGTCGATAGCCGCCCGCATGTTAAAGGCATCCCAGGTGATCCCCTTCTGCGTGATGCTCTCCCGCGGCGAAGGCGTTTCCCGTTTCGGCTCATTCTGTACGATCTCAACGCCCGGCGCAGCTGGTGGCTCCTGCGAACTGAATAACCAAATTCCGCCCCCCAGTATCGCCAGCACCATGACGCCAACGGCGCCCCACAGGGTGCCGGAGATCAGCTGTTCCCGCTCTTCAGCGGTACGTTGCGGCCGTTTGCGCGGGGGTTCTATCGTTTCACCGATCTCTTGCAGCTCGCCACCCGCCTGGTGATTAATATGCCGCGCACGTTCCCAATACTGTTCCAGTGGCGCGTCATCGACAATCAACAACGAGGCGGGATTCACCCGCGTACGCCCGCGCTCAAACGCCCGCTGTACCGGGCGGGTAATCTGCTGATACTGGCAGGAGAGCAGCGTCAACTGCGCCGCCGTGAGCGGTTCTCCGGCAATCACGCCATTACGCGCCTGTCGACAATCGTCAAGAAATTGCCGTAGCGTCGCACGGGGTTCAACAAACAGCGTCAGTACCGAGGTGTCGTTAAACACCCCGGCATAGTGGCGGGCGAAGCTCTTTTTATCGACGACCATCAGCGCCAGTTCACTAAAACACATTCCACTGAGCGCTTCCTGGCCATCACCCTGTTTAATCCAGCGCCTGAGACGATCACCGCCAAAGTGCTGTTTTAAATACGCATTCAGTGACTGGCTGTCCGGCCAGACCTGCGCCACCAGCCCTTTTAAAACCAGCTCAATCGCGCGAAGCTGGCGCTCTGCACGCCGTTGTTGGCTTTCATCGCTGGCGTCTACGTCAGTGAGATATGTGAGCAGCGGCTGGCACTGGCGTAACTGTTCCAGCGCGGTGACGAAACGCAGCGCGGCAATGAGCTGATTCTCACTTACGGCCTGTCCGTTTTCATATTGCGGTACGCATTGCTGGAGATGGCGCAACCGGAGGGTAAACTGGCTGAGTTGTGCGTCATCCATATGCAGTCGCTTTGCGATGGCATTCCAGCCGCCGAGGTTCAAACGGGCCTGATCCAGTTGTTCGAGAAACCAGCGCGGATCTTTCCCTTCTGAGGCATGGACCCCTAACAACAGCAAAATTTCTACCGATGCGTGGCGGATAATACCCAGACAGTGCTCAAAGGTAGTGCTTGTCGTCTGTAAAACGCTGATCGTCATTATCATCCTTAATTTAAAAAACGCCCACCTGGGGTAACACCGTTCACTTAAGCTGATGAATGAGGGGAAACACCGGGATTTGGTTCCCGGAGGGACGCCAAACCCGGTGGTCGCCCCGGATATCTCGGTCTTAAACTAACGGTGTTACCTCCAGAGGGTTCGTAATATTCATTTTAATTATCTGTTTTTATAGATATAACAAGTTAAACATATATAACAGTGACCACGACGTGAACATTGAGAAAATTATTCGGAGGAACGTTCATGCCCGTATTGAAAACCTCTCGCCTGACCTGTCGCCCGATTGAGCCTGCCGACTGGCCCTTTTTTCTTTCGCTACAGCAACACCCTGACGTAATGCGCTATGTGGACGATGCGCGTAGCGAAGCAGACATTCGCGAGGCCTTCGACTCCCGATTACCCGAATGGAATCCTGGAAGCCCTCACTGGCTGTGTCTGATCCTTTGCGATAACGAAACGGGCAAACCGCTTGGCATCAATGGTTATATTCATCGGGGGAAAGATTGCGCCGAAGTCGGGTTCCTGCTGGCTCCCGAGTCTCAGGGACAAGGTTATGGGACAGAGTCTTTACGCGCCGTCTGCGACTATGCTTTTTCCGCCGGTGGTCTGCGGCGACTGACAGCTTGCGTCACCGCAGGTAATCAGGCTTCTCGCCAGTTGCTGGAGAAAACAGGATTTGTGCTGGAAGGGACGCTGCGCGAAAGCTACTGGCTACAGCAACGGTGGCAGGATGACTGGCTCTTTGGCCTGTTAAAGCATGAGTGGCGCTGATATTCGCTCGCCGATGCTACTCCGGCGGACAACCTCGCCCGCCGGATCGCATCCACCCCACGCTTACAGGAACATGCCGCCCGACACTTCAATCCGCTGCGCCGTCATCCACCCCAGTTCATCACTGAGCAATGCGACAATGGCATCACCAATATCCCCCGGCAAGCCTGCGCGTCCCAACGCGGTTTGCGACGCAACGTAGGCATTCAGTTCTTTGTTGTCTCGCAGTCTGCCGCCGCCAAAATCGGTTTCTATCGCGCCAGGCGCAATACTGTTCACCGTGATCCCACGCTCCCCTAACTCTTTGGCCTGATAGCGTGTCAGCACTTCCATCGCCCCTTTCATTGAGGCGTAGGCCGCGTACCCCGGCAGGGCAAAACGGGCCAGCCCCGTTGAGACATTCAGGATCCGTCCCCCATTTTTAATCAGCGGTAACAGGCGCTGGGTCAGGAAGAAAGGGCCTTTAAAATGGATGCTCAATAATTCATCAAACATGGCTTCCGGCGTGTCTGCAAACGGCGCATACAGGCCAATACCGGCATTGTTCACTAAACAATCAAACGTCTCGCGATTCCAGACACTTTTCAGTTGTGTTTTGACGTCACGGGTGAATGTCGCAAAACTGGCAATATCACTGACGTTCAGCTGTATTGCCACCGCTTTCCTCCCTTTTCGCTCAATTTCAGCGACAACATCCAGCGCCGCCTGCTGCTGGCTATTCCAGGTGAAAATAATATCCGTTCCCTTGTCTGCCAACTTCAACGCCGCGTTTTTACCCAGTCCACGGCTGCCGCCGGTCACTAATGCGATACGTTGTGTCATAAGAAACCTCATTTCAGCTGTTGTGAAGATTGAGAAAGAGCTTATTAGGTGATAGAAAAACAATAAATATAGCCAGATGCGCATCACTGTTTCACACAGAACAACAATAGGCGGTCGGGATGGATAAAATTCACGCAATGCAGTTGTTCATCCGCGTCGCGGAACTGGAGAGTTTTTCGCGCGCCGCCGAGACATCCGGCCTCCCTAAAGGTAGCGTATCTCGCCAGATTCAGGCGCTGGAGAACCTGCTTGGGACGCAGCTACTGCACCGGACTACGCGACGCGTTCAGCTCACGCAGGACGGTATGGTCTATTACGAGCGCGCCAAAGATCTGCTGAGCAATCTTGATGAGCTGGACGGGTTGTTTCAGCACGATCCGAAAAGCATCAGCGGCAAACTGCGGGTTGATATGCCGGTGGGCGTTGCCAAAAACCTGGTCATGCCGCAGCTCCCGCAATTTTTGCATCAGTATCCGGGGATTGAACTGGAACTCAGCAGCAGCGACCGTCTGGTCGATTTAATTCGCGAGGGCTTTGATTGCGTCGTGCGCGTTGGCGCGCTGAAAGATTCTGGATTGATCGCTCGCCCACTGGGGAAGCTGTCGGTCATTAATTGCGCCAGCCCCCAGTATCTGGCGCGCTTTGGCTATCCGGAGAGTCTGGAAGATCTGGCCTCGCACGCAGTGGTGCACTACTCACTGAATCTGGGCACACGGCCGCAGGGTTTCGAAGTCGCAACAGTCAATGGGACGCAGTGGATTAAAACAGGCGGCATACTAACGGTTAACAGCACCGAGACCTATCATGCGGCTTGCCTGGCGGGTCTGGGCATCATTCAGGTGCCGCGCGTTGGAGTGCGTGATGCGCTTCGTGCAGGAACGCTCATTGAAGTGTTACCGCAATATCGTGCCGACGCCATGCCGGTTTCACTGCTGTATCCACACCGTCGCAACCTTTCCCGCCGGGTTCATCTGTTTATGGAGTGGTTAACCGGGGTGATGAAAGGTTATGTGGATTAGCGTCTGGCCGCACTTTTCGGGAAGCCGCCCTGAGAGGCTATACTAACCCGATAGCAGACAAAAAAAGGACTATCGACCTGATGATGCAGGAAAATGACGTAAAACGCCCGGATCAGGAACTGGAGCACGACCCGATTCAAACAACAGAGACTGACGCGCATGAAGCGTCAGAGAAAAGCGGCAAAGCCCACAAGACGCTGAAAACCGTCACCACGACAGCGCAAAAGATCCAACGCCAGCCCGTGATTGCCCATCTTATCCGTGCAGCAGAACGTTTTAATGACCGACTGGGAAACCAGTTCGGCGCGGCCATTACCTACTTCTCGTTTCTGTCGATGATCCCCATTCTGATGGTGTCATTCGCCGCCGCCGGTTTTATTCTCGCGTCGCACCCCACGCTGCTCCAGGATATCTTCGAAAAAATTCTGCAAAATGTCAGCGACCCCACCTTAGCCGCTACGCTGAAAAGCACGATCAATACCGCCGTTCAGCAGCGTACCACCGTCGGTCTGGTCGGTCTGGGGATCGCACTCTATTCCGGCATCAACTGGATGGGAAACCTGCGGGAAGCGATTCGCGCCCAGTCGCGGGACGTGTGGGAACGCACGCCACAGGATCAGGAAAAAATCTGGATAAAATACCTGCGTGACTTTATCTCCCTGATTGGCCTGTTAGTCGCGTTGATTGTCACCCTGTCCATCACCTCCATCGCCGGGTCCGCCCAGCAGATGATCATTTCGGCGCTGTATCTCGACAGTATCGAATGGCTGAAACCCGCCTGGCGGCTGATCGGACTGGCCATTTCAATCTTTGCCAACTACCTGTTGTTCTTCTGGATTTTCTGGCGATTGCCGCGCCATCGCCCGCGTAAGAAAGCGCTGATTCGCGGAACATTTATTGCCGCCATCGGCTTTGAAGTCATCAAAATCATCATGACGTGGACACTGCCCGCACTGGTGAAATCCCCTTCCGGCGCCGCATTTGGCTCGGTGCTGGGTCTGATGGCGTTCTTCTATTTCTTCGCCCGCCTGACGCTCTTCTGCGCGGCCTGGATTGCCACCGCGCAATACAAAGACGACCCTCGGATGCCAGGCAAAACACACCGCTAAATCATTCATGGGGCTGATGAAAAACAAAAAATATCAGCCCCGCTCGCCATTTCAGAATATAAATCCAGTCCTTAACTTTTATTTAACCAAAAACCAGTTTTATTATCTAAGTTTTAAATTCTGTGAAGCATTTCATAGAAGCGAAATCGCTGGCCTAAAAATTATCCCCTTTTTGCCGCTTTTCTGAGCAAAAGCCCATTTTGTTACATATTGAAATGTCTCTTTTGCTGTGCGTAATATGGCCATTCGTTCGCCAAAAAATAAGAAAATACTATGCAAGCAACCGCCACAACACTCGACAACGAACAGGAACACACGCCGGTCAATTCGCGTAATAAAGTCGTCATCGCATCACTCATCGGCACCGCCATTGAGTTTTTCGACTTTTACATTTACGCCACCGCCGCCGTGATCGTGTTCCCCCATATTTTCTTCCCACAGGGCGATCCTGCGGCCGCCACGCTACAGTCACTTGCCACCTTCGCCATCGCCTTTGTGGCACGCCCGATTGGCTCCGCCGTATTCGGCCATTTTGGCGACCGCGTTGGACGCAAAGTGACGCTGGTAGCTTCACTGCTGACAATGGGGATCTCTACCGTCATCATTGGTCTGCTGCCCGGCTACGCGACGATCGGTATTTTCGCCCCGCTGTTGCTGGCGCTGGCGCGTTTTGGCCAGGGGCTGGGACTTGGCGGTGAATGGGGCGGCGCGGCGCTGCTGGCGACGGAAAATGCGCCGCCGCGCAAACGCGCGCTGTACGGCTCCTTCCCTCAGTTGGGCGCGCCTATCGGTTTCTTCTTTGCCAACGGTACGTTCCTGTTGCTCTCCTGGTTACTGACCGATGAGCAATTCATGAGCTGGGGCTGGCGTGTACCGTTTATCTTCTCTGCGGTGCTGGTGATTATTGGTCTGTATGTGCGTGTCTCTCTGCACGAAACGCCGGTATTCGCGAAAGTCGCCGCCGCCAAAAAACAGGTAAAAATTCCGCTGGGAACCCTGCTGACAAAACATGTGCGCGTCACGGTGCTTGGCACATTTATCATGCTGGCGACCTATACGCTGTTTTATATCATGACTGTCTATTCCATGACCTTCAGTACCGCTGCCGCCCCTGTGGGCCTCGGTATGTCGCGTAACGACGTATTGTGGATGCTGATGATGGCCGTTATCGGATTCGGCGTGATGGTGCCAGTTGCGGGTCTGCTGGCCGATGCCTTTGGGCGTCGTAAAAGCATGGTCATTATCACCACGATGATCATTCTGTTTGCACTGTTCGCCTTTAAACCGCTGCTGGGTTCCGGTAATCCGGTGCTGGTCTTCGCCTTCCTGCTGCTGGGATTGAGTCTGATGGGGCTGACTTTCGGTCCGATGGGCGCGTTGCTGCCGGAGTTGTTCCCGACCGAGGTACGCTACACCGGTGCGTCGTTCTCCTATAACGTCGCGTCGATTCTCGGTGCCTCTGTCGCCCCCTACATTGCCGCGTGGTTGCAGGCAAACTACGGTCTGGCGGCGGTGGGGATTTACCTGGCATCAATGGCGGGGCTGACGCTGATAGCACTCCTGTTAACGCATGAGACGCGCCACCAGTCGCTGTAATGTGAGTGCCGGATACGCGACATGTTGCCCCGGGACGCTATCGTCCAGGGGCAACATTATCTCTGAATTATGAGCCAGGTACGCACACAACGCTGGAGTTCGGGGTTAATGTTTGCGCGACCACCACGACAGGCTTACATGGCGAAGGTGCTGGCTTACCGGAAAACAGGTTAATTAACCCCATTAACAGGCACAGTGCAATAATGAGGGAATAGGGCAAATGAACAAAATCCTGAAAGGCGGCCTTTTTTAAGCGAACAAGACGGCTTACCGGCTTATAATATCGTTCATACTTATAAATAGGGTTATTCTTTGCATAGGACTTAAACCACCAATTATAAATCTGAAATGGTGCGGGGTTTTTAAATAAAATATCAGGGTCTTTTCGAAAATGCGCTTCAATAACTCTGATACGACTCGCGATAGCGTACTGGAATGTTTTCCATTTAGCTTCAAGATACCAAAAGCAACAGGCGATCAGTGCAATTGAAAAAAGTGTCAGAAAGGTGATGGGTTTATCGCCATTGGTTCCTAACGCAAACCCGGCAATAGATCCTGCACCTATCCAGCCTTTTATAAGCAAGGCTCTTCGGTCATAATCTTCATATTGATCCTGCAGCTTTAAGTATTCATCTTTAAGAAAACTGTCGTGTTGGTCTGTCATTGACGTATCTCCAGTCACAGATTTTCCCGGAGGTGTTCATAAGTAGCCTTATCATCTGCTTATGAACCTGAGGCCACAAACACACATTCCATTTTCAATACACTGATATTTAATAAAATAATTGTATCCCACACTTAAGAAATTGCGTACCTGGTTAATCTATAGAGTTAAAACAACGGCTGATACATAGTAAATTAGAATGAATTTGCTATTCCAAAAACCACTAAGACCCTATTGCATCTTCCGACAGATATGATCATCGCCTTACGAAGAAAGGTGAGCGCATATTTTCTGGCACACCTAAATTTTTCTTATTATGCGTCTGACGATCAACCCTTCGGTTTTACACATTAATAATTCTTTCTCCGATAAATTATCATATGGTAGACAGTGATATTGCTAAGATATTAGAAATATTATTAATCGCAGACTGCGGGATAAATATCTAAACATTCACGAGTTCCTGTCGATATGCCAAAAAAATTCCTGAACGAAAACAGGCCTGGTTATATGACGGCCTGTTTAACCTTTATCTACTTCTTCATCTGCGACAGAATCGTCCGACACTGATTAGCATCGCCTTCGGAAGGCGAAATCAGCGCCAGTAGCGCGGCAGCGGGGGTCACTAAGGTTGCCAGCGCCGCGGCAACCGCGCCCCGTGCAATCAACGCGCCGGCCTTCACGCCCGCCTGCGGATTCTTGAACGTTCCACGCACGTACAGCGGTGAACGCAGGGTAATGATACGAATCCCTTTACTCTCCGGATCGATAGTCAAATCAAGTTGTTCAGAGGCAAAACTGGCCGTTCCGGTGACGTTAATAACTGCGTTTTCCGTATCAAAAGCAAAGAGTTGTGGACGCGCTACGCCATTGGTAATGTCGAGATTCGCCGCCGCGCAATTCACTCGCACTTCGTCATCGCCAAATATTTGCCCAATAATAAAGTTACCCACATTCAGTCCAACAATTTCCATCAGATTCCGGCTGACCAGGCCGTCGTTCATCAACAGTTTCAGATTGCCATTACTGTTGCCTAACAGCGCCGCGACGGAGTTCCCGCTGCCACGAATCTGGGCATCCCCGTTCATCTCGCCGAGGGTTTTTTGCATTAATTCCACGTCAGGCATCAATGCCTTGAGCTTGAGACGACGCGCCTGGATTTCCGCCCGCCCTTGCATGGGTTTCTTGTCCCCTTCCAGATGAATGTTGGAGACGATGCTGCCGCCCGCCAGACCAAATTTCAGCGGCTGCAGGCGCAAATCGGCGTTCTTCAGGATGATGTGTGTGGAAAGATCGCGAATCGGCAGGCTGCTACCGTGCTCAATGCGCCGCCCCTTAAAACGCACATCGGCATCCATCACATCCCATTTATCGGTTTCAAAGCGGTCATAAGGCAGGATTTTGCCCGCAGGCTGAAGGTCTTTCTCACCTTTGCGTTGTTCAGTTCGGCTCCCCTTACCGGAGTCCACGCCAATCAACGGGCCAAGATCGGCCAGTCGAAGCTGGCGCGATTCCACATCGCCTTCCAGTTTTGGTCGCGGCTTGCCAGTGGTATAGGTCAGCGAGCCATGAATATCGCTGTCGCCAATCCGCCCGTTAAAGCTGCGATAATCAAAGACAGAGGATTTCTCCGCGTCGATTTTCGCCACCAGCCGCCCGTCCGTTTCAAACGGCGGGGTGTCAGGTAGCAGTACGCCTGTCAGGTCGTATAATTCGCCCAGCGAATCACCGGAAAATTTGAGCTGAAGATCGACTCCGCCCATCCTGCCGGGATCGTTCACTACGCCCACCAACGCCACGCGGGTGTTGCCCGAACGAAAGTCGGCCTGCACCGGGAACGGCGTGCCTTCGCTGCGTAAGGCCAGCATACCGCCAATTTTGCCAGTTCCTGTAAGCGGCTCACCGTTGTAGCGTCCCCGCACCTTCAGGCCAAAAACATAATCCCCAACCCTGGCGGTGTTGTTGTTATCCTTCGCGCCCGTCACTTCGCTAAAGGGCAGTGGTTTACCCAGCGGATCGACCAGGATCTCGACGTCAGCCTTGCTCACCTGGTCGTTGATCGCGACACGGCCTTGATCAAACAGAATATTATCCAGCCGGAAAGACCAGCCCGACGGCGGTGCAGACGGATCGCTGCGATCGTCGCCCGCCACATTAAACGTCCAGTTATTGTTTTGTTCAGACAGGCGAATGAGGCGTGCATCCGGTTTCACCAGTTTGATCCACGGAAGCCAGACGGTTTTGGTCAATAACGCCAGAGGCGCCAGCGTGGCTTCAACGCGCGGCAGGTGCACCATGGTGACATCCGGGATATCCGGCGGATTACCGAGAATAATGTCTTCTGCGTGGACGTGCGGCCACGGAATCCAGCTACGCCAACCCGTTTCCTGCGGCTGGCGTTCCCACACCACCCCGAGGTCGCCCTGTATGGCGAAGGGTCGATTGAGTTCGGTAGAGACTTTCTGGTTGATGGTCGGTTTGAGGCGATTCCAGTCAAATGTCGCGATCAGAATGATGAGTACTGCGATCAACAACAAGAAAGTCCCTGATATTGCAGCCGTTATTTTGCCTGCTTTCGTCATAGGTTACGTCCTCGCTTCTTTCCTTGCCTGTCCTAAAGATAGTCCAGCAGGCGAAAAAGGAGGCAGGCAGTGTCCGGGAATACCGCGTCAGCCACGCGACATTACGGGAGACAGCCCAGTATTACAGCGTCAAAATCACCTCTTCGAGGGTGTCCAGCGCGACCGGGCGCGACAAGAAATAGCCCTGCGCGGCAAACGCTGGCGAGTTCTGCACATCACGCCACTCTTCCAGTGTTTCAACGCCTTCGACAATGACACCACGGCAATAACGGTTCATCAGTTGCAGCAGCAAAGTGAACAGATTTCGCCCCTCTGGGGTTTGCCGCAGCATAACAAACAGATCCCTGGCGACTTTTATGTAGTCGTAACGCACTTCACTGAGCGCGGAGAAGTTTGCCATTCCAGTCCCAAAGTCATCCAGCCAGAGCGGGCCAAACTCGCACATTGAGGCGAACGATGAATCTTTTGGCAGGCGAATGTGCTCTACCAGCTCGAAGCGCAGCCAGGGCAGACGTTCAATCGTATGCAGGATATCGCTCTGTTGGCGCATGGCGATAAGCGTTGGGCCATCGACGTTCACCGAGGCCAGTAAGTCATGATGCCTGAAAAATCGTTCATTCTTTTCCAGAAGAGCGAGTTGCTCTTTGACAACATCGATACGGTGTCGCACCGTCACTTCGGCAAAATAGCGATCCGGGGCCAGACGTTGGGCGGGATTATCAGGATGTGTCACCACCGTCAGCAGTTCAACAGCCATCAATCGCCCGCTGGTCTGATAAATCGGTTGGTAGGTATAAGCCCGCTCGCACTGCAGCCAAAAGCGCCGCTCCTGCAAGCTTTCGATGCTTGCATCAGGAATGCTTAGCTGCTGGATAACCTGCTTTATCATCTCAGATGTCCTGTGTGTGAGAGTGTGACTGCCCGGACTCGTCAAAGGTTATCGGCGCTTAAGCGGAGAACTTTATGTTCAGTCCCTTGCAAAATAAAAAACAGATCGTCAAAAAATCATCACAGAATACGCGTTGGCTCAAAAAAATAATGGAACGTTGTTTTAATATGGTTGACCACTAAACACCCACAGCGCACACTACCGCTATTATTTTCAGAGCAGGTTCACGACTATGTCCAAAAAGATTGCCGTGATTGGCGAATGCATGATTGAGCTGTCACAGAAAGGCGCCGATGTTCAGCGCGGATTCGGTGGCGACACGTTGAATACATCCGTTTATATCGCCCGCCAGGTCGATTCTGCGGCATTATCCGTTCACTATGTCACAGCGCTGGGCACTGATAATTTCAGCCAGCAAATGCTGGATTCCTGGCAGGGTGAAAACGTCGACACCTCCCTGACGCAACGCATGGAGAACCGTCTGCCGGGTCTCTACTACATTGAGACCGACAGCACTGGCGAGCGCACGTTCTACTACTGGCGTAATGAAGCCGCCGCGAAATTCTGGCTGGAGAGCGAGCAGTCTGCCGCGATCTGCGAGGAGCTGGCGACATTCGATTACCTGTATCTGAGCGGCATCAGTCTTGCAATCCTGAGTCCAACCAGCCGCGAGAAGTTATTGACCCTGCTGCGCGAGTGTCGCGCCAACGGCGGAAAAGTCATTTTTGACAACAACTACCGTCCTCGCCTGTGGGCAAGTATTGAAGAGACGCAGCAGGTGTACCAGCAAATGCTGGAATGCACCGACATCGCCTTCCTGACGCTGGATGATGAAGACGCGCTGTGGGGTGTAAAACCGGTTGAGGACGTGTTTGCACGCACCCATGCGGCGGGCGTACAGGAAGTGGTGGTAAAACGCGGTGCGGACTCTTGCCTGGTCTCAATTCAAGGTGAAGAACTGATTGACGTCGCAGCGGTGAAACTGCCGAAAGAGAAGGTGATTGACACTACCGCTGCGGGCGACTCTTTCAGCGCAGGCTATCTGGCTGTGCGTTTGACTGGCGGCACTGCGGTTGATGCAGCAAAACGCGGACATCTGACCGCCAGCACCGTCATCCAGCATCGCGGGGCAATCATCCCACGCGACGCAATGCCTCAGTAATGCTCATTATCAGGCCTACAAGAGCGTAGGCCTGATAAGTGTAACGCCATCAGGCATCACACCATCGCCGGATGGCAGCGTTAACGCCTTATCCTGCCTACTGTGCCGCCGGGATATCGGTCACTTCAGGATGCGACTCATCCATTTCTACGCTGGTCGTGGCTGCCGCTGAGGCTACAGGTGCCATGATTTGATCCCATGTTGCCTGTAAATCCTTCATGTTGAACTCTGGCTCGCCTTTCGGTTGCAGCAGAATCAGTGCCATATCCTGCGATAACTGCTGACGAAGATCCTGATTCAGCATTTCAACAGTGAGGCTGTTGAGGAAGTCCTGGCGTAGTTTCTGATACTGCTCAGGGGCGATATCCACCACCTGATTTTGCAGCGAACGCATGCGTTGGCTAATCAGGATGTCAGTATCGGTACGCGCGTAGGTCGCAAACAGCTTCTGCAATTCCAGACTCTTTTGCGCCACCAGCGCGTTAAATTCCTCTTCCGGCAGGCCATCGTTGCGAACTTTCGCCAGCTCACGCGCCACCATCCCCAGATTCGCATTCAGCCTGTCGTTGGCTGACTCGATGTTGATCGCGCACTGGGCGCGCAGGAACAGTACCCGGCAGTCGAAGCCCAGACCAATTTTCGCGTTGTTCTTGCTCAACGTTTGCTGAACATGCCAGAACAGCGCTTCACGGGCTAAATCAGCACGCCAGTAGCGCAGCAATGCGGAAGATTCGCGGATAGGTTGCCACGGCGTGTCCCACATAATGGAAAGACGATCCTGGCGTACGGCATCCGTCATGATACTGACCGCTTCCGCACGTAACGGTGAAAGGGTCGGTACTGGCGCAGGTGTTTCACGCTTACCTTTTAATTCGCCAAAGGTTTTATTGATTTGCTCTGCAACCGAACGCGCATCAACGTTGCCGACAATAATCAGCGTCATCGCGTCCGGGGTGTACCATTTCTGGTAGAAATCTTCAATTTTCGCCGCATCGACCGGCTGTTTCAGCGGGTCTGCGGGGTCATGGCCTAACAATGCCGACCCTTTCAGACGATAGCGCCACCACCCTTCTTTGGTGTCCATCGGCCAGGTCGTGACCATATCTTCGCTGCTCAGCGCGTAATTCACCGTTTCCGGCGTGATCGTTAGGTTACCTGAGACAGTGGCCAGGTAAGAGAGTGCTTCTTTAAGCAGATCGTTACGGCTATTCGGCAAGCTGAGGTTATACAGCGTGGAATCGTAGGAAACGATAACTGGCGGCATCGGGCGTTTAGGATCAAACCCCTGCTGCCAAAGTGAACGTGCTTGCGCGGCCTCCAGGCCGCCGCTTTGCGTCAGCGCAATACGCGGGATAGCATGGCTGAAACCGCTCTGTTGTGTGCTCTCAGCGAGAGAACCGGTATTGACCAGCAGGCGAACCTCAATTCGGTCGCTGGGGCGCTGCGGAGTGGCTAACACTTGCCACTGTAAACCATTTGCCAGCGTCCCCTGTTGCCATGCTGGATCGGGCTGGAGCGCATCAGCCTGCACATAGCCGGCAGTGGCCATCACCAGCAAACCGCCTGCTAAAAGTCGAATTTTTGTGCCCTGCATGTGAACCCCTGATCAACAATCCTGGTAATAAAAAGACAATCCTGAAAAAGGCTTATCTGAATATGACGTTAAAAACACTTCGTGTTAGACCGCAAGAACATGGAAATGTCACGGATGAAGTGTAAAAAAACCGAAGCCGCCCGATAAGGCGATTCTGGTGCAGGGGTCAATTATGCGCAAACACCCGCAGTCCTGGAAGGGACTGCGGGCATTAGAGGCGAGATTAAGAGGATATTTCGTGCGATTTGCCTTCCGGCGCACGATTATTCAGCACATCGTCGAGTTTTTTGTGGTCCAGTTCTTTCACCCATTTGGCGACCACGACTGTCGCCACGCCGTTACCGACCAGGTTGGTCAACGCACGAGCTTCAGACATAAAGCGGTCAATACCGAGGATCAGCGCCAGACCCGCAACCGGTAAATGCCCGACGGCGGAGATGGTGGCAGCCAGAACGATAAAGCCACTTCCGGTAACCCCTGCGGCCCCTTTCGAGGAGAGCAGCAACACCACCAATAGCGTTATCTGATGGAAAATATCCATATGGCTGTTCGTCGCCTGCGCGATAAACACCGCCGCCATGGTCAGATAGATGGATGTGCCATCCAGGTTGAATGAATAGCCGGTTGGAATAACCAACCCGACGACCGACTTCCGACAGCCCAGTTTTTCCATCTTGTCGAGCATACGCGGCAACGCAGACTCGGAAGAAGAGGTCCCCAGTACAATCAGCAGCTCTTCACGGATGTAGCGAATAAATTTGAAAATGCTGAAGCCGGTTGCACGGGCGATCCCACCCAGTACAACCACCACGAACAGGATACAGGTGATATAGAAGCAGATGATCAACTGCCCTAACTGCACCAGCGACCCCACGCCGTATTTGCCGATGGTAAAGGCCATCGCGCCAAACGCACCGATAGGCGCCAGACGCATGATCATATTGATGATGCCGAAGATGACCTGCGAGAAGCTTTCAATCACGTTGAAAATCATCTGTCCTTTGCTGCCCAGGCGATGGAGAGCAAAACCGAACATCACGGCAAACAGCAAGACCTGCAGGATGTTACCGCTGGCAAATGCACCGATAACGCTACCTGGGATGATATCCATCAGGAAGCCCACGATCCCCTGGTCCTTCGCCTGCTCAGCGTAAATCGCGACAGCTTTGGCATCCAGAGTTGCCGGATCGACGTTCATCCCGGCGCCAGGTTGCACCACGTTAACAATGATGAGGCCGATGATCAGCGCGATAGTACTGACGACTTCAAAGTACAGCAGCGCAACCGCACCTGTGCGGCCAACGGCTTTCATACTTTCCATGCCTGCAATGCCGGTCACGACAGTACAGAAGATGACAGGAGCGATGACCATCTTAATGAGCTTAACGAACGCGTCGCCAAGCGGTTTCATTTGAGCGCCTAATTCAGGGTAGTAATGGCCAAGGAGTATACCAATGGCGATTGCTGTCAGGACCTGAAAGTAAAGGCTTTTGAACAGAGAGGTTTTCATAGGGTGTCCTTGAAGTAAAAACCACAGGCCTTGTAAGGTTATGATTGACCTGCGGCCTTAAAATAACACCCCGACAACATGACAGAAATGTACCTGGATCATAATTGAAACAAAAATGTTAAAAAGTTTGAACTGGCTCGCACAAGCCCGACCTTTTTTAACTTTTGTAATCAGGCGATACGTCTTTCAGGTAACGATCTTCAAACACTTCAGCAGGAACAGGACGGGCAAATAAGAAACCTTGCGCCACTTCGACACCCGCTTTTGCCAGCCAGTCACGCTGCGCTTCCGTCTCCACGCCTTCTGCAATCATCTGTAAATTGAGGCTACGCGCCATCAGGATAATTGCGGTAACCATGCTGTTATCTTCCGGTAGCCCTTCAACAAACATTTTATCGATTTTGAGCACATCGACCGGCAGCGACTTCATGTGTTGTAGCTGGCGTAACCCCGCGTATCCCATACCAAAATCGTCCAGCGCAATACGGACGCCTGCGTTACGTAATGGGCGTAAGATCGCCACTGCGGCATGAGGGTCGTCAATCCGGCGGCTTTCTGTCACTTCCAGAATCAATGTGCCCGGCTCAATGCGGTAACGGTTTAACAACTCCAGCAGATCCGACACCATACTCGGGTGCATAAGCTGCAACGCGGAGAGATTCACGGAAAGCGGCATCATCTGACCGCGCTCTTGCCAGGCCGAAAGCTGACGACAGGACTCTTCCAGCACCCAATGGCCGACCGTCACCATCAGGCCACAGGATTCAATGCGTTCAATCAACCCTTCAGGCAGTTCCCAGCTTCCATCCGGCTGCTGCATACGCAACAACGCTTCTGCGCTCAGCACCTTGCCACTGGACATCTCCACCTGCGGCTGTAACCAAATGGAGAACTGGTGATTATCCAGCGCGCTAAGAATATCGCTCTCTTCAGTCAGGCGTTGCTGCGCCAGCTCCATCTGTTTCGGATCAAAGAACTGAATTTGATTTTTGCCTTTTCGCCGCGCGGTAAAGGCGGCGGACACCGCGCGACCGTACAGCTGTTCCGCACTCAGATCGCCATAAAACATCGCAACGCCAATGCTACAACTGGGACGCAGTTGTATGCTTTCGATCGGCAGTCGCTCATTAATAATAGTGAGTACTTGCTGACCTAATGTTATCGCATGCCACGGCTCTTTGACGCCGTGCGCGATGATCGCAAAGTCGTAACCGCTCACCTGGGTGAGCACCATTCTCGGCGCCAGCACGGATTTCATCTTTTCCACCAGCGTCAGCAGCAGGATTTCCCGCTGCGTCTCTTTAAGCACGCCAGCGGTATCCCGCAGTGTTTCGCACGTCACGATCATCAATGCCGTCGTCTGTTGGCGCGCCACCACCTGCTCCAGCATCCCCATCAGGAACGCTTTATTCGGCAACTCTGAAACCGGAAAACGCATCGCGTTGTCCGTTTGTTCTTCGTTGTAACGCAGCAAAATCTGCTGGTTCAGGTTGTAACTGCGCACCAGCATGCCAATTTCATCATCCTGATGCAGGCGCGGCAGCGTCAACTGATGCCCAATCAGGTCTTCTTGCGAAACGTTATTGAGCTCACGCGCAATGTTACGCAGCGGGTGCAAAATCAGGCGGTTCACACACCAGGAGATGGCCACCGTGAGCACCAGCGACAAAAGTAAGTAAATGGTCACTAACGTGGAGACGGTACTCATGACAAACTTATACATGCGGAACGAGTCGGCCTGGAGCACCAGATACGCCAGCGGCTGTGGGTTGGCCGGGCGTTCAAGCGAATAAACCGGCAGCGAAATCTGTACCGGCAGCTCGAACAGGCGCGTGATCATGACCGGCACCGGGCGCTCAGGAATAAAGCTGATGCGCAGCGCCTGAAACTGATTAGGCAATACGACATCGGCGCGGCTGACCACCCCGGCAGGTCTAATACTGACAAGAATAGATTCCGCTTCGGGGATATCGCCCTTGAGTATTGCCGCAGACAAAGGTTCCCGAACAGAGCGAGCGATGCTTTCCAGTTGCGTAGCCGTGTTATAGCGGTTCTGCTGTACCAGATGAAACAGCAAAACGGTGCAAAATATAAAAACGAACACCATGACAACAGCCGCAACCATTGCCATCTGCTTAATTGTTAACGAGCGACTGACGCGCAAATTGACTCTCCAGGGATATCTTTAAAAGCCGCCAGAGTATACCCGATCGTGACGGCATTAAGAGAGGCGGTATCTGAAAACTTACCAGTCGGCGTAAGGCACCAGCGGCTGTGGCGGCAAATCCATATCGCCCTGCCAGCCTGCGGCAGAATACCGCGCATACAACAAGAAATGGCTCGGGGTGTAGTCCTTCGCCTCCTGAATATCTATCGCCGTTCCGATAAACCAGTTAGAGGTGATGCGACGTTCAATCAGCGCCCGCGCCGTGTAGCCAAAGCCCTGACTGCTACCGCCATCGTTGGTCTGGGTGCGGGCTTCATCTTGAAAATCTTCTGGGATCAAATTGATCAGCGGGTAACGCGGCATGGTCTTGGTGCGCGAATGCGACCATGACACGGAACCGCCCAGCTCCCACGACCAGTGCTCTGTGCGTTGGCGCCACATCACCGGTACGGCGAATGAGAGATACTCTTGCGGGCTGTAGTAACCGCCCTGACCCAGCGAGTATCCGCTCAGGTCTTTGTCGTAGTGCCAAATCATGTTGTTCAGACCGATGGTGACACGACGATTATTCTCGTTAATGATCTTGTAGTAGTAACCGGTCATCCAGCGCACGCGCCAGTTGTCTTCCACATTCTGCCCGGTGAGCTGATCGCCAGTCAGCGATGCCCAGACGCCGTTCGCTTCGCCTTTGTCATAGCTGAGGCTGACTCCGCCCCCATCCGCACGGACACCGCCCCATGTTTTGTTGGTATTACTTGGCGCATCTTTCTGCCCGCCAAAGGCCAGCAGGGAACTGGAGATAGGACGACGGTGCGCGTTAAGGGTGTATCCCAACGGACCGATGTCGTTGCTGTAACTCACGCCGCCCACGACATCAACAACCTGGAAGCCCATTGGCGTGGTGCCAATATCCCAGCTCCAGGTGTCATTCGCCCAACCCACGGCGACGCTGGCGCCACGATCCGACTGACTGCGGCTGCCGCTACAGTCGGACAAGGTACACGTGCCCCAGTTGTCATCGTATTGCCCGTTAGCATCATCAGAGAAGCTACCCACGTTCACGTTGACCATATCGGTACGAAAGAACATGCGTCCGTCGGAATACGGCGCATCCACATGCAGCATGGTGGTGTGCGCTTTCAGGTCAGAATACCCGCCGGTGCCGCTCGATCCCCAGTAATCATGCTCAAGGGTGACGTTAAGATCCTGCTGACGATATAAATCCGCCGCATCGCTACGTACGCCGCGTTTCAGCCAGTCGTCTTTCTCATCGTTGCGCGTCAAACGGGTAAATGTATCGTTATCCTCGGGACGTGTTGGCGTGATCCCCGCAGCGACCATCGCATCTTTGTAGGTGTCGAGCGCCTGCTCTGGTTCGCCCGCCTGCGCCTGAATCGCGGCAGCGTCACGCAGCACCATCGCATTTTCCATTGACGGCGGCTGCGATTTCGCCTGCGGTACAATTTTATTGAACGTCTGCTGCGCGCTCGCAGTGTCGCCCAACTGCATCTGCGCCAGCGCGATACGATGCTGCATATTGATGGACGACGTTTCTCCAGCTCCAGTCGCCGGCAGTTTTGCCAGTTCGGCGCGTGCCGCCGCTTTATCCCCCTGAGCGAGATAGACTTCCGTCAAACCAAGACGGGCATCAACATTATTCGGCTCGCGAGCCAGAACCGCCTCATACGCCGCGCGTGCGGTTGTGTATTCCCGGCGCTGCTGCGCCCAGTCGGCAAGCGTTAAATCAATACGTGTGGAGGCGGGTTGCTGTCGGAGTAACTCTTCCGCTTCCCGCTCTTTGCCGCTGTCACGCAGACGATTAGCGGTTTCCAGCACCTGATTGCTTTGCAACCGGTCTGCCAGTTCCTGAATGTTGCTGTTCCATTGACTGCGCGGCAGGCTGTTAATATGCGCCATAGCCGCACGATCCTGATCGTTACCGGAGAGGTAAAGTCCGTAGGCGTAAACCTGTTCCGGGTCATTGGGCTTCTGGCGCGCCAGCGCGCTCATTTGCGCATCGGCCTGACTGCGCTGCCCGGCGCTCCATAAATCGCGTGATAAACGATAAGTGATCCAGACGCTGCCCGGATCCATTGCCAGTCGGCGACGGTGAAGTTCAGCGGCTTGTGCCCAGCTCCCCTGATTTTCCAGCGCTTCTGCTTGCTGCGCCAGGCGATCGTTTTCCAGGCTGCGCTCAATGTCATCAATACTGCGACGCTGGCTGGTGGAGAGCGAGGCGATAAATGCCGAGGCTTTCTCCGGGGATTGCTGCCGATAAATATTCGCTAACCCGCGCACCGCGTTGCTGTTGCTGCTGTCCATGCGCAGCGTTTGTTGATAGTACCGTTCGGCGGCGGCGTAATCTTTACGCGCCATCGTCACATCACCCAGCCCCAACACCGCATAGCTGTCGGCGTTATCAATGTTTCTCGCCTGCTGATAAAGACGCTCTGCCTGGTCTGGATTATTGGCTTTCAGGGCGGCGTCACCCTGCTGAATTGACAGCCAGTAACGGTTGACTTTGAGCAGGCTTTCCCACTTATCACGGCTGCTGCTTTGCGGGTCCATCTCAAGGGCTTTCTGAAATTGCACCACGGCGCGCGCGCGATCGCCACGCTGTGAATAGGCCTGACCCAGCGCGCCAACGGCTTCGCTGTCGTTATGGTTTGCGCTGACCGCCTGCTGTAATTCCGTCACTGCTTTGCCGCCTTGTCCGGCGTCAACTGCGGCCATCCCCTGGGCTCTTGCTCTGAAAGCGGGATCGGCCAGCTGTTTTTGTTGATCATTCAGCTTACCGCGCGCCGCATTGACGCTGTCGCCTTCGCTGAACACCGTCAGGTACTTTTGCAGTGCCTGCACGCTGGATTCACTCACCGGTAAATCTTTGATCTGCTTATACCAGATATCCGCCGCCGCGTTGCGTCCACTGCTGGATTTCGCCATCTGTTCTAATACCGCAAACCCTTCTTCGCGCCGTCCGTTGTCAAACATCAGCTGCGCCAGTGAGTTTTGTAAACCGTTGTTGCCCGGGTTGCTGGCATTGATTTTTTTGAGCTGATTAATGGCGTCATTGCGTCGTGCGGGTAATTTCGCCACCGTCGTCCAGTATTCGACGGCCAGTTCACCGTCCGGCGGATTTCCCTTGAACAGCTTATCGTAAGCGGCAATCGCCTCTTCCGGATGCCCGGTGGTGGCCTGCAGGCGCGCCTCCTGCAAGGACTGTCTTCCCTCCGGCGTGGAGAGCAGCATGGTCGTGCGGGACGATTTATACGCGGTGGAGCTCGGCGCTAACTGGGAGAGTCGGTCAAGCTGCTTCTGTGCCCCTGCGATATCGCCCTGACGCAGTAAATAGCGAAAACGGGCGGCAATCACGTCCGGATTATTCGGGTTCATCAGTTCCAGACGGTACAAAGACTGGCGAACCAGATCTTCACGGTGCGAGGCTTCGCCGAGCCGCACCTGCTCCAGCAGTTGCTGTTGCGCGGAAGGCGCAGCATGAACCATCGGCATTAACGTCAGGCCGAGCGATATACTGAGTAAACTTAGTGTGAACTTGCGCATTCCTGGCCCCAGTCAGGTAGTAACTCACCACGAAGGGTGAAGCGAAAACGATGCTGATCCCAGCCTTGTCCAAATAGGGTCAGCACGTAGCTGTAATAGGCATCGCTGCCAGGAAAGTCGTCGGTCACACGCTGTCGCTGCACCGCTGTCGCATCGCGGTTTTGCAGGAAAGGCAGCATAGCGGCAGAGAAGCCTACCGGGCCATTGCCCTGCGCTTTGCCGCTGGCGACGTCCACTTTCTCCGGCGGAAGGCCGTTTTTTGTTGTCAGGGTAGCCATCGGTTTAAATCGCGCGAGCAGACGCGCTTTTTGCGGGTCGCCATCATGCAGCATGCCCGCCCACATATAGACGCGAATGGCATCGTAGCTGCTGACCAGCGTTTTTTCCGGCTTCAACTGCCAGCCTTTGTTTTTCTCATAACGCACCCAGTCCGGCGAAAAGCCTTTCGGGGCCGTTTCCAGCAGCAAACGAAAATTGGTTTCGCGCAGAGTGGTCCACGGTGCGCCAAAACGGGTAAAGTACTGCGCCAGTTGCGGCGGTAAATAGCTGGGATTAAAACGCCAGCTTGCCGTTTCCGCGAAACCCACTTTACCTGGCAACAGCATGGAGCCCAGCCCCGGCACGGTGACCACTTCCTCACGGGCAATCCGTTTTAACAGCGCAGTGCCGATGTCGGTATAGCGCGGCGCTTTCCACAGTCTGCCAGCTTCCAGTAAAGACCAGGCAATCCAGACATCGGCGTCAGACGCGGAGTTACTGTCTAGTACGCTCCACGTTTTCGGGTCTTTTTGCCCCCAGAGCCAGGCAGGTAGATGCTCCTGCAAAGCACCTTGCGCCAGGTTGTTCTGCGTCCAGTCCAGCAGAAGATCAAACGCCGGGCGGTCATTCGCGGCGAGGGCAAAGAACAACGCGTAACTTTGCCCTTCCGAGGTGGAGATTTTACGCGCATCACTGGGATCGATTACCCGCCCTTGCTGGCTGATGTAATCTTTTTTGAACTGTGTCCAGGCAGGCCATGTGCAGGCTGCCTGCACATTCACGGCGGCCACCATTAACACCGTTAACGTCCATCCACGAAGCGCGTTCATCGTTAATTACTCATTGTCCGGATCAAGACGGCGGCGGCTAATGATACGCAGCAGACGCCACAGCACCCAGGCCAGAAGCACGACACTCACCGCCGCCAGAATGGCCAGCAGTACCGGGTGATTCGACAGGGCATACCACAGACGTTCAAACCACGGTAAATGCCCGACGTAGTAAACATCCCCTACCCGCAGGCTGTTAACACCGGACTCACGAATCACTGAAACAGAACCAAACATCGCCGCCCGTTTTCCGCTGTCGTTCATCGCTTCGTTCAGTAACGTATAACCGCGTGGGCTATCGGCCAACAACGCAATCACACTTCGCTGATCGTTAAACGGCGACTGGAAGCCCACCACGGCCGCCATAGGGCCAGAGGAGGTCAGGGTCGTACGCACATCCGCCGCGCGATCGGCCATATCCGGCATAATGCTCGGGAATGCAGTCTGGCGCGTCGGGGTGTTTACCCAGCTCTGCGTCGCCTGCACCAGCAGATCGATTCGCTTATCATCTTTCAGCTTATCGGGGATGCTGCCGATTAACATGATGTCAACGTCTTTGCCCTGAATCTGGCTGCTATCGTCGGTGATGTTCAGGTTAATGGACGGGAATCCTGTTTGCGCCCCTATCGTCCCGGTCACATCCAGCAGCGTTTCCATCTGCGCTTCGTTCGGGGTTTTCGGCATGACCATGATGGTTTCGGACAGGTCAGCCATACGGCTGAACGGGAAACCCGCATTCGCGAAAGCACGCAGGTCCGGCATCGCGATAAAGTGGTAATACTTCGAGAAGTCGATAGTGGAATCGTCGCTGATCACGACATGGTTCTGTACCGGCTGGAAAGTGACGCAATTATCAACCGATCCCCCCGGCATCGGGTTCATATACTGGAAGTCAAAGCGCAGCTGGTTCATCGCACCCAGTTTCAACGCCGGGATCGCGACATCTGTTTTGCCGTCCAGCAGCCCTTGCAGGACAGGCAGACGCAGCAACAGGCGATTGCTTTCCTGCGCGCTGTTCAGACTAAACGCTTGCAGGAACTGGTTATTCAGGCTGATATCCATCCGCGAACTGTCTTTCTGCGGCGGCGTGGTGTAACGGTAGTTGAGGTTCATATCAATACCGGTACTGCGTAACAGATAAAGATCCGGCGGCAGGTTCAGCGACATGTTGATCGGCGCAGGCTCCAGCCCCGTTGACTGTAACTGCTCCTCATAGGTTTTCAGCTCACCAAAGGTCACCGCGCGGTCAGTACGTACCCAGTTCGGCGCGTCATAGGGCTGACGTGCCAGCAGCGGTTTCACTTCATTGACCACTACGCTATCGCCACGGAACAGAATATTCCCCTGAGCGATCCCTTTCGCTGCCTGTAACAGGTCTTTGTCATCACGGCCAAAGACCACCAGCAGTTTCACATACGGGTTATCCGGATGGTTCATCATCTCGATAACCGGCGCTTTCACCGCCGGATGCTCGCGCAGGAAGTCAGGACGTTTGTCGTTAGTGGCAAAGACAATCGCATTACGATCCGGCAGTTTGTTATACATCACCGGGAATTGCTGGCCGCGCCAGCCCGAACGCGAACCAAACCAGGAAGAGACGATCGACGCCGCCTGTTGCAGTTCCCGGTCCGGTGATTGTGCAAATACCATTGGCAAGGTAACAGGACGATTATCTCGCGGGTCAAAGAACGGGATCGGGAAGTGCGAGAGATCGTTGTTTACCGGCAGCGTCTGGTAGGTCAGATTTAGTGCGCTGCTGCGACCGACATCCAGCCACAACGTGCTGCTGGCCGGGTTTTCGCAGACATCACGGTAGTGCCCGACAAACTCCAGACGCACCCGGTTAAAATCGGTGATAAACAACGGGTTGATCGGCATCTGGGCCAGCGTTTTTTTACCCAGTTGCTCTTTGGTGATAGGCAATACACCCATCAATTCATCGTTCAGGTAAACCTTTAGCTGAGACTGTATCGGGAACAGCGACGGCGAAGGGGTGTATTCGAGGTTCAACACCGCTTTCGAAACCACTTCATCGCTACGCATCCCGAACTCAATCCCCCCGTTCGGATTGACGCCGCGCAGAACCATGCTGCCCGGCGGCGGCGCAATTTGCGCAAAGGTGAGCTTCACGTCACGGGAAGGCGCATTCTGCGCGACTATAGGCGCGTTTGCCCCTGCCACACCCGGCATCACCTGCCCGACAGGCTGATTTTCATCTGCCGGCGCAGGCACAGCTGGCGCCTCTTCTGGCTCAGCATTTACCAGTGGTTGCATTGCAGGCGTCGCCTGCGTCATGAAAGCAGGGAAAGCGCTCATCCCTATTGCCACTGCACAAATCCAGGAAAGTTTTCTTTTCATCGCGTTATCATCATTGTTGAGCCATAACCTGATCCGGCTGTTGTACCGCCACGCCCCGCTCTGGGCGACGTGGAATAAACGACACAATCCAGGAAATCAGCGTCGTCAGAGACCGGAAAATTACTTTGACGGAAGACGGGGCAAACTCGGCGAGGTGCCGATAACCACGGAAGCCCAGCTTCAGAATATCCAACAGGCTTTCCAGAGGTTTATCTTCCGGGAAGCTGTCCTGCCAAAGCGCCCAGGTGTCTGCCCGGGCGAACGTGCACTGTACAAAATCAATATGTTGTTTCGTGGTCAATGGCATCAGTTGCAGCCCCACTTCATTACCCAGCACGCGCACGACCTGCGTTGGGAAGACATATTCCTGCTGGCCGCGTTTGAGCAATAAATTCACCTTCTGCCCTTCCAGCACCTGCGCCCGCCCGTTGATCTTGATCCCCAGACCGCCGTCGGAGAAGTCATGTACGGTGCACGAGAACAGATGACCATCTTCACGGGCAATCGCGGCAGGCATTGAGATTTCAACACGATGCGCCCGTCGGACCTGTTTGCTCTCCACGGAGACGGCCACCGCGCCGCCGAGAATAATCAGGTTGTAGAAAACCCATACCAGGCTGACGATCACGGTGAGTATTTCGTTTTCAGGGCCGTAGTAGTAACGCCAGACGCCTACCGCTACGCCCAACAGGTTGAGCAAGACCAGGAAGATATAAGGCCGGGAGATAACCCAGTCCACGTACTCTTCTTCGACCAACCCGCCTTTTGCCGTTACGTTAAACTTCCCTTTGTGCGGGTTGATCAACGCCACCATCGTCGGCGGGGCGATATACCAGGCCAGCACCGTTTCGTAGATTTCACTCCAGAACGAGTGGCGGTATTTCCCCTGAATCTTCGAGTTGGTCAAGCTGGCGTGGACCATGTGCGGCAACACGAACAACGCAATCATCAGCGCAGGGGCATAGATGATATAGGCGTGTAACAGCAAGAAGGCCAGCGGCGCCGTGAGGAAGATAAGCCGGGGAATACCGGACAAAAAGTGGAACATGGCGTTCACATAGCACAACCGTTGCGCCAGTTTTAAGCCTTTACCGGTGAGCGGATTGTCCAGACGGAAGATTTGCACCATCCCACGCGCCCAACGAATACGCTGCCCGATATGCGCCGACAGACTTTCTGTCGCCAACCCTGCCGCCTGCGGAATACGCATATACGCAGAGGTATAACCACGGCGGTGTAAACGCAGCGAAGTATGGGCGTCTTCGGTCACAGTTTCTACCGCGATGCCGCCAATCTCATCTAACGGTTTACGGCGGATCACCGCGCACGAACCGCAGAAGAAAGTGGCATCCCACATATCGTTGCCATCCTGTACCAGCCCATAGAACAGCGTCCCTTCGTTCGGCGTTTTGCGAAAACGTCCCAGGTTGCGTTCAAACGGGTCCGGCGAGAAGAAATGGTGCGGCGTCTGCATCATCGCGAGCTGTTTCTCTTTGAGGAACCAGCCCATCGTCATTTGCAGGAACGAGCGCGTCGGCACGTGGTCGCAGTCAAAGATCGATACAAACTCGCCCTTCGCATACTTCAGCGCGTTGTTAATGTTCCCGGCTTTCGCGTGTTCATGAGTGGTACGGGCGATGTATTGCACCCCGACGGTCTGAGCAAACTGGCGGAACTCTTCTCGCCCGCCATCATCCAGAATCCAGATCGTCACCTTATCTTTTGGCCAGTCGATACCCAGTGACGCATAAATGGTGTTTTTCACGACGCTGAGATCTTCGTTGTATGTAGGCACAAAGATATCGACGGTCGGCCATTGCGCCATATCTTTTGGCAGCGGGACAGGTTGACGATTAAGCGGCCAAATCACCTGGAAGTAACCCAGCACCAGTACTATCCAGGCGTAGGTTTCGGCAAACAGTAAAACGAGACCGCAGACCAGACTCACCGGGTCATCCCAGTTCAGCGTCGAGGTGTAGCGCCACCAGATATAACGGCAAGACACCGTCAGCGACAACACAATCAGCATCAGAGCCGAGAAACGTCCCGGCAGTCGGCGCACCCACAACGCCACGCCCCACAGCAGAATCAGGAAGATAAACTGCGACAGCGGGTTAAACGGCTGGGTAATACAAATCACCGCTAAAATCAGCGAAAACGTCACGATAATGCCGAGAATGAATCGACGTGCCCCAGTACTGAGATGCCCTAACTCTTTCTGCGAGTCCAGGTGGTGAGTGCGTTGACTCACGCGCTCAGGTAACGCATCCATCCATTGATGATAGCGGCCACGTACACCCTGGAAACGGGCAAAGGACCGCCAGCGCGGTTCTTTATTTTCTTTTCGCTGTGAGGTTGCCATCAGCCAGAGCGTTTGAATGGCGTAGCGGGCAGGATCCAAAGGGCGCGGACGGGTGGCGTTAATATGCGGATACAGCGCTTTATGCTGACCGCGAATACGCTGCCAGCGCGGATGTTCAAGCGGGATAAACACCCATGCCAGAATCACCCAAAAACAGCCCATCGCGGCGCTGAAACATGAAGCACCATGACGACGATACCCCTGATAACGCTCGCTCAGGCGCGCGCTAACCGGCGGAATGAGCAACCACCGGGACAGGAGACTCATGATGGGCTCCCGACAGGCGTTTTATGATCGGCATAATGCAACAGACACCAGTTTGCCAGCGTCAGGATCTCTTCTGCCGCCAGCGAATCACTGCGATATTCTCCCAGCGGCTGTTTCGATGCCATGCACTCCGCCATCGCTTCATCCCGATGAATGATCATCGGCAGCAGACGACGCTGGCTTTGCAGCCAAATCTGGTACAGGTCATCCTGCAACTGGCTGCCAATACGTAAGTCATTAATCAGAATATGCGCGCCAGTAGGCAGCGCCTGCTGGTGAAGACGGATATGGCAGTTGGTGTCTGCTTTCACTACGGCCAGCGTATGATCGCAAAGATTCACCCACTGGCGGGTTACCGGTGAGGTGTCAGAGGGCAGGTCCAGCAAAATCCATGAATAGCGTCCACTCTCTTTCAGCGCGGAGATCCCCTCGCAAACACCGCCCAGTCTATCCTGCCACTCCTGAGGGTTTTCACGCTCTTGCGCACTCAGTTGACCAAATGGCAACAGGTCGAGTTGCGAGGTGTAGCGCATTCCGGCATCACGCCAGTCGCGGTTATCCAGTATCGCCCTCGCCCACCCTTCACGATGAACAAAGTCCACGTTGAATGACAGGCGCAACAAATTATCGGGACTGGCATCCACGACAAGTACGTTTTCCCCTAATATCTGCAACGCCCAGGCGAGTGCCGAAGTGATCGACGTGGTACCCACACCACCGCGCACGCCCTGCAATCCCAGAATAGCCATCCACGGCTCCCTTATTGTTGTTGCGCAAATTCAGCCAGCAACGGCCAGCGTTTAATCGCCGCAGAGAGCTGCTCGCGTTGGGAAATATCGGTGTAATCTATTTCAGGCAGCGAAAATGCCTGACTTAAGGCCAGAAAATCATTTTGGAAGGTATAGCCCAAAGCTGAATCAGACTGAGTACCTGGTTCATTGTTATACATTCTGATTTATCCCTTTTGAATATACTCGCCACGCTTCAGACATTTTTCTGGCAGCATTCCGTCCCTTCCCATCGTTAATCTTCAGCACAGAGAATTGTTCATTTTTTGAACTTCCTGGTGCGCAATTTATAATGAAAATGAAAACTCAGAGACCGATGTCGCAAGGCTTCCTGCCTGACGGATGGATTTACATGCTAAATCTGATGCGTTTTAATTTCAATGTTAGGTTTATTTCTGTGCTTTCGCTAGTAAACTGATAAGCAGATAAAATAGTGACAAGAGGGACACTGTGGACCCCGTATTTTCTATCGGTATCTCATCATTATGGGATGAACTGCGCCATATGCCAGCCGGCGGTGTCTGGTGGCTTAACGCTGATCGCAATGAAGACGCCCTCAGCATGGTGAATCAAACGATTGCGTCTCAAACGGGCAACGCGAAAGTCGCGGTCATTTGCATGGGGAACGATCAGGAAAAATCGGTCAAATTAGATGAGGCTCACGGCCCGGAAAAAATTCAGTTATTTTCCATGCCGAACTCTGAAAAGGGACTATTCTCCTTGCCCCGCGATTTACTTTGTTCCCTCCAACCCACTCATTATCTTTTTATCCTTATTTGCGCAAATAACGCGTGGCAAAATATATCCTCCGAGCGGTTGCGTCAGTGGCTGGAAAAAATGAATAAATGGACCCAACGCCATCACTGTTCACTGCTGGTCATTAACCCTGGGAGCAATAATGACAAACAGTCATCATTGTTGATGGGAGAATATCGCTCACTTTTCGGTCTCGCCAGTTTACGTTTTCAGGGCGATCAGCATCTGTTCGATATCGCATACTGGTGCAATGAAAAAGGGGTCAGCGCACGTCAGCAACTCACTTTGCGCCATCAGAATAATCGCTGGGAACTGGCTCAGCAGGAAGAAGCGGCGATCCAGCCTCGTAGCGATGAAAAACGGATCCTCAGCAACGTTGCCGTACTCGAAGGCGCTCCTCCGCTCTCTGAGCACTGGATGCTTTTCGACAATAACGAAACCTTATTCAACGAAGCGCGTACCGCTCAGGCGGCGACAATCATTTTCTCTCTGGCCCAGAATAGCCAGATTGAACCGATGGCGCGCAGCATCCATACCCTGCGTCGCCAGCGAGGCAGCGCGCTGAAAATCATTGTGCGGGAAAACACCGCCAGTTTACGCGCCACCGACGAACGTCTGTTATTAGGCTGCGGCGCCAACATGGTCGTTCCGTGGAACGCGCCGCTCTCCCGCTGCCTGACGTTAATTGAAAGCGTTCAGGGGCAACAATTTAGCCGCTACGTACCGGAAGACATCACCACGCTTCTCTCCATGACACAACCGCTAAAACTGCGTGGCTTTCAAAAATGGGATGTCTTCTGCGAAGCAGTGCATAACATGATGGCCAATACGCTGCTTCCCGCAGATGGGAAAGGGGTCATGGTGGCGTTGCGACCGGTGCCTGGCATCCGTGTCGAGCAGGCACTCACATTATGCCGTCCCAACCGCACCGGCGACATCATGACCATTGGCGGCAACCGTCTGGTGCTGTTTCTGTCGTTCTGCCGGGTTAATGATTTGGACACCGCGTTGAACCATATTTTCCCGCTGCCGACAGGCGATATTTTCTCCAACCGTATGGTCTGGTTCGAAGACAGCCTGATCAGCGCCGAACTGGTGCAAATGCGCTTACTGTCGCCAGAGATGTGGGGCAAACCGCTGCCGCTAACACAAGGGCCGAACCCCGTACTGAACGCTGAACACGATGGGCGAGTCTGGCGGCGTATTCCGAAACCATTGCGACTGCAGGATGATGCCGTGGAGCGAACATCATGATGAATATCAATGATATCATTCAAATCATTGTCTTCTGCGCACTGATTTTCTTCCCGCTGGGCTATCTGGCACGCCATTCGCTTCGCCGTATTCGGGACACAGCCCGGCTTTTATTTGCCAAACCTCGCTATGTAAAACCAGCCGGAACCTTGCGCCGCGCTTCGAAAGTCAAGGCAGACAACAAATGACTCAGTATACTCAATCCTCATCAATACCTTCGCCGTTATGGCAATACTGGCGTGGGCTTTCTGGCTGGAATTTTTACTTCCTGGTGAAATTCGGTCTGCTTTGGGCTGGCTATCTCAATTTCCACCCATTACAGAACCTGGTATTCATGGCTTTTTTGCTCATGCCAATACCAAAGTACAGTTTGCATCGCATTCGCCACTGGATTGCTATTCCGATTGGTTTTGCGCTTTTCTGGCATGATACCTGGCTACCCGGCCCGGAAAGCATTATGAGCCAGGGTTCGCAGGTTGCCGGATTTAGCGCCGACTATATGCTTGATCTGGTGACCCGTTTTATCAACTGGCAGATGATTGGCGCGATATTCGTTCTGCTGATCGCCTGGCTGTTCCTGTCGCAGTGGATTCGGGTGACGGTTTTCGTCGTCGCGATCCTCGTTTGGCTTAACGTTCTGACGCTGGCGGGGCCGAACTTCTCTCTGTGGCCAGCAGATCAACCCACCAGTACGGTCACGACCACCGGCGGCTCGGCGGCAGCGACCGTAGCCACTGCGGGCGATACGCCAGTCGTGGGTGATATTCCGGCCCAGACGGCACCGCCAACCACTGCGAATCTGAGTGCCTGGCTGAATACCTTCTACAATGCCGAAGCGAAACGGAAAACGACGTTCCCAAGCTCACTTCCTGCAGATGCTCAACCGTTCGAACTGTTGGTGATCAACATCTGTTCGCTCTCCTGGTCTGATGTTGAAGCCGCAGGACTGGCGTCGCATCCGCTGTGGGCGCATTTCGACATCCTGTTCAAACACTTTAACTCCGCGACCTCTTACAGCGGCCCGGCGGCAATTCGCCTGCTGCGCGCCAGCTGCGGTCAGCCTTCGCATACGAACTTGTATCAACCCGCGGGTAATGACTGCTACCTGTTCGATAATTTGTCGAAGCTGGGTTTCACACAACACCTGATGATGGGGCATAACGGCGAGTTTGGCGGCTTCCTGAAAGAAGTTCGTGAGAATGGCGGTATGCAGAGCGAGCTTATGGACCAGAAAGGTCTGCCTGTCACCCTTCTGGGCTTTGATGGCTCCCCGGTTTATGACGATACCGCAGTTCTCGATCGTTGGCTGGAAACCACCGAGAAAGATCAAAACTCACGGAGCGCGACGTTCTACAACACCCTGCCGCTGCACGACGGAAACCACTTCCCTGGCGTCAGCAAAACGGCGGATTACAAAGTTCGCGCCCAAAAACTGTTCGATGAGATGGATGCCTTCTTCACTGAGCTGGAAAAATCTGGCCGTAAAGTAATGGTAGTGATGGTGCCGGAACACGGCGGCGCGCTGAAGGGCGACAGAATGCAGGTCTCCGGTCTGCGTGATATCCCGAGCCCTTCCATTACCAACGTACCGGCTGCGGTGAAATTCTTCGGGATGAAAGCCCCTCACCAGGGCGCACCGATCGATATAAACCAGCCGAGCAGCTACCAGGCGATCTCCGAACTGGTGGTGCGCGCGCTTGACGGGAAGCTGTTTACAGAAGACAACGTTAACTGGAACCAGCTGACGGGTGGACTGCCGCAGACCGCACCGGTCTCCGAGAACGCCAACGCGGTGGTGATTCAGTATCAGGGTAAACCGTACGTACGCCTCAACGGCGGCGACTGGGTCCCTTATCCGCAGTAAACGAAAAAGGCCGCAGAGTCTCCCCTGCGGCCTGGTTCGGGCGCACGTTGCCATCACGGCAGGCAGACGCCCACAAGGCACATTACTTCCGGTGACGTAGCCAGTTCACGATCAGGCTGACAATAATGCCAGCGATGATCGGAGCCGCCAGATCGTGCCAGAAGGCCGTGCTCAGTTGCATGAGCGTCATAAAACCGCCTGTGTTGCAATGGCAACTGTTCGCGGCTATTCTCAACTTGTCTGGAGTCAAGTTAGCCCCCGTTTTGTTGCCAGGTTTATACCGAACAACGTGCGGGGGTTTTCTCTTTCCAGCAACCGATGCCGCCGGGGATCAAGCCCCCGCAACATTGCGCCTCACCGGGCAAGCCCGGCTTAACGCGGATTCTACGGCAACCCCCACTTCTTATCATCCCGCGCTCCCCACACTGCGTGACGCCTCGCATTTACGGGATTTTCATGACGAACAGTCACTCCACCACTGGAAAGATTCTTGCCAGTTGGCAACTTTCCTGACACCCGCCCCGGCATATAATCCACTAATACACTGATATTAAAGAACTCATTTCATGGCACAGCGATTGCTATATGAGTATGAGCTGTTTTGTTTCGAATCAAAGGAGATATCATGACTGACTGTCGTACTTACGGATTCAACACCCAGATCGTTCACGCGGGGCAACAACCCGATCCTTCCACGGGTGCGCTCAGTACACCGATTTTTCAGACCTCAACATTTGTTTTTGACAGCGCCGAGCAAGGCGCCGCCCGTTTTGCTCTCGAAGAGTCCGGGTACATTTACACTCGCCTTGGCAACCCGACAACCGATGCGCTGGAGAAAAAACTGGCGGTGCTCGAAAGAGGCGAAGCGGCGCTGGCAACGGCCTCGGGTATTTCGGCAATCACCACCACGCTGCTTACACTGTGCCAGCAAGGCGACCATATCGTTTCCGCCAGCGCGATTTATGGCTGCACCCATGCCTTCCTGTCGCACAGTCTGCCGAAGTTCGGCATCAATGTGAGTTTTGTCGATGCCGCCAACCCCGATGAAATTCGTGCAGCGATACGCCCCGAAACCCGGGTTGTCTATATCGAAACGCCCGCCAACCCGACACTCTCACTGGTCGACATTGAAACGGTCGCCGGGATTGTGCATCAGCATGGCGCGCTGCTGGTCGTGGACAATACCTTCATGTCGCCGTATTGCCAGCAACCGCTGCAGCTGGGCGCGGACATCGTGGTGCACAGCGTCACGAAATACATTAACGGTCATGGCGATGTCATTGGCGGCGTTATCGTCGGTGGGCAGGCATTTATCGACCAGGCTCGTTTTGTCGGTCTTAAAGACATCACCGGCGGCTGTATGAGCCCCTTCAACGCCTGGCTCACGCTACGCGGGATTAAAACGCTGGGTATCCGCATGGAACGCCACTGCGAAAACGCGCTAAAAATTGCCCGTTTTCTGGAAAATCACCCGGCAATTACGCGTGTTTACTATCCCGGGTTGCCATCGCACCCGCAGTACGATCTTGGTAAGCGGCAAATGAGCCTGCCGGGCGGCATTATTAGCTTTGAAATTGCAGGCGGAATCGAGGCTGGCAGACGAATGATCAATTCTGTAGAATTGTGCCTCCTCGCGGTCAGTCTCGGTGATACCGAAACCCTCATTCAGCATCCTGCGTCTATGACACATTCGCCTGTTGCACCAGAGGAACGGCTAAAAGCAGGTATTACCGACGGACTTATCCGTCTTTCTGTGGGTCTTGAAGATCCCGAAGATATTATTAACGACCTTGAAAATGCCATCAGAAAGGCAACGTTCTGACCATGACGCCCTGGGCCGACATCACCGGTCCAGGGGGATGAAATCAAGGCACAAACAGCCTGGCTATACGCCTCATCCTTCGCCATGAAGCGCCCCGGAGGATGATGTGTATTTTGGGCAGGGGGCTCTATGCAGGACAACACAATACAATTAAGTAACAATAAAGCAACCATTACGCCATCCTCAAAAAAATTACCGTTTACAAAATATGATTTTGGCTGGGTGTTATTATGCATCGGTATGGCCATTGGCGCGGGAACCGTCCTGATGCCCGTGCAAATCGGTTTGACCGGAATCTGGGTATTTATCGTCGCCTTTATTATTGCCTATCCTGCGACCTATATTGTGCAGGATATTTATTTAAAGACATTATCTGAAAGTGAAACCTGTAACGATTACACCGATATTATCAGCCACTATCTGGGTAAAAACTGGGGTGTATTTCTGGGAGTAATTTACTTCCTGATGATTATCCACGGTATTTTTATCTACTCGTTATCCGTTGTATTTGACAGCGCATCGTATATTAAAACATTTGGTCTGACAGATGCAGACCTCTCGCAATCCATCCTCTACAAAGTGGCGATCTTTGCCCTCCTTGTCGCCATTGCCTCCGGCGGCGAAAAGTTACTGTTTAAAATCTCAGGGCCGATGGTGGTGGTGAAAGTCGGCATCATTGTCGTGTTTGGTTTCGCCATGGTTCCACACTGGAATTTCAGTAACATAACGGCATTTCCACAGGCGTCGGTCTTCTTCCGCGACGTTTTGCTGACGGTTCCTTTTTGCTTTTTCTCTGCGGTATTTATTCAGGTGCTAAACCCGATGAATATCGCCTACCGCAAACGCGAGGCCGACCGGGTTCTGGCAACCCGAATGGCGATCCGTACGCACCGTATTAGCTACATCACTCTGATTGCGGTTATTTTATTCTTCTCCTTCTCGTTTACGTTTTCGATTAGCCACGAAGAAGCCGTTTCCGCTTTTGAACAAAATATCTCCGCACTGGCGCTGGCGGCGCAGGTGATTCCGGGGAAAATTATTCACATCACCTCTACGATATTAAATATCTTCGCAGTGCTAACGGCCTTTTTTGGTATTTATCTCGGTTTTCATGAAGCGATGAAAGGCATTATCCTTAATTTACTGAGTCGCGTAATTAACGTTGAGAAAATTAGCCCACTGACGCTCACCCTGGGTATTTGTACTTTTATTGTCATCACACTGGTTATTTGGGTCTCTTTCCGCGTCTCGGTACTTTTATTCTTCCAGTTGGGTAGCCCGCTCTATGGAATTGTTTCCTGTATCATTCCTTTCTTCCTGATCTATAAAGTCAAGCAACTGGAAAAACTGCGCGGCCTGCGAACCTGGCTGATTTTGCTGTACGGGATCCTGCTGTGCCTTTCACCGCTATTGAAGCTGATTGAATAATTCGGGTTAAGCGCCGTCAGTGGCTCCTGCGAATGGCGGCGCTTAATGAACATCCTCAAGTTGATAACTACGGATCTTATTCAGCACGGTGGTATGCGAGACGCCAAGCGCTTTTGCAATATCCCGTGACGAGACGTTCTCGCCGACCATCTGCTCAATGATTTTGCGCTCTGCATGCTGAACCTGCTCTTTAAACGGGAATGCCGTTCCCTGCGTTATATTTGGGCATTCATCAACCGGCAAACTCACCAGGCGTAAATCCTCCGTCGTTATCACATCACACTCAGACATTAGCATCAGCCGGATGATGGCGTTTTCCAGTTCTCTGACATTACCCGGCCAGCGATGACGAAGTAAAAATGAAAAACAGGCTCTGTCCAGAATAAGCCGCCGCTGAAATTCCTTTGCATATTTATGGACAAAGTGGCGGATCAGCAAGGCGATATCCTCCGGACGCTCGCGAAGCGGAGGGATAGTGAGCGAAAGGACATTAATACGATAATAAAGATCGGCGCGCAGTTGGCGCAGTTCAACCATCTCTTCCAGGTTAGCGTTGGTAGCGACAATAATACGCGCATTAACCGGAATAACGTGTGAACCACCCACCCGGCGAATGCCACCGTCCTGCAACACACGCAACAATTTAACCTGAAGATTCAACGGCATTTCACCGAACTCATCCAGAAAAAGCGTACCGTGGTCCGCCATCTCGAAGAGCCCTTTTTTCCCTTTGCTATCAGCACCGCTGAATGCCCCTTTTTCATAGCCGAAAAATTCACTCTCCATCAGCGTTTCAGGAAGTGCGGAACAGTTCACGGGGATAAAAGGATAAAAACGACGTTGCCCGGAATTATGAATGGCGCGCGCCAGCAATTCCTTACCGGTTCCGGTTTCACCCCGGATCAACACCGTATATTTGCTGTCGGCAATTTTTATCGCTTTTTCAATCAGCGACTGCATGCCCGGACTGCTGCAAATAATATCGGAGAAATAGCGCGGGCGTGCCAGTTCTGACGACGATCGCTCAGTCATATCTTCGGAAAGGTAAGCAACATTGATAATGTCTGCGCGCTGGCATAACCGTTTCTGCACGCTGGAAATATCCTGCAAATGGCGACACCAGGATTTAATCAGGATCCTGCCTGCCGTGACTTTCATCGAGATAATATTAATGTCGCAGCAGGAGAACTCCTTGAGGACATCCTCAACCATGGACAGACGATCGATTGTCCTGATATCCCAACGTATCGTGACCACGTTTGCTCCATTTCATTCAGCAACTGCGATTTAACCGATAATTCTGTGACATTACGAAATCTGCATACATTCTAACCTACGCGGAATTATCTTCTGCCTATGGACTCACATTGTGGACTCAAAAATAAAATATAAAAAAACCGGAGCACAAGGCTCCGGTTATGAGGGGATACCCGGCAGTTATTGCTGCGGGTTTTCATCCTGATCAACAGCGAAGCAGGCCACCAGCTGACCACGGTAGTCTTTAAGCTGCGGCTGCAACTGGGTGCAGGGACCGAAGCGACGACGACAGCGAGCATTGAAGGCACACCCCGGCGGCGGATTCAGCGGGCTTGGCAGTTCGCCGGTCAGTTTGATGCGCTCGCGGCGATCGTCCGGGTTCAGACGCGGCGTTGCTGAAAGCAGAGCCTGCGTATACGGATGGCGAGGATTGCTGAAGATCTGCTCTTTCGTCCCTTTCTCCACGCAGCGACCTAAATACATCACCATCACTTCATCGGCAATGTGTTCCACCACCGACAGGTCGTGCGAAATAAAGACGTAAGAGAGCCCCAAATCCTGCTGCAAATCCATCATCAGATTCAGTACCTGCGCGCGCACGGAAACGTCCAGCGCGGAGACCGGTTCATCAGCAATCACTACATCCGGATCGAGCATCAGCCCGCGTGCGATGGCGATACGCTGCCGCTGACCGCCGGAGAACATGTGCGGATAGCGATCATAATGCTCGGTTTTAAGACCGACTTTCGCCATCATCGCCAGCGCTTTTTCACGGCGCTGCTCTTTGCTGAGTGAGGTGTTAATCAGCAGCGGTTCTTCCAGAATCTGTCCCACCTTTTTACGCGGGTTCAGAGAACCGTACGGGTTCTGGAACACGATCTGGATTTTCTGCCGACGCAGTTTCTGCGCCTGCGGATCGTGCTTGAGCAGATCCTGCCCCTGATAATACAGCTCACCGCCGGTCGGGGTTTCAATCATCGTCAACAGGCGACCAAGCGTGGATTTCCCACAGCCTGACTCGCCCACCACCGCCAGGGTTTTACCGCGCTCAAGGGTAAACGAAACGCCATCCAGCGCTTTTACCAGCCGTTCAGGGGCAAACAGCCCCTTTTTCACCGGATAGTATTTCTTCAGATCGATTGCCTGCAACAGCGGTTGCTGCGAGGTGGCCTCGTGCGTACTCATAGTGTTGGCCTCCCGGCATCATCGAGTGGGTAGTGGCATTTCGACTGGCGACCTTCACCCAGTTGCATCAGTTCCGGCTCTTCGCCACGGCATTTGTCCGTCGCATACGGGCAGCGGGGATTCAGCAGACAGCCGTTCGGGCGGTCGTATTTTCCCGGCACCACACCCGGCAGCGAGGCCAGCCGCGCCTTGTCCTGCGCAAATTCAGGCAATGCGCGTAACAGCGCCTGAGTATACGGATGTCGCGGGGCGCGGAAGATATCATGCGCATTGCCCGTTTCCACCACCTGACCGGCATACATCACAATGATTTTGTGCGCAGCCTCCGCCACCAGCGCGAGGTCATGGGTAATCAACACCAGCGCCATGTTCTCTTTCTGCTGCAGTTCCAGCAGCAGCTCGATGATTTGCGCCTGGATAGTCACATCCAGCGCGGTGGTCGGTTCATCGGCAATCAGCAGCTTTGGCCGACAGGCGATGGCCATCGCAATCATCACACGCTGGCTCATCCCACCGGACAACTGGTGCGGATAGACGTCCAGGCGCGAGGCCGGGTCGGGAATGCCGACCAGGTTTAACAGGTCTATCGCACGCTGAATACGGGTTTTCTTGTTGCCGCCCTGATGCACCTTGATGGCCTCCATAATCTGGAAACCCACGGTATAACAAGGATTAAGGCTGGTCATCGGGTCCTGGAAAATCATCGCCACTTCGGCGCCAACCAGGTTGCGGCGCTCTTTCTCAGAGATCCGCTTCAGATCCTGGCCGTTAAACTCCAGCTTTTCCGCCATCACCCGACCGGGATAATCAATCAGTCCCATGATCGCCAGCGAACTGACCGATTTACCCGAGCCGGACTCACCCACAATACCGACCACTTCACCCTGATTTACGCTATAGCTGATACGGTCTACGGCGCGAAACGGTGTACCTTCGTCGCCGAAGTGCACCGATAATTTGTCTACATTTAATAACGCCATCTCGAACCTCTTACTGCTTCAGTTTGGGATCGAGCGCGTCACGCAGACCGTCACCCATCAGGTTAAATGCCAGCACCGTCAGCAGGATCGCCAGACCCGGGAAGGTCACGACCCACCAGGCACTTTGCGCGAACTGCAACACGTCGGAGAGCATGGTGCCCCACTCCGGCGTCGGCGGCTGCGCGCCCATACCCAGGAAGCCAAGGGCGGCCATATCGAGAATGGCGTTAGAAAAACCGAGCGACGCCTGAACGATCAACGGCGCAAGGCAGTTAGGGAATATATTGACGAACATCTGACGCATCGCGCCAGCACCCGCCACGCGGGAAGCAGTAACGTAATCGCGGTTCACCTCGACCAGCACCGCAGCGCGCGTTAAACGAACGTAGTGCGGCAACGCCACGAACGTCAGCGCCAGCGCGGCATTACCAATTGAAGGGCCAAAAATCGCCACCAATACCAACGCCAACAGCAGGCTTGGCAGGGCCAGCATGATATCGACCACGCGCATAATGATGTTATCGACGATACCGCCGAAGTATCCCGCCACCAGTCCCAGCACGACGCCCATGATCAGCGACAGCACCACCACCAGACAGCCGACCAGCAGCGATAAACGCGCGCCGTACATCAGACGTGACAGCACATCACGGCCCACGTCGTCAGTCCCCAGCAGGTGCGCCATCGTGCCGCCTTCCTGCCATGCAGGCGGTGCCAGCAGCACATCACGGAACTGATCTGCCGGATTATAGGGGGAGAGGAAGTTTGCAAAGGCGGCAATCAGGATCATGATGACGACATACGCCAGACCGACAACGGCACCCTTGTTGCGTTTAAAATAGTGCCAGAACTCCTGCAGCGGGGTCATCGGCACCGGTGCAGTAATAACTTTATTTTCAGTAACCTGTGACATGATGGCCCCTTACTTCTTATGACGAATACGCGGGTTCACCACGCCGTACAGCAGATCGACCAGCAGGTTGACGAGAATAATCATCGTCGCCACCAGCAACACGCCGCCTTGTACCACCGGATAATCACGACGTTGCAACGCATCAATCAGCCAGCGCCCAAGTCCAGGCCACGAGAAGATAGTTTCGGTCAGGATCGCCCCTGCCAGTAGCGTCCCCACCTGCAAACCAATCACGGTCACGACAGGCAGCATGGCGTTACGCAGGGCGTGAATGACGATCACGCGCATCCTGGTGAGCCCTTTGGCGCGCGCGGTACGGATGTAATCCTCACCCAGCACTTCCAGCATCGAGGAACGTGTCATACGCACAATCACCGCCAGTGGGATGGTGCCAAGCACCATGGCAGGCAGGACCATATGCGCCAGCGCATCAATAAAGTTGCCCTCTTCACCCCAGATGGCCGTGTCGATCAGCATAAAGCCGGTCAACGGATTGGTGTCGTCAAGGAACACCATATCGCTCACCCGCCCGGAAACCGGCGTCAGGTTCCAGTGCACGGAGACCAACATAATCAGCATCATGCCCCACCAAAAAATAGGCATGGAGTAACCGGTCAGCGCAAGGCCAACGGCGGTGTGATCGAAAATGGAACCGCGCTTGACGGCGGCGAGTACCCCGACCGGAATCCCGACCGCAGTCGCGAAAATCATGGCGCAGACACCCAGCTCCAGCGTCGCTTTAAAGCGAGGGACGAACTCTTCCCACACCGGTAAGCGGCTTTTCAGCGAGATGCCCAAATCACCATGCATAACCCCCCAAATGTAATGGAGGTACTGCTGCCACATCGGTTTATCAAGACCGAGTTCTGCCAGCAATTGAGCGTGACGCTCAGGGGAGATACCACGCTCACCCGCCATGATCATCACCGGATCGCCGGGGATCATATGAACGAAGGCAAAGGTGAGAAGAGTGATACCGATAAACGTGGGGATGACGAGTCCCAAACGTCGGAGAATGAACTGCAACATAACCCGGATTCTCTCTAATGACGCGCCGCCTGGTGACAGTGCGTCTGTATTGCTCACAAATCTTATCTCCCCCTCATGCGAGAAGGAGATAAAGCATTACTGCCGGGTGCGGTACGCGGACCGACTTAACGGTGCGTAGCGCCTCCCGGCGTTGCTTTTAATTATTCGACAGAGACGTTTTCGAAGTGGTGTTTGCCTAATGGATCAACCACATAGCCTTTGACTTCTTTACGCACTGGCTCATACACGGTGGAGTGAGCAACGATCAGCGCAGGTGCCTGGTCATGCATCACTACCTGAGCCTGCTTGTAGAGCTCAATACGCTTGTTGTGGTCGTCGGTCGCGCGTGCCGGTTGAATCAGGTCTTCAAACGGCTTGTAGCACCAGCGAGAATAGTTGGAACCGTCTTTCGCCGCGGCGCAGCTGAACAGGGTGGCGAAGAAGTTATCCGGATCCCCGTTGTCGCCGGTCCAGCCCATCATTACGGCCTGGTGTTCACCCGCTTTGGCGCGTTTCAGATACTCGCCCCACTCGTAGGTCACGATCTTGGCCTGAACGCCAATCTTCGCCCAGTCGGCCTGAACCATCTCGGCCATACGGCGAGCGTTCGGGTTATATGGACGCTGTACTGGCATTGCCCACAACTCAACGGTAAAGCCTTTATCCTGACCGGCTTCTTTCAGCAGCGCTTTGGCTTTTTCCGGGTCATAGCTGTAGTCTTTAACGTCGTCGTTATAGCCCCACATGGTTGGCGGGATCAGGTTCTTCGCCGCAACGCCAGCACCCTGGTACACCGCTTTAATGATCGCGTCTTTGTTTACCGCATAGGTCAGCGCCTGACGGACTTTCACATCATCAAACGGTTTTTTCTCGGTGTTGAAGGAGAGATAGCCGACGTTCAGACCCGCCTGCTCCATCAGGTTGATGCTTTTGTCCTGCTTCATGCGCGCGATGTCCGCCGGATTCGGGTACGGCATCACCTGGCATTCGTTCTTCTGCAGTTTGGCGTAACGCACAGACGCGTCAGGCGTGATGGAGAAAACCAGACGATCGATCTGCGGCTTGGTGCCCCAGTAGCCCGGGAACGCTTTGTAGAGAATACGGGAGTCTTTCTGGTACTGCAGCAACTGGAACGGACCGGTACCGATTGGGTTCAGATCGACTTTTTCCGGCGAACCGGCTTTCAGCATGTTGTCTGCATATTCTTTGGAAAGAATAGAGGCGAAGTCCATTGCCAGGTCAGCAAGGAACGGCGCTTCCGGACGCGTCAGCACGAACTGAACGGTACTGTCGTCGACTTTCTTCACTTCGCTAATCAGGTCAGGCAGACCCATCCCTTCAAAGTATTCATAGCTGCCGCCAGAGACTTTGTGGTACGGGTTCTGTGCATTTTTCTGACGATCAAAGGAGAACACGACGTCATCAGCATTAAAGTCACGCGTCGGTTTAAATTCTTTGTTGTCCTGCCACTTCACGCCTTTGCGTAAATGGAAGGTATAGGTTTTACCGTCTTCGCTGACTTCCCACTTTTCAGCAAGGCCAGGAATGACTTCGGTCGTACCGATTTTAAATTCTACCAGACGGTTATAGATAGGTACTGAGCTGGCGTCATAGGTTGTGCCAGAGGTGAACAACTGCGGGTTGAACCCTTCAGGAGATCCTTCTGAACAATAAACCAGAGTTTTAGCCTGTACACTTGCTGCGACAGTCATAGCCACAAGGCTCAGACCAAGCTTCAGCATCCCTGACTTCTTCAAGGAAATACTCATTCTTCTGCTCCAATTGTGATGTTTTGTTGTTTTACCCTTTGCAGTGGGCTGCACCGCCTGGCCTTTTTTGTTTTTTACCCGGCCGGGTCGGCGTTAAGAGGATGGGGATTCCGTTCACATAAACGACTGAGTTGCAGTGCGGATTCTCCATGAAATGCCCCTCATGCCCTACAATCTGTCAACAGAATGTGAAAACGTCAATACAGCTAACCACGATTTACAACAATGGTGAGAATTCACAAACAAAGATTAAAAAAACTTCGGACCACTATTTTCAGCAGAGAAATTTGTGCTACGCGGACAACGCCAGAATTAATCTCTTCATACTTCGCAACATTTGGTGGTTAACGTTTGTGCATATTATGAAAAATTTCTGACGAGATGCTGCATATCTGAGCGATTAATATCATGAACGTTAAAGCGCACAGCGGAAAATGCTGGGTTCAGCCATAAGTAACACCCGAAAAAGATTCAAGCACATATCAAAAAAGACAATGGAATATGTCACAAAATCGTTAACACTCAGTGAGAATTGGGGCGCGTTTTTGTCGCAATAGTGCAGATCGGTCACAGGCGGGATTAGGCGCGCAAATTGCCTGGTGACACTTCGCCCGTAGGCCGGATAAGGCGCTTGCGCCGCCATCCGGCAATGCCGGGTACGATGTGGTGTTTTTGCCTGATGGCGCTTCGCTTATCAGGCCTACGAATGCAAAAAAGCCTGCTCAAGAGCAGGCTTTTTGAATTTGGTCGGTGATAGAGGATTACTCGCCACTGCGTGGCTCGCCCTGCGGGCCGTTGCTGACGCAACGTTGTCTCGCTTCGCTCGGCTCGAACCTCTTCCCCCGGAGGTTCTCATCCTCACTGGCTTTAGATGCAAAAAAGCCTGCTCAAGAGCAGGCTTTTTAAATTTGGTCGGTGATAGAGGATTCGAACCTCCGACCCCTTCGTCCCGAACGAAGTGCGCTACCAGGCTGCGCCAATCACCGAATGCGGGGCGCATATTACTGCTGAGGTGCGCGCCCGTCAATCCCTTAGTATCAAAATGCCATCTAATAGGCGAGAAAGTCAGCAGCGCGGTTAGTTCGCTGCGGCTTTCCCCGCTTCAGGAATACGGCACCAGTTACTGTTCTCATTGATTCCGCCATCTGGCGAGGTAAAGCCGAGGCAACCCATAATGGTGTCGTAGAGTTCAACATGACGACGCGGCACCTTCATTTCGGCTTCCTGCTTCAACTGAGCAAACATCTGCGCATGTTGCGGATTCTCAAGATACTTGTCGGACATCCAGACCAGCATAGGCACGCGGAACTGCTCTGGCGGCGCCATATTACGCGGCGTACCGTGCAGATGCTCACGCTCATTGATCGACTCACCATGATCCGCTGCATAGAACACAATGGCTTTCTTATCGCGCAACTGGTCAAAAACGCTGGTAATAAAATGGTCAACGTAAGTCACTGAGTTATCGTAAGAGTTGATCATCTGGGCTCTGGTACAGCCGTTATCCACCCCGACACACTCCGGCGTCCATTGCGCATAGCTACGCGGATAGCGCTGGGTGTAGTTAAAGTGCGACCCTTTGGTATGCAGAATAATCAAATGCTTACCGTCAGCATTACGCTTTAATGACTGCTGCATTTCCTCAACCAACAGCATGTCATCGACAGTCTTGCCACGGTTGCGCGGCTCGGCGCCAATCTGCTCACGATAGGCGATATTATCGGCCATCGTGTTGCTGTAGAACCACATCTCGCTCTGCATCGCATACAGATCTGAGCTGAAACCTAACTGCTTAAGCACCGCAAAAATGTTCTGCTCTTTCAACGTACGTTGCGGATTATCTTCCGCCCCGCCCTGACGCACGAACATGCAACGCAGGGAGAGTTTTGTCGCGGTGTCGCATGAGTAACCACGGAATGCCGCCAGGTTTTTCTCCTGAGCCAGCTTCGGCGTGGTATTTCGTTCATAGCCGAAAATACCCATGTGATCCCAGCGCGTCGTTTCGCCAATGATGAACACCACATACGTATCATCAATGTCTTTTGGCGCAACGTAGGTGAATTTCTTGGCAGGGTTCATTAACGACTTATTATCGGAGGATTCATCCACCTGCGCCCAGGCGTACAGACCCAACGCGGATAACCAGTTTGATGGCAGGTAAGAGTTTGCCACCACGCCGCCATAACTGGGTAAATCGACCCCCGTCGCCCGCTCAACTTTCTTCTGCTGTACGTCAAGCAAACGAATCGGCGCCCAGACCATCACCCCGGAAAGCACGACAACGGCCACGCTGCGAACGCGCAGACCCGGCGTGCGCAACTGGCGCAGTAGCGTGTAGCGGCAGCGGTTGCTCCAGATAAAAAACAGCGGCAGGATGCTCACCGCCACTAACCATAGAATGAAATGCAGCCCCACAACCTCTTTCGATAAGTCAATATCGGTAGTCATGACAGAGGCCACAATGCCGTAGCCGATGACCACATTCAGGAAGGTCATGTAATAACTGGCGCCAGCGGAAAAGAGCACGACCAGCGTAGTGAGTACACGCCAGGCTCGTCGGCCAAACAGCGAGAGAAGGCGTAACAAAAAGAACGTGACGAGAACAGTGCCCGCCAACTCGACAGCCGCAGAGAGTCCTTTCCAGACGGTAAATTCTTGCGCGTAGCTACCGAAGCGACGGTAAAATACAGCACAATTCATAAACAGACCGATATAAAGCGCCAGCAAGAAGCTAAGCCTTTGCTGCGTTATCGACTTAATGTATCTCATGCAAACAAACCCTGGGAGTCGGGATTAAAACTGCCTGCGCAACGGTCAAACAGACCGGACAGGTGAAAATGCGGAAGTAGTAGTATCAGGACAATCTACAAGCGCGGCTAAGTAGACCACAAGAAGAGGAAAAAGTGTCTACAAAGTGTGTGATCAAAGCATAGATTTACAAAAATGCAAGAATCAATGCACAAATTATCAGTGATGGCAGGCGGGGAATACGAAAAAAGGCCAGTCATTACACTGGCCTTTTCAACGTGTTTATCAGGTCCGAGGGTTACGCATGCACCGCTTCGAGTCGTTCTTGTTTCGGCTGGCGAATCGTCGTGGAAAGCGCCAGAGAGAGAATCAACAACGCGAAGATAACGCAGAAGGTGACGTAAAACCCACCGAACAGGGACGCAATCAGCGAACCGCAGATACTGCCGATACCAAAGCCCAGATAAATAACACCGTAGTTTTTCGCCAGATTATTCAGGCCGAAGAACTCGCTGACCAGTGATGGGTACACCGTGATCGTGCCGCCAAAGTTGAAAGCAACACAGGCGATAGCAGCAAAGAACGTCACCTCATTCAGCGGGGCGAAAAGCAGGGCCGCCATACCCACCAGTGAAATGACCTGGCCGATTGTGATCACCCGGATACGGGACATTTTGTCAGACAGGATACCCAGCACCAGACGACCAGACAGGTTGGCGATAGAGATGACGGTCACTGCATTTGCCGCCGTCGCAACGTCCATATGCACCAGACCCTGAGCAATATCTTTCGCCACACCAATAACATACAAACCGCTCATACAAGCTGTCAGGAACATCACTGCCAGCATCCAGTACTGAGGTTTGCGCATGGATTCCGCCAGCGTGTAGTCGTTCTCCATTACGCCGTTTTTCGCTTTAACTTCCTGATTCGGTGCGTCTTTCATCAGCGTGGCGCCAAAGACAATCATCACCAGCGCAATCGCGCCCCAAATCATGAACGTTTTTTCCAGACCGACGCTTGCCAGAAGATGGCTATCGATAAATTTGAAGCCCAGGCTGCCCAGACCATAAGAACCAATCGCAAAAGCAGAAATCAGACCTTTGCGCTCCGGGAACCACTTCACGCAGTTGGAGAGGGTTAACAGGTATCCTGCGCCATCCGCCAGGCCGACCAACACACCGGCACTTAGCCAAAGCATGATCAGGTTGTCAGAGTGAGCGGTCAGGAAGAACCCCACGCCCAGCATAATCCCTGAAGCCATCGTGACGCGTTTCACGCCGAAACGTTCCTGAAGCTTCCCGGCAACGGAGGAAGAGATCGCCAGGCCCAGGCTCAACAGACCGAATGAGAACGCGACCTGACTGACGGGCGCATTCAGTTTTTCAGAGAGCGCGCCATTAAACAGGCTCCAGGTGTAAACAGAGCCTAACGCAAATTGTGTAATGATGGTGCCGATAAGCGTTAACCAACGGGTGCGCTGATAATCAGAATTTTTCATGGCCGTCTTCCTGCATAAACAAATGGAGTCATTCACTGCTGACCACAATAACGAAGTGCTTTTTATGCAGGGAAAAAACGGCATGAAATGCCATCAGAACGGAATGAAATGCCTGGATTGCGGAATGAATGACGAGACAAATAAGCGATGTGCTGATTTTTTTTGAGTCAGTTAGTACACACTATCGATGAGAACGGTGTAAATATTGAATGCGCCGTGTGAATAAATTGTTTTAATTACGTATCCATATTGATCAGAATCTGGCGCTTACCCCCATGGTGTAAAGATAGTCACTGGTATTCGCGCTATTTTCCGCCTGCGAGAGCGCCGCATAGGCCGCCATATGAGGGTTCAGCAACATATCCGCGCCCACGGTTACATCCAGCCAGTTATTCTCCTGGCTTGTGGCTGTCATTCGGCTCAACCCCGATTGCGCTTTCCAGATATTTTCCCCGAATTGCTGGTTGTAGCTAATTTGCGCCCAGGGCCGCACATCGCCGAACTGCGAATTAACTCGCCAGCCTAGCGTACTGACACTGGCATGCCACAAGGGATCGGTCAGCGTTTGCGTCGTCACGCTATCGCCAAATTCGTTGTACGCCGTGGTAGTCGAGCCGTCGTAATGCAGGGCGGCAATGGGCCCTGTGGTGACCCGCTCCGAAACGGGGATGTTCCAGCCCATGCTCATACCGCTGGTCGACTCTACCGGCGATTCATCCGCCAGACTGACCACCAGCCCAGGCGAATGCTGAGCAGCGCTAATACGTTCTGCCAGAATATCGTTATAACTTGGTTGGTGATCGCTATCCCATGTATAACGTTCTGTCGTATGACCCGAAACGGCATCAACGATATATTCTTGTTGCCAGGCATAAGCTGTGTTGATGTAAAACGAACAGACTACTACGCTCGCCATCACGCATAACGCCCGGCGACCACTGCATTTTTTTATAATCATCAACGCGACTCCAGAGAAGAGCCGAATTCGGCGATATTATTGTCATTGTGTGAAGGATATCGGGCAACTTAGCCCTGTATTAAATATTGTCTTTTTAGCTGGCGCGTCAAGGCGAGCCGAATGAAATATTTACGGTAGTCAAAAGCGAGGAAGAATATGCAGCGTTGTGGCTGGGTCAGTCAGGATCCCCTTTACATTGCTTATCACGACAAGGAATGGGGCGTCCCCGAAACCAATGGCAAAAAACTGTTCGAAATGATCTGCCTGGAAGGGCAACAGGCTGGGTTGTCCTGGATAACCGTGTTGAAAAAGCGTGAAAACTATCGCGCTAATTTTTATCAGTTTGATCCCGTTCGCGTAGCGGCCATGCAGGAAGAGGACGTCGAACGCCTGCTTCAGGATGCCGGCATCATTCGCCATCGTGGAAAAATTCAGGCCATCATCGGCAATGCCCGGGCTTACCTTGCCATGGAGCAAAACGGTGAATCGTTTGCCGATTTTGTCTGGTCGTTTGTTGATAACCCGCCACAGGTGACGCGTGCCGCCGAACTGAGTGAGATACCCACATCCACCCCCGCCTCCGATGCGCTCTCTAAGGCGTTAAAAAAACGTGGGTTTAAGTTTGTCGGAACCACTATCTGCTACTCCTTTATGCAGGCGTGCGGACTGGTCAATGACCATGTGACCGGCTGTTTTTGCCATCCGGGAGAACCTCATGATTCGCGAGTCTCAGAGTAACGATATGGCGTCGCTACTGGCGCTATGGATGAAGAGCACCCTTTACGCCCACCCGTTCATTGAAGCGCGCTACTGGCATGAGAGCGAGCATTTAGTGCGCGATGTCTATTTGCCTGCTGCGCAAACCTGGGTATGGGAAGAAGACGGCATTCTGAAAGGTTTCGCCAGCGTCATGGAGGCGAGATTTTTGGGCGCGCTGTTTGTCGCGCCAGAGGCCATCAGAAGCGGGATCGGTAAAGCGCTGGTTCAGTTCGTTCAACAGCGCTTTCCGGTTCTCAGTCTGGAGGTCTACCAGAAAAATCAGTCTGCCGTGAATTTCTACCATGCGATGGGTTTTCGTATTGAAGACAGCGCATGGCAGGAAGATACCCGGCATCCGACCTGGATCATGAGTTGGCGGGCGGATCAAACGCCGTAAGCGTCAACGCCGGACCGGTGTACTTCTCCACCCGTGCCAGTGCGGTGTTACCTGCACAACCATTCCCCAGCCGCGAGCTGGGGAGATCTTTGGTCAACACGTTTACCGCGCCATTTTTGCACATTCCCCCCGCTGTGTTATCCAGGTCTGGCCACGCGCCTTCGTGAATACACATAACGCCAGGCTTAATCCCTTCCGTTACCACCGCGCCCGCAAGGATTTGTCCACGCTGATTCCAGACCCGCACCGTATCGCCATCGGCAATGCCCCGCGCCTGAGCATCCCGTGGATGCAGTGTGATCGGCTCGCGCCCGGCCACCGCGTACTGCTCGCGCAGTGAGCTGTAGTTGAGCTGGCTGTGTAAGCGATGCGCCGGATGCGCAGATAAAACCTGCAGTTGATCCGCTTCAGCGTTACCGTGCCATTCGTCCGGTGCCAGCCACGTCGGATGTCCCGGACAATCGGCATAACCGTAACCGGCAATTCGCTGGCAGTAGATCTCAATTTTGCCGCTGTCTGTTTTTAGCGGATAAGCCCTGGGATCACGACGAAAATCGGCGAAGCGAACAAACTGCGCATTGGCCGGGAATTCCGCCATTTCAATGAAAGTGTTCTCGGCCCAGAACGATGCAAATGGGGGCAGCGTTACCTGCTGACTGGCGCCGCGTTTCCCGGCAATGTTGTAAAACGTCTCCAGCCACTCCAGCTCGCTTTTTCCTTCGGTGAAACGCGCATAGCCGCCCGCTTCCCAGCGCTCGCACAGCGCAGCAAACACATCAAAATCATTGCGTGCTTCATCACGCGGTGGCACAACCTGCTTCATGGGCACCAGGTGCTGGTTGCTGTAATCCCCGGTCATGGTTAAATCGTTGCGTTCATAGGAGGTCGTGGCTGGCAACACAATATCCGCGTGCTTTGCCGCCGCCGTCCAGAAACATTCGGAGATCACCACCAGTTCCGGCTTTTTCCAGGCCTGAATCAGGCGATTCGTGTCCTGGTGATGGGTAAAGTTCGCCCCGCCCGCCCACCAGACAAAGCGAATGTCCGGGAAGTGGCGGTCCATACCGTTATGCTGGTAAAACCCGCCGGGGTTCTCGAGCGCTTCCACGATGCGCGCTACCGGAATTTTATCCACCGCATCGATCCCGCTCTTGAGGCTTCCTTGCATGGAAGCCAGTACCGCCGCGTGTCGCGTCGGGTTACCGCCATTGGCAAAGTGATAAGACAGACCAAAACCGCCGCCGGGCGTGCCAATCTGCCCAAGCATGGCGGCAAGCGTGACGATCATCCAGTGTTTTTGCTCGCCAAATTGCTGGCGCTGCATGCCCCAACCGGCCATCAACATGGTGGTGTTTTGATGAAAAATTTCTGCCAGTTCGCGAATTTTCGCTGCCGATACGCCACAAATCTCTGCTGCCCACTCCGCCGTCTTCGCTGTCCCGTCGCTCGCGCCCAGCAGGTAGTCAGCGAAGCGCTCATATCCGGTCGTGCAGCGCGCCAGAAAGGCTTCATCATGCCAGCCGTTTTCGACCAGCGTATGCGCAATACCCAGCATCAGTGCGACATCCGTGCCCATATGCGGGGCGATCCACTCCATTTTATCGCCAAAGAAATCGACGCTTTCCGATCGCATGGGATCGATACAGATCAGTCGTTTACCGCTTTTACGCAGCGCATCAAAATAGGCGATGCCCTGTTCATCCGACGCATTCCACGCAATTTTAAGCGTATTCAGCGGGTTAGCGCTCCACAACACCACCACATCACTGTGTTCCAGAATCATCGGCCAACTGGTTTGCTGCTGATAGACCTCATTTCCACCGACCACATACGGCATAATGGCCTGCGCCGCGCCGGTAGAATAATCTCCCAGATGCCCCGTATACCCGCCAGCAAGTGCCATATACCGCTGCAACAATGTCGCCGCTTTGTGGAGTACGCCGTTCGAGCGCCAGCCGTACGAGCCCGCGAAAATCGACGCCGGGCCATAGTTGTCGCGAATGCGTTTGTGCTGCGCGTGAATCAGATCCAGCGCCTCATCCCAGCTGACACGGACAAATTCATCCTGTCCGCGCACGCCCTGCGGGCATTCTGGCGAGGCGAGGAATCCTTTACGCACCATCGGGAAACGGACCCGGGTTTTACTGTGGACCTGATCGCGCACGACGGTTTGCAGCGAGTTAGGATGTGACGTAGGTAATGCTCCACGGGACGAAAAGACGGTGTTACCATCCGTCTCGACCAGAACGGGTCCCCAGTGAGCAGCGGTGAGTACTGAATAGCGTGATGATGCGTTGGACAAGTGAGACGCTCCTGCAGGTGTGGCGGCTTTTTTATTGTTCCGTTCAATGTTACTTACAAATTTAAGAGTCTTCCCTGGAATTTTCTTCATGTTCACGCGTCATAATCAATCGCCACGGTCGCTGTGGTAAAGAATAAAAAGTCATTAAGGAATTAAGATGAAGAAACGTGTATTTGTGATTGCTGCCATTGTGAGCGGCGCCCTGGCGGTATCAGGCTGCACAACAAACCCTTACACCGGTGAGCGCGAAGCGGGTAAAGCCGGTATTGGCGCAGGTATTGGTACGCTGGTTGGCGCTGGCGTCGGCGCCCTCTCCTCATCCAAGAAGGATCGCGGTAAAGGCGCACTGATTGGCGCCGCGGCGGGAGCTGCATTAGGTGGCGGTATTGGCTACTACATGGACGCGCAAGAAGCAAAACTGCGCGAGAAAATGCAGGGAACAGGCGTGAGTGTGACGCGTAGTGGCGATAACATCATCCTGAATATGCCAAACAACGTAACCTTCGACAGCAGCAGCGCCAACCTGAAACCAGCGGGTGCCAATACTCTGACAGGCGTCGCGATGGTACTGAAAGAGTACAATAAAACGGCAGTCAACGTCCTTGGTTACACCGACAGCACCGGTAGCCAGGACCTGAACATGCGTCTGTCACAACAGCGCGCAGACTCAGTGGCCAGCTCGCTGATCACCCAGGGTGTTGAAGCTAACCGTATCCGCACCAGCGGTATGGGCCCGGCAAACCCAATTGCCAGCAACAGCACCGCAGAAGGCAAAGCGCAGAACCGCCGCGTCGAAATCACCTTAAGCCCGATTCAGTAATTTTTGTTGCCGGAAAACGACGCGCCAGCGTCTTGTCCGGCCTCGGGTAGACATTCGCAAGCCCGGTAAGCATCCCGCTGCCGGGCAAAATACTTGATGAGCCAAATTTACGCGCTAAGGTGTTCTCTCTTTCAGGCGTGGGAATCTCCTATGGCAACATCAGCGCGTCCCACCATCAGCGACGCAGCAAAAGCTGCACGCCTTCCGTCTCTTACATGTTTATGGGAGTGGCGCTTTTTACCCCAGTATGGCTAACTCTAATCGTTAAACCCGCAAATAATCATCAGCTGCCGGTTGGCGCACGCCACGCGTAAATTTTAACTCACGGAGATTTGCATGAAGCCGTCCATTATTCTCTACAAAGCGTTGCCTGACGATTTACTGCATCGCCTGGAAGCACACTTCACCGTTACGCAGGTGCCAAACCTGCGTCCGGAGACGGTAGAACAACACGCCACAGCCTTTGCCACGGCAGAAGGCCTGCTGGGTTCCAATGAAGCCGTCAATAGCACATTGCTGGAGAAGATGCCGAACCTACGCGCAACATCAACTATTTCAGTAGGCTATGACAATTTTGATGTGGATGCCCTGAATGCACGCAATGTACTGCTGATGCACACGCCCACCGTGCTGACAGAAACCGTTGCCGATACGGTGATGGCGCTGATCCTGAGCACGGCACGTCGCGTGGTGGACGTCGCAGAGCGCGTGAAGGCGGGCGAATGGACGAACAGTATTGGCCCGGATTGGTTTGGTACCGATGTTCACCACAAAACAGTGGGGATCGTTGGCATGGGCCGCATTGGTCTGGCACTGGCGCAGCGTGCCCATTTCGGTTTTAACATGCCGGTTCTTTATAACGCGCGTCGCCGCCATCAGGAGGCGGAGGATCGTTTTAACGCGCGCTATTGCGACCTCGACACACTGTTACAGGAATCTGATTTTGTTTGCCTGATCCTGCCGCTAACAGAAGAAACGCATCATCTGTTTGGTGCAGAACAATTTGCCAAAATGAAGTCTTCCGCCATTTTCATCAACGCAGGGCGTGGCCCGGTTGTCGATGAAAACGCACTGATTGCCGCTCTGCAAAACGGCGTGATTCACGCAGCAGGCCTGGATGTGTTTGAGCAAGAGCCGTTGCCGGTAGACTCACCGTTACTGTCTCTGTCGAACGTGGTGGCGGTGCCGCACATCGGATCGGCGACCCATGAAACGCGCTATAACATGGCCGCCTGCGCCGTGGATAATTTAATCGATGCGCTGCAAGGCAAGGTAGAGAAGAATTGCGTTAACCCGCAAGTCGCAAGGTAGTAATAAAAAAGAGGCGAATCGCTCGCCTCTTTTTCATATCAACGGGTTCAATGCCCGATCCTCTCGGGCATTAATCGTTTATTCGGTCGCGTTCACCGCAGCCGTCCAGGCCTGAGTAAATGCCTGATGCTGGGATGCCAGCGGGCCAATCAGCGTGTTGTACTGGCTGGCTTGTTGAGATGTAGGGAACTGAATGCCGTTCGCCACAAAGCTCACCTGCGCCTCTTGCTGCGCCACAAAATCGCCGACCTGTACCAGTTGCTGCGTAAAAATTTGCGCGGCTGGGATCAGCGGCTGCAACGCATCTGCCGGTGCGGTAACGACTTTGCTGTAAACCTTATCGAAAACAGGTTTCAGATCGTCAGCCTGTTTCAGCGCGCTATGCGCAGCATCTGCCTGCAATTTTGCGTTCTGCAACTGCTGGGCAAGCACACCTAACGAACCATTTGCCTGACGCAGCGGTTCACGTTGGGTTAAGTAATCCTGAGGAACGCGGATTGCATTGACGCTATCAACGACCGGGCGCAGACCCGCATCCATCGCCTGATTTACCTGCTGCGAAAAGCCATACAGAACGGCGTAATCAGAAACAAAGGGACCAAACTGTTTTTTCTGATCGGCTGTCAGCGTCGGTAAACGCTCCCCGCTACGCATTGCAGTATTCTGCAGGAAATCGATAAACGCTTTGCGCTGATCGCCTTCTTTATCAAAACACCCGCTCAGGCTAACTACCATTAATAACGCCACAACAGGCGCAAACCAGCGAGAGCAGGACTTACCTGTCGCCATTTTAATACTCCTTTCACCCATAAATGCGCACAACGACACCCGCGTGCCTGACGCTCACAAGGATAGTCCAGGTCAGGCTTGCAAGATACCCTTTCCACGTAATCTTGTAGCGGAAAATTACACAAGTGAAGGCTGCAATACAACGAGACGCGGAAAGCTGATCCTGCGCTGCCGGGAACCAGGTCCCTGACCCCACCTTCGCGATATAGTAAGAATTTCGTAATCTTTACAAATGTTGCTGATACTGTGCAGATCTCGACCGATATCAGGCCATTAGAAAACGGTTGATCCGCGTCGGACTTGTGCTGAAACGAATCCACTTCGGGATAACACACTGTGTCTTTCTCCCCGCCCTATTTTTCCCGACTATTCTTAATGAGCTTCGATGAAATTCACGATCCCGCTGTGTGATTTATAGGAGTTATCAATGGAATATAAAGATCCCATGCCTGAGCTACTGAGCAGCCTGGAACAGATTGTTTTTAAAGATGAATATCAAAAGATGACCCTGACGCATAAGCCCAGTCCCTTCACCGAATTTGAACAACTGCGAAGAGGAACCGGGTTGCAAACAGATGAGTTCGCCAGAGCGTTGGGCGTGACAGTTGCTACGGTGCAAGAGTGGGAGTCAAAACGCGTAAAGCCTTCTGCCACCGAGTTAAAACTGATGCGTCTCATCCAGGCGAACCCGAGATTAAGTAAGCAATTGATGGAGTGAGCGACCTGCAAACTCCCTCACTTAACGGTCCTGCATCGGGACCGTTTTCCCGCTTAGTTTCCAAAAAGAGAAAATAAAAGTTGCATCAATACGCATTACATGAGTTAATGCACTCAACGGTTTGACGTACAGACCATTAAAGCAGTTTAGTAAGGCAAGTCCCCTTCAAGAGTTATCGTTGATACCCCTCGTAGTGCGCATTTCCTTAACGCTTAAAAAATCTGTAAAGCACGCCATATCGCCGAAAGGCAAACTTATTTTTTAAAAGGTAATACACTATGTCCGGTAAAATGACTGGTATCGTAAAATGGTTCAACGCTGATAAAGGCTTCGGCTTCATCACTCCTGACGATGGCTCTAAAGACGTGTTCGTACACTTCTCTGCTATCCAGAACGAAGGTTACAAATCTCTGGATGAAGGTCAGAAAGTTTCCTTCACCATCGAAAGCGGCGCTAAAGGCCCGGCAGCTGGCAACGTAACCAGCCTGTAAGCTTAAAAAGCTCAGAATTCAAGATCCCTGCCAGATGGCGGGGATTTTTTTTATCTGAATCCCACAGTCCTTCTCTCACCCGTCTTTGCATTACTTTACCTGCGTTACCTTTGACCCTCCCCTTAGGGCAAGCATTATAGTGAAATCCCTGTTTTTCACATGGAATTGAAGCTATGCCGAAATCCTCACTCTTGTTATGCCTGGGATTACTCACCAGCAGCGCCGCATTCGCCGCGACGTCAGAATCCACATTCCTTGCAGAGCATGGGCTTGCCGGTAAATCCGTTGAACAGATCGTCGAAACCATTGATCAGTCTCCGCAAAACCGCCCGCTGCCTTACTCTGCATCCATAACCAGTACCGAGCTGAAGTTATCGGACGGAGACCAGACATACACGTTACCGCTGGGTGATAAGTTCTATCTCTCCTTTGCGCCTTATGAACAGCAAACGCATCCCTGCTTCAACCACAGCCTTTCCGGCTGTCGGGGAGAGATGCCGAACACAACATTTAACGTGAAAGTAACGGATAACAAGGGTGACGTTGTCGTCCAAAAAGAGATGAAAAGCCATCAGAACGGCTTTGTCGGCGTGTGGCTGCCACGCAAGATGGAGGGCGCCATTGAAGTGAGCTACAACGGCAAGAAAGCGGTTCATCCTATTAAGACCATGAATGACAGCCAAACCTGCCTGACTTCGTTGCAGCTGCGCTAACCCTTCTGCATAAAAAAACCTGCCATTCGGCAGGTTTTTTTGCATCAGAGCAAACGCTTACTGCAGCAGCGAAATATCCGCAACGCGCAGGAACAGTTCACGCAGTTTTTCGAGCATAGAGAGACGGTTAATACGCAAGTCTTTATCCTCGACGTTCACCATCACTTTCTCGAAGAAGGCATCGACCGGCTCACGCAGTTCAGCCAGTTCAACCAGCGCTTCCTGATAGCGGCCTTCCGCGAAGAACGGCTCCAGCTTATCGCGCAGCACCACAACCTGCATCGCCAGCTTAATTTCTTCTGGCTCTTTCAGGGTCGCGGCGTTCACACGCTCGTTCAGCGTTTCGTCGGATTTCGCCAGAATGTTGGATACACGCTTGTTAGCCGCAGCCAGTGCAGATGCCGCTTCCAGAGTACGGAAGTGCGAAACCGCCTTCATACGCGCATCGAAGTCTGCCGGACGGGTCGGACGACGCGCCAGCACTGCCTGAATGGTGTCGACGGTGTAGCCTTCATCCTGATACCAGGCGCGGAAACGGCCCAGCATAAAGTCGATAACGTCATCCACCACGTTGGTGTTCGTCAGCTTGTCGCCGTACAGACGCACCGCTTCTTCGGTCAGCGTCTGCAGATCCAGATTCAGGTTCTTCTCAACGATGATACGCAACACGCCGAGCGCAGCACGACGCAACGCAAACGGGTCTTTGTCGCCTTTCGGATGCTGACCGATACCGAAGATACCCGCCAGGGTGTCCATCTTGTCGGCAATCGCCACAGCACATGCCACCGGGTTTGACGGCAGTTCATCACCCGCGAAACGCGGCTGATACTGCTCGTTCAGCGCCACGGCCACATCTTCCGCTTCGCCATCGTGACGCGCGTAGTGCATGCCCATCACGCCCTGAGTATCGGTGAACTCGAAGACCATGTTGGTCATCAGGTCGCACTTAGACAGCAGGCCCGCGCGGGTCGCGTGGTTTACGTCAGCGCCAATCTGTCCGGCAATCCAGCCTGCCAGCGCCTGAATACGATCAGTCTTGTCACGTAGCGTACCCAGTTGCTGTTGGAACAGCACGGTTTGCAGACGCGGCAGGTTATCTTCCAGACGTTTTTTACGGTCGGTGTTGAAGAAGAACTCAGCATCAGCCAGACGCGGACGCACCACCTTCTCGTTACCGGAGATGATCTGCTGCGGATCTTTCGACTCAATGTTGGAGACGAAGATAAAGTTCGGCAGCAGTTTGCCGTCGTTCGCGTAAACCGGGAAGTACTTCTGGTCACCTTTCATGGTGTGTACCAGCGCTTCAGACGGCACCGCGAGGAATTTTTCTTCGAATTTCGCGGTCAGGACAACCGGCCACTCCACCAGCGAGGCAACTTCTTCCAGCAGGCTTTCGCTCAGGTCAGCGTTACCGCCAATCTTACGTGCAGCGTCTTCTGCATCCGCTTTAATCTTCGCCTTACGCTCTTCGTAATCCGCGATGACTTTGCCGCGCTCACGCAGAATTTCAGGATACTGATCGGCGTTGTCGAGGGTGAATTCCGGCTCGCCCATAAAGCGATGACCGCGAATCACGCGATCGGACTGAATGCCCAGAATCGTTGCCGGAATGACTTTATCGCCCAGCAGCAGAGTCACGGTATGCACCGGACGCACGAAGTGGACGTCGCTTGCACCCCAGCGCATCAGTTTAGGGATCGGCAGTTTCGCCAGCGAGGTTGCCACCATGTTCGGCACCAGCGCTTCGGTGCTTTCGCCCTTCACGTGGGCGCGATAGAGCAGCCATTCGCCTTTGTCGGTGGTCAGACGCTCAGCCTGATCTACGGTTATCCCGCAGCCACGTGCCCAGCCTTCTGCCGCTTTGCTCGGTTTACCTTCAGCGTCGAACGCCGCAGAAACCGCCGGGCCGCGTTTTTCAACTTCGCGGTCTGCCTGTGATTCAGCCAGATTCGCGACTTTCAGCGCCAGACGACGCGGAGCAGCAAACCACTCAACGTTGCCGTGTGCGAGGCCGGCGTTATCCAGCTCCGCGGTAAAGTTCGCAGCAAAGGACTCCGCCAGGCTGCGCAGGGCTTTTGGTGGCAGCTCTTCAGTGCCGATTTCCACCAGAAAAGTTTTCTCAGACATGGCCGCCTCTTACTTGTCTTTGTTGCACATCGGGAAGCCAAGGGCCTCACGGGAAGCATAATAAGCTTCTGCCACTGCTTTGGTCAGGGTGCGAATGCGCAGAATATAGCGCTGACGCTCGGTGACGGAGATGGCTTTACGCGCATCCAGCAGGTTGAAGCTGTGAGCGGCTTTCAGAATACGCTCGTAGGCAGGCAGCGGCAGTGGGTTTTCCAGCGCCAGCAGCTGTTGAGCTTCTTTCTCATACTGCTCGAAGCAGGAGAACAGGAAGTCCACGTCCGCGTATTCGAAGTTATAGGTGGATTGCTCCACTTCGTTCTGATGGAACACGTCGCCGTAGGTGGTTTTACCCAGCGGGCCGTCGCTCCAGACCAGGTCGTAAACGCTGTCTACGCCCTGAATGTACATCGCCAGACGTTCCAGACCGTAGGTGATCTCGCCGGTCACCGGTTTACACTCCAGACCGCCCACCTGCTGGAAGTAAGTGAACTGAGTCACTTCCATCCCGTTCAGCCACACTTCCCAGCCCAGACCCCAGGCACCCAGCGTCGGGTTTTCCCAGTTATCTTCCACGAAACGAATGTCGTGGATGGTCGGGTCCATTCCCAGCTCTTTCAGGGAACCGAGGTACAGCTCCTGAATGTTGTCCGGAGATGGCTTGATGACCACCTGGAACTGATAGTAGTGCTGTAAACGGTTCGGGTTTTCGCCGTAGCGGCCATCGGTCGGACGACGTGAAGGCTGCACATAGGCAGTCGCCATCGGTTCTGGCCCCAGCGCACGCAGGCAAGTCATTGGGTGAGAAGTCCCCGCGCCGACTTCCATGTCCAATGGTTGAACAATGGTGCAGCCCTGGCGAGCCCAGTAATCCTGTAAGGTCAGGATCAAGCCCTGGAAGGTCCTGGTATCAAACTTTTGCATATTATTTCGTGCTGGATACGTGTGGATTTAAAGGAAGGGATCAGTATACCCGCTGACTGCAAGATATACAGTACGAAACGGGAAAAAGGCAGGGCTTAACGCATGGAAAGGTGTAAAAACTGCCCGTCCGCGTCAAAAGAACAGACAAAACCCTCTTTGCGGAAGGTATAGCCACGCATTTCATAACTGCCCTGAAACTGTTCAAAGCCGGTAACATCAATTTTTTGCGGGCCTGTGTTGTAGCGCTTTGCCGCCTGACCTTTGCACAACGCTTCCATATCCAGCGTTCTCAAGGGGCTTACTTTGAGCTTCTGCGCTTTTTGCACCGGCGGTTGCTCGCCAGCACATCCCGCCAGCACCAGAGTCAACATGGCCGGGAAGAGAGACTTCATCATCATTTTTATTACCGCCTTATATGCCGGTCTGTCTTATTATTATTAACGTTCGCGTAGCCAGCGCATTTTGCGAATCTCGCCAACGCATCACAAGCTTTAGCGTATAAACTCAGATTATTCCAGTGAGATACACCGGCAAATCACCAGTCAGACTATTTTTAGAACAGCAACAGAGGCACTGATGCAGCCCAAAATATATTGGATTGATAATCTGCGCGGGATAGCGTGTTTAATGGTGGTCATGATTCATACCACCACCTGGTATGTCACGAATGCGCAAAGCGTCAGCCCGATGAATTGGGATCTTGCGAATATCCTGAACTCTGCTTCACGCGTGAGCGTTCCGCTTTTCTTTATGATTTCAGGTTTTCTCTTTTTTGGGGAACGTAGCGCCCAGCCACGTCATTTTTTACGTATTGCGCTCTGCCTGTTGTTCTACAGCGGCGTGGCGCTGGCATATATCGTGTTGTTTACCTCTATCAACGCAGAACTCTCGCTGAAAAATCTGCTGCAAAAACCGGTGTTCTACCATTTATGGTTTTTCTTCGCGATCGCCGTTATCTACCTGGTATCACCGCTGATACAGGTCAAAAATGTCAGTGGAAAAATGTTGCTGGTACTGATGGTAATGATTGGCATCATCGCGAATCCCAATACCGTGACGCAGAAAATAGGGGGATTTGAGTGGCTACCGATTAATTTATATATCAATGGCGACACCTTCTATTACATCCTGTACGGCATGCTCGGTCGGGCCATTGGCATGATGGACACGCAAAAAAAAGCGCTCACCGTAATAAGCGCGCTGCTTTGTATTACTGCCGTGGTGGTGATTTCTCGCGGCACGTTGTATGAACTTCGCTGGCGAGGAAATTTTGCCGATACCTGGTATGTCTATTGCGGACCTGCGGTGTTTGTTTTCGCGATGTCGCTGCTGACGCTGGTCAAGAATACGTTGAATAAACAAACCGTTCCGGTTCTGGGGCTGATCTCGCGTCATTCACTCGGCATTTATGGATTCCACGCGCTCATTATCCATGCGTTGCGCACCAATGGGATTGAAATGAAACAGTGGCCGCCGCTGGATATCGTCTGGATTTTCAGTATCACGCTGGCAGGGAGCTTGCTACTTTCCATGCTATTGCAGCGAGTGGATACGCGCAGGCTGGTCAGCTAAGCTGACAAATGATGGCTTCGGCCATCATTCACTTTCACAATATGACGCGTACATGTCCGTGCCATACAGACACACTCCCACCGCCAACAGGCAGGTCACTTTCATCACCGGTGACAACTCAATATTCCATAACCCAACGAACAGCATTCCCGAACCAAACAATAACAAATATTTGCAGTGAGTAAGCAGACGTTCGCTGTCGGTCTGATCATAATGAATCAGCACAGGAAAGCCCATCATGACGATAACGCCCAAAAAATAGCCTTTTTGGCACAACGTTTGGCAAACAGGCCATAGTCCTGCCAGATAGACCAGCGCTCCACAGACCAGCAGTAGTAACCCCACTGCCCGCTTCCTGCGCACAATGTTATCGTCCATATCACTCTCCTTATGCTTTGGTGATTCACATTAAGGCAAGAAATAGAGATGAGAAAGACGATGGCGTGGCCATACCGTGAAAATCAGAAAACATACATATTAATTTCTATATATATTCAATGAATTAATAGATATGGCGAATCCCTTCCGACACGAACCGAAAGGGATTGCGGGTTAAGACATCAGCGGCAAGAGTTGCTGATAGAGGCGGCGGAAAGTGTCACGCTGCTGTTGATAGCGCGCATGGCGCTGTGCATCCGGATAATGCGCCTGTTCCAACGGGAGCTGCGGCAGCAAATCGGATAACGGTTTTTCGGGATTCACTGCAATTTGTGCCAGACGCGCCGCCCCTAGTGCCGGTCCCACATCGCCACCGGTGCGATAATCTAATTGCAATCCACTGATATCAGAGAGCATCTGCCGCCAGTATTCACTGCGGGCACCGCCGCCAATCAACGTAATGCTGCTGGGTTGCACGCCACACGCATGTACCGCATCCATGCCATCGGCCAACGCGTAACCGACACCTTCCAGTACCGCCCGCGCCAACTCTGCCGGGCCATGCTGATGCGTCAGACCAAAGAACACCCCCTTAGCCTGCGGATTGTTGTGTGGCGTACGCTCACCGGAAAGATAGGGCAAGAACCAGACAGGTTCGACGTTATCGTCCGCCTGTTGCGCAGCGGCGATCAGCGCAGGAACATTTGCCATCCCGGTTAATTTTGCCGCCCAGTCCAGGCAAGAGGCGGCGCTCAGCATGACGGACATTAAATGCCAGCGTCCGGGCAGCGCATGGCAAAAACTGTGTACTGCGCTTTCGGGTCTGCTGAGAAAGCCGTCGCTCACCGCAAAATACACGCCGGATGTGCCCAGGGAGAGCATCGCCTGATCGGCATTCATCATCCCGACGCCAACAGCACCGGCTGCGTTATCGCCTCCGCCTGCCACAACGGGCACCGCAGACATCCCCCATGACTGCGCCACTTCTGGCAACAGCGTACCGGTGATATCGCTCCCTTCGTATAAAGCGGGCATATGCGCACGGGTCAGCCCACACGCTTCAAGCATGACGTCACTCCAGTCACGCTTCGCCACATCCAGCCACATCGTACCCGCAGCATCAGACATATCGCTGCCAAACTCACCGGTCATCCGCAGTCGCAGATAATCTTTCGGCAGCAACACGCTGGCGACCTGACGAAAAATCTCCGGCTCGTGGCGTTGAACCCACAATACTTTAGGCGCGGTAAAACCAGGCATCATCAGGTTGCCGGTAATGGTGCGCGATGCTGGCACTTGTTTTTCAAGTAATACACACTCTTCGCCGCAGCGACCGTCATTCCACAGAATCGCCGGGCGTAATACTTTCTGTTGTTTATCAAGTAACGTGGCACCATGCATCTGTCCCGCGATACCCACGGCTTTCACGCCGCTCAAGGTGTGCTGCTGACTCAACGCTTTTACCGCACGATCGGTCGCCTGCCACCACTGTTCAGGATCCTGCTCCGACCATAATGGATGAGGCCGGGAGACGGTAAGCGCCTCTGTTTGTGAGGCAACGACCTCCCCTTGCTCATTCACCAGAATGGCCTTCACACCGGAGGTACCCAGATCAATCCCGATATACATAGCGATGATTCCTTTAAAAGAAATGCCCGGTGGCGTTCTCGCTTACCGGGCTTACGGGCAGCTAATGAAGCCGGTTACTTGTCGAACAGATATTGATTCACCAGATTTTCCAGCAACTCCTGATGGCCGCTCTGATGAACCGGCGCCAGATTACGTTGTTCAGCATACTGCGACAGCTCACTGAGTGATAACTGACCTTTCAGGATTTGCTGACCCAGCTCGCCATTCCATCCGGCATAACGTTTCGCCACGCGTTTATCCAGTTCACCGTCTTCAAGCATACGCGCCGCCACCTTCAGCGACAGCGCCATGGTGTCCATTGCGCCAATGTGGCCGTAGAACAGATCGTATTTATCGGTGCTCTGACGACGCACTTTGGCGTCAAAATTCAGGCCGCCAGTGGTAAAGCCGCCCGCTTTCAGGATCTCATACATCACCAGTGCATTTTCTTCCACGCTGATCGGGAACTGATCGGTATCCCAACCCAGTTGCGCATCACCACGGTTGGCATCGACGGAACCAAAAATACCCAGCGCGATAGCAGAGGCAATTTCATGATGGAAAGAGTGTCCCGCCAGCGTGGCATGGTTAGCTTCAATGTTAACTTTGATCTCTTTTTCCAAACCGAACTGTTTGAGGAAGCCGTAGACGGTAGCAACATCATAGTCATACTGGTGTTTAGTGGGTTCCTGCGGTTTGGGTTCGATCAGCAGCGTGCCCTGGAAGCCAATTTTGTGTTTATGCTCAACCACCATCTGCATAAAGCGACCAATTTGCTCGCGCTCCTGCCGCAGGTCGGTATTCAGCAGGGTTTCGTAGCCTTCACGACCGCCCCACAGTACGTAGTTTTCCCCACCCAATTTATGGGTGGCATCCATTGCCGTCACCACCTGGGTTGCTGCCCAACTAAAGACTTCCGGGTCGGGGTTAGTGGCTGCGCCCGCGCCGTAACGAGGATTGGTAAAGCAGTTCGCCGTCCCCCACAACAGCTTCACGCCGCTCTGGTCTTGCTTTTGCGCCAGAACATCAACCATTTGCGCAAAGTTATTTTTGTACTCTTGTAACGAAGCGCCTTCAGGTGAGACATCCACATCGTGGAAACAGTAATACGGCACATTCAGTTTGTGGAAGAATTCAAACGCGACATCAGCCTTGCGCTTCGCAAGTTCAATCGCGTCGCCAGGTTGCTGCCATGGACGATTAAACGACCCAACGCCAAACATATCGGCGCCATTCCAACAGAAGGTATGCCAGTAGCACGCCGCAAAACGCAAATGATCTTCCATGCGTTTGCCCAACACGATTTCGTCCGGATTATAGTGACGAAATGCTAATGGATTAGTCGATTTGGTGCCTTCATAACGAACACGATCAAGCTGGTCAAAATAGGCTTGCATAATGAACTCCATAATCAGGTAATGCGGCGGGTGATTGATAATGTCGTAATATTGGGCACTCCCTGACCATTGCTCAATTATGTTATTTCACACTGCCATTGAGATAATTCACAAGTGTGCGCCACTTCGCAAAATAAAAGTCAAACAATCAAAAAAACGTTACATATCAAACTTAAATGCAAGTTAATCGCTAATTCATTTAAAATAAGATCCCGGTCATAAATTACGAAATAAACCAAAAATCGTAATCGGAAGATAAAAATCTATAATTGCCTTCCGTGCATTAACTGTTAAAAATCTGCTACGTCTTACGCTGTGATTGTTACTTTTACTGCCGTCCTCTCCTACAAAAGGCATCACGATTATGAAGATGAAGATAAAAAATATTTTACTGACTGTCTGCACATCCCTTTTACTCACCAGCGTCGCGGGTCATGCCAAAGAAGTTAAAATCGGTATGGCGATTGATGATCTCCGCCTGGAGCGCTGGCAGAAAGATCGCGATATTTTCGTCAGCAAAGCGGAATCGCTCGGTGCAAAAGTATTTGTACAGTCTGCAAATGGGAATGAAGAAACCCAAATGTCGCAGATTGAAAACATGATCAACCGTGGCGTAGACGTCCTCGTGATAATTCCTTACAACGGACAAGTCTTAAGCAACGTCATCAAAGAGGCGAAACAAGAAGGGATAAAAGTCCTGGCTTATGACCGCATGATCAACGATGCCGATATCGATTTTTATATCTCTTTTGATAATGAAAAAGTAGGCGAATTACAGGCTCAATCACTGGTCAATATTGTACCCCAGGGAAATTATTTTCTGATGGGAGGATCACCTGTCGATAATAATGCAAAACTGTTCCGCGCCGGGCAAATGAAAGTATTAAAACCGTATATTGACGAAGGCAAAATTAAGGTCGTCGGCGATCAATGGGTTGACGGCTGGTTGCCTGAAAATGCGTTGAAGATTATGGAAAATGCGTTGACCGCCAACAATAACAAAATTGATGCTGTCGTCGCCTCAAATGACGCAACGGCGGGCGGTGCGGTTCAGGCGTTAAGTGCGCAAGGTTTATCAGGAAAAGTCGCTATTTCCGGGCAGGATGCGGACCTTGCCGGTATCAAACGCATTATGGCGGGAACGCAAACGATGACGGTGTATAAACCGATCACCCTGCTCGCCAACACTGCTGCGGAAATCGCTGTCGAATTGGGGAATGATCAACAGCCCAAGGCAGATACCACGCTGAACAATGGTTTGAAAGATGTCCCTTCCCGACTCCTTACACCTATTGATGTGAACAAAGACAATATTACCGAAACGGTCATCAAAGACGGGTTCCACAAGAAAAGCGAGCTTTAAGCGTTACGCCCTCTGAACCATCAGAGGGCGATACCGACGTTGCAGCACAATAACGACAGGTATACACGCAGGGTTCTCTCATTGGCTTATGTGGAGCAGTTATGCCATATCTACTTGAAATGAAGAGCATTACCAAGACATTCGGCGTCGTGAAGGCAGTTGATAACGTGAGCCTCAGGGTCAATGCTGGCGAAATCGTTTCATTATGCGGCGAGAATGGTTCCGGGAAATCGACATTAATGAAGGTGCTGTGCGGTATTTATCCGCACGGGTCTTACGAAGGCGAGATCATTTTTGCGGGAGAAACCATTCAGGCCAACCATATTCGCGACACCGAACGCAAAGGTATTGCCATTATTCACCAGGAATTAGCCCTGGTTAAACATCTGACGGTTCTGGAAAATATATTTCTTGGCAGCGAAATCACGCGTCATGGCCTGTTGGATTACGACATGATGACGCTGCGTTGCCAAAAATTATTAGAACAGGTCAGTTTGTCCATTTCGCCCGATACACGAGTCGGTGATTTAGGTTTGGGACAACAGCAACTGGTCGAAATCGCCAAGGCGCTGAACAAACAGGTCCGCCTGCTCATTCTGGATGAACCCACGGCCTCACTCACCGAGCAGGAAACCGCCATCCTGCTGAATATCATTCGCGATCTGCAACAGCATGATATTGCCTGCATTTACATTTCACACAAACTCAATGAGGTTAAAGCCATTTCGGATACGATTTGCGTTATTCGCGATGGTCAGCATATTGGCACCCGTGATGCCACTGGCATGAGTGAAGACGATATTATCACCATGATGGTCGGTCGTGAGCTAACCGCGCTCTATCCCAGTGAACCGCACACAATGGGAGAGGAGATTTTACGGGTTGAGCACCTCACCGCCTGGCATCCCGTGAACCGCCATATTAAGCGGGTTAACGATATTTCCTTTTCCCTTAAGCGCGGTGAAATTCTGGGCATTGCCGGACTCGTTGGAGCCGGGCGTACCGAAGCCGTTCAGTGTCTGTTTGGCGTCTGGCCAGGCCGTTGGGAGGGGAAAATATTCATTGAGGGCAAGCCGGTAGATATTCGTAACTGCCAGCAAGCCATTGCTCAGGGTATTGCCATGGTTCCCGAAGACCGTAAAAGAGACGGCATTGTTCCCGTGATGGCGGTGGGAAAAAACATCACGCTGGCGGCCCTCGATACCTTTACCGGGACACTGAGCCATCTCGATGATGCCGCTGAACAAAAATGCATTCTGGAATCTCTCCAGCAGCTCAAAGTCAAAACCTCCTCTCCCGATCTGGCCATTGGTCGTTTGAGCGGGGGCAATCAGCAAAAAGCGATTCTGGCACGTTGTCTCCTGTTAAATCCCCGCATTCTCATCCTTGATGAACCCACGCGGGGAATTGATATCGGCGCTAAATATGAAATCTACAAGCTTATTAACCAGCTTGTGCAGCAAGGTATCGCCGTCATTGTCATCTCTTCCGAATTACCCGAAGTGCTCGGACTGAGCGATCGCATCCTGGTGATGCATGAAGGAAAACTGAAAGCTAACCTGGTGAATCATAACCTGACTCAGGAGCAGGTCATGGAAGCCGCATTGAGGAGCGAACAGCATGTCGAAAAACACCCCGTCTGAAGCGAAACTTGCGGCCCCACGGGCAGGCGGCTTCCCCGGAATCAAATCGCTTAATTTACAAGTCTTCGTCATGATTGCGGCGATTATCGTTATCATGTTGTTTTTCACGTGGACCACAGAGGGCGCCTATCTGAGCGCCCGTAACGTCTCTAACCTGCTGCGGCAAACCGCGATCACGGGTATCCTGGCAGTCGGTATGGTGTTCGTGATTATCTCCGCCGAAATCGATCTCTCGGTCGGCTCGATGATGGGCTTATTGGGCGGCGTCGCGGCAATCTGCGATGTCTGGCTCGGGTGGCCATTACCGCTGACGGTGATCGTCACGCTGGCTCTGGGTTTGCTTCTCGGCACCTGGAACGGATGGTGGGTCTCCTACCGCAAAGTCCCTTCGTTTATTGTGACGCTTGCCGGCATGCTGGCTTTCCGCGGTATTCTCATCGGGATCACCAACGGCACAACCGTCTCACCCACCAGCGCCGCCATGTCGCAGATTGGCCAAAGTTACTTGTCTGATGGTACTGGCTTTATCATCGGCGCACTCGGGTTAATGGCGTTTATCGGCTGGCAATGGCGTGGGCGTATGCGCCGTCAGGCGTTAGGTCTTGAATCTCCCGTCCCGACGTCGGTTGTCGGTCGCCAGGCGTTGACGGCCATTATCGTATTAGGCGCGATCTGGCTGCTGAATGATTATCGCGGTGTCCCGACGCCGGTGCTGTTGCTGACGCTGTTGTTGCTCGGTGGCATGTTTATGGCAACGCGCACCGCCTTTGGTCGCCGCATTTACGCCATCGGCGGCAATATCGAAGCCGCACGTCTGTCTGGCATTAACGTCGAGCGTACCAAGCTCGCAGTCTTCGCCATTAATGGCCTGATGGTGGCGATTGCCGGACTGATCCTCAGTTCACGACTTGGCGCGGGCTCCCCTTCCGCCGGGAATATTGCGGAATTGGATGCGATTGCCGCGTGTGTGATTGGGGGAACCAGTCTGGCGGGCGGTATTGGGAGTGTCGCCGGTGCCGTTATGGGTGCATTTATTATGGCCTCTCTCGACAATGGAATGAGTATGATGGATGTTCCCACTTTCTGGCAGTATATCGTGAAGGGAGCGATTCTGTTGCTGGCAGTATGGATGGACTCAGCAACCAAACGCCGTGCCTGAATGTAAGAAAATGGGGAAGTTTCAATGCCGGTAAATATCTACCGGCATTGTTTTTATGCATGATTCAGCAGGAAAAGAACCATGTTTGATAAACGTCATCGTATCACGCTGTTATTTAACGCCAACAAAGCTTACGACCGTCAGGTCGTCGAAGGTGTCGGTGAATATTTGCAAGCGTCGCAATCCGAGTGGGATATCTTTATTGAAGAAGACTTTCGTGCCCGGATTGATAACATCAAAGAGTGGCTGGGAGATGGCGTCATCGCCGACTACGACGACGATGAGATTGCCCGTCTGCTTGCTGACGTTGACGTTCCCATCGTCGGCGTCGGCGGTTCCTACCATCTTCCTGAACATTACCCTCCGGTCCATTACGTCGCCACGGATAACTTCGCATTGGTGGAAAGCGCCTTTCTGCACCTGAAAGAAAAAGGGATTAACCGCTTTGCCTTCTATGGCCTGCCCGCCTCCAGCGGTAAACGCTGGGCAGCAGAACGTGAATACGCGTTTTGTCAGTTAGTGGCGGAAGAGAAATACCGCGGCGTGGTCTATCAGGGGCTGGAGACAGCGCCAGAAAACTGGCAGCACGCGCAAAATCGCCTGGCGGACTGGCTGCAAACCCTTCCGCCACAAACCGGCATTATTGCGGTGACGGACGCCCGTGCGCGGCATGTGCTGCAGGTCTGTGAACATCTGCACATCCCGGTGCCCGAAAAGCTGAGTGTCATTGGGATTGATAACGAAGAACTCACCCGTTACCTGTCACGCGTCGCGCTCTCGTCGGTCGCACAGGGCGCACGGCAGATGGGATATCAGGCCGCCAAAATGCTGCACCGCCTGCTGGCCAACGAAGAGATGCCCTTACAGCGTATCCTCGTCCCTCCGGTGCGCGTCGTTGAGCGTCAGTCGACCGATTATCGTTCGCTCACGGACCCGGCCGTCATTCAGGCCATGCATTTCATTCGCAATCATGCCTGTAAAGGTATCAAGGTTGATCAGGTGCTGGATGCGGTAGGAATTTCCCGCTCAAATCTGGAGAAGCGATTCAAAGAGGAGGTGGGAGAGACTATTCACGCCGTAATCCATGCTGAAAAACTGGAAAAAGCGCGTAGCCTGTTGATTTCCACCACACTGCCGATCAACGAAATATCACAAATGTGCGGCTATCCTTCCCTGCAATATTTCTATTCGGTCTTTAAAAAAGAGTATGGCACGACCCCAAAAGAGTACCGTGACCTGAACAGTGAAGTGTTGTTGTGATGTGCTTGCCGGATGGCGGCGCTAATGCGCCATCCGGCATGTAACGATTACATATGCGCGGCAATTAAGCGCTGGTTATCCTGGTACATGGCGAACAGATAGTTGTTATAGCTCTGTCCTTTCGTTGAATAACCTTTCAACTTATGAATCATCGCGGTCGCCGTCACTTCCTGATCCGCTTTGCGCAATTGCGCGCGCGACTTACGGAAGGAGGAGTAAGCCGGGTGGGTATTCAGGTTGATGACATAGGCGCTGACCGACTCTTTAACAGAGTCGAACTGAGAATAGCCTTTCACCTTACCAGGCGCGTTGCTGCAACGGCCCTTCCCGCACTTCATACCGAACAGATTGTTATTGTTACGGGCCAGCTTAGAGGTACCCCAGCCGCTTTCTGCCGCAGCCATTGTCGCCACCATGCTGGTAGGGATAATGTCGACACGCTCAAGCAACGTGTTCCACGGAACTTTACGCGTATTGCCGGACCAGCTCACCTTGTAGCGTTTCGCGATATCTTTCATGCGCGCACGCTCAGAAGGCGACCAGCGGTTCTGGTACTGCTTTGAAATCAGCCAGTTACGATCAGCCGTAATGGCAGCATTTTGACTGGTAATATAAGGCATAACCGTCCGGAGAAACGCTTTTTTCCTTGGTGTTCCGGAAGGGTATTTTCGCAAATCAGGAAGTGAACTGCTCTTTGCACTATTGCGAGAATACTCTTGTTTACTGCTTGCCTGTGTATTACTTGTCTTGGTTACGTGGGACTTCTGACTCGTTGTCGTCGTGTGCGTCTTTGCCAGCACCTCACCCGAAAATGCGATGGTGAGTAACATAAGAATCATGGCCCCATATCGTCGAATGGGAGTCAATATCATTAGGTCTCCTGGTCGGATTTATACATTCCAACACCTTATATTTTTCACAAAAATGAGAGTTGAATCTCAAATCATATCAAAAATAGCCGTCAAGAGCACTCAAAGGAATAGTCCAATTCTGAAACTATGTCACGCCCTAACGGTTAGGAATGTCATTAATTCGATGAAAATGTGGAGGTTATCGCAAAATAAGGCTGTTTTTTGCGCACGATCGCTCATCCTCGCGCCTCATCCTGGAGGTATTCATCCAAAGGATGATTTTGCCGCCCCATTTCACTGGCAAACTGACTAAAATCGCAGCAACAAGGACCGCGTTATGAAACTTGCCGCCATTGCTTTGGCGTTGATGCCCGGCATTGCGATCGCCGCATCATGGACAACGCCCGGCTTCCCGGCTTTTACTGCACAAGGAACCGGTAAGTTTGTCAGCCATACCACGTTGACGAAGGGTACTCGCCCTTTAACGCTGACGTTTGACCAACAGTGCTGGCAGCCTGCAGAGACGATAAAGCTCAATCAGATGCTGTCCCTCAAACCGTGCGAAGAAGCCCCTCCACAATGGCGGCTTTTTAAAGAGGGCGACTATACGCTGGAGGTGGATACCCGCTCGGGTACACCAACACTGATGCTGTCGGTAAAGAATGCCGCTGAACCTGCCGAAAACCCAATACGCCAGTGCCCGAAATGGGACGGTTCGCCGCTGACCCTGGATGTCGCCGGGACCTTTGCGGAAGGCTCAAAAGTACGTGATTTCTACAGCCAGCAAATCGTCACGGTTAAAAATGGTCACATCACACTCCAGCCCGCGGCGACCAGCAATGGGCTTTTACTGCTGGAGCGGGCAGAGACCGACGCTCCCGCCGCATTCGACTGGCATAACGCCACCGTCTATTTTGTGCTGACGGACCGCTTCCAGAATGGCGATCCGACAAACGATAACAGCTATGGTCGCCATAAAGACGGTATGCAGGAGATCGGTACCTTTCATGGCGGTGATCTACGCGGGCTGGTGAGCAAGCTGGACTATCTGCAACAGCTTGGCGTCAACGCCCTGTGGATAAGCGCCCCCTTTGAGCAAATTCATGGTTGGGTCGGCGGCGGCGCCAAAGGCGATTTTCCTCATTACGCTTACCACGGTTATTACACCCAGGACTGGACCACACTTGACGCCAATATGGGTACCGGTGACGACCTGCGCGCACTGGTGGACGGCGCACATCAGCGTGGTATTCGAATTCTGTTCGATGTGGTGATGAACCATACCGGTTACGCCACGCTGGCAGATATGCAGGAGTACCAGTTTGGCGCGCTGTATTTATCGGGAGATGAGCTGAAGAAAACGCTCGGTGAGCGCTGGACGGACTGGAAACCCGCAGCGGGTCAAAGCTGGCACAGCTTTAATGATTACATCAACTTCGGCGATAAAACCGCATGGGAAAAATGGTGGGGGAAAAATTGGATCCGCACCGACATCGGAGATTACGACGCGCCAGGCTTTGATGACCTGACCATGTCCCTGGCCTTTCTGCCCGATCTCAAAACCGAGTCCACCACCCCTTCTGGCCTGCCCGTCTTCTATCAACACAAACCGGATACCCACGCCAAAGCCATTGCGGGTTACACACCGCGAGATTATTTAACCCACTGGTTAAGTCAGTGGGTACGAGGCTACGGCATCGACGGTTTCCGCGTCGATACCGCCAAGCACGTCGAACTTCCCGCCTGGCAACAACTGAAAACGCAGGCCAGCGCTGCGCTGGTTGAATGGAAACGCGCCAATCCGGACAAAGCGCTGGATAACAGCCCCTTCTGGATGACCGGTGAAGCCTGGGGTCATGGCGTGATGCAAAGCAACTACTACCGCCACGGCTTCGACGCGATGATCAATTTTGATTACCAGGAACAGGCGGCAAAAGCGGTCGATTGTCTGGCCGACATGGACCTTACCTGGCAACAAATGGCAGAAAAATTGCAGGATTTCAACGTCCTGAGCTATCTCTCATCGCACGATACTCGCCTGTTCCGGGAAGGTGGCGATAAAGCAGCGGAGCTGTTGCTGCTGGCGCCTGGCGCTGTGCAGATTTTTTACGGTGATGAGTCTGCGCGACCTTTCGGCCCGACAGGCTCCGATCCTCTGCAAGGTACACGGTCAGAGATGAACTGGCAGGACGTGAACGGTAACGCGGCGGATACCGTTGCGCACTGGCAGCGTATCAGCCAGTTCAGAGCCCGCCATTCCGCCATAGGTGCAGGCAAACAAACGACCCTTTCATTAACGCAGGGATACGGCTTCGTGCGCGAGCAGGGTGACGATAAAGTGATGGTCATTTGGGCTGGCCGCCCCTGATTCTCCCGGGTTCTGGCACCCGTCATGTGTCAGAACCCTTTAGCAAAACAAAACACTAACCAGACAGAAACTGGCAGCATAAAGTGTGATTCTCTTCACAGTCGCCTGATTTGCACCCTGCCAGAGGTAGCGCTATGGTTAGCCACTTTACTACTCAGCCCGACAGACCATCTGCTATGACATTCTCACTTTTTGGCGACAAATTTACCCGCCACTCAGGCATTACCCGCCTGATGGAGGACCTCAACGACGGTTTACGCACGCCCGGCGCAATCATGCTTGGCGGCGGTAACCCGGCGCAAATCCCGGCGATGCAGGAATACTTCCACACGCTGCTGACCGGGATGCTGGAAAATGGCAAAGCCACTGATGCGCTTTGTAATTATGACGGTCCGCAGGGAAAAACCGAATTACTGGACGCGCTCGCCGCACTGCTCCGTGAAACGCTGGGTTGGGATATCGGGCCACAAAATATTGCGCTAACAAATGGTAGTCAGAGCGCATTTTTCTACTTGTTTAATCTCTTTGCCGGACGCCGCGCCGACGGCACGACCAAAAAAGTGCTTTTCCCGCTCGCGCCGGAATACATTGGCTATGCCGATTCAGGTCTGGAGGAAGATCTCTTCGTTTCGGCACGCCCGAATATTGAGTTGCTGCCGGAAGGCCAGTTTAAATATCACGTTGATTTTGAACATCTGCATATCGGCGAAGAGACGGGCATGATCTGTGTATCGCGCCCAACAAACCCAACCGGTAATGTCATCACCGACGAAGAGCTCATGAAGCTGGACGCTCTGGCGCATCAACATAGCATCCCGCTGGTGATTGATAACGCCTACGGCGTCCCCTTCCCGGGAATTATTTTCAGCGACGCACGACCGTTGTGGAACCCCAACACTATTCTGTGTATGAGCCTCTCCAAGCTGGGGCTGCCCGGTTCTCGCTGCGGTATTATTATCGCCAATGAAGAAATCATCACCGCCATCACCAACATGAACGGCATTATCAGCCTGGCGCCTGGGGGGATGGGGCCCGCGATGATGTGTGAAATGATCAAACGCAACGATCTGCTGCGCCTGTCAGAGACCGTGATCAAACCGTTTTATTACCAGCGCGTTCAGGAGACGATTACCATCATTCGTCGCTATTTATCTGAAGACCGCTGCCTGATCCATAAACCGGAGGGCGCCATTTTCCTGTGGTTGTGGTTTAAGGATTTGCCCATCACAACAGAATTGCTCTATCAGCGCCTGAAAAAACGCGGCGTCCTGATGGTGCCCGGCGACTACTTCTTCCCAGGACTGGATAAGCCATGGCCGCACACGCATCAATGTATGCGGATGAATTACGTTCCCGAACCGGAAAAAATCGAAGCGGGCGTAAAAATTCTGGCTGAAGAGATTGAACGCGCCTGGCTTGAGGGCTGACAGAACGTCACATTCCCGGTCATGATTGCCGGGAATGTCGTGTTCACAATGGTTGGGAAAGCAGACGATGACGTTGTAGCGTGACGACGTCCAGGCACGCTAAGGCATGGGTTGGACAGGCCTCGACACAGGCGGGCCCCGCCTCGCGATGCCAGCAAAGATCGCACTTGATGGCCTGCGTCCGTGACAACGTCGAAACCACATTCATCGCCCCAAACGGGCATGCCAGCATACAACTTTTACACCCGATACAGCGCGATTGCTCAACGAAGATATGCCCACGTTCGCGACGAATAGCCTGCGTCGGGCAGACGTTCGCACACGGTGCATCTTCACATTGATGGCAGGTGACCGCTGTGGTGAATGCGTTATCTTTAATGACCCGAATTCGCGAGACAAATTCTCCGGAGGAGACTGCTGCGCAGTCCTGGTTCTCCTGATGTGAGACCACACAGGCAACTTCGCAGGTCCGACATCCAATGCACTTCGTTGCATCCGCCACAATAAATGGGTTCATGACCTGCTCCCTTCGACCTAAAACGCCAGAGTGCCAGAGTGGCCGCCAGCGCTGCTTTGATCCGACAACGGAAATCACACATTTTTGTCAGATGCCCGTCATGTTCTGGTGTTTTGTCTGACGACGTTAATCCCTCACACTAAAACCCAGTTCATTCGAATTTGCCAAAGCGGCCTCACGCAGCAACTTAAGAAAATTCTTTTCTCTCACCGGCTTAAGGCATAGAGAAATAAAAGATAAAACCAACCCGGCGGCACAACAGGCGCTTGCAGGTCAGGCTCATCCCTTCATGCTACAATCACAGCACTTTACCTTTCGATGAGAAAATAAAAATGAGCAAGGACAGCGCCACCGACATCTCCATGAAGCGAATCAAACCGTCAGCAATCTATCGGCTTATGCTGATTGGCCTTGGTATTCCATTGCAAATTTTTGCGGTGGTGTGCGGTGTGATGGGTATCTTTGGGGCCGACATGGTGAAATGGAACGATCAACCGGTACATGGCATTCTTGCGCTTCCGGCAGCGATGTTCAGCGCCCTGTTTGTTACCGTTATCTTTACCGCATTCATGGGCTCAGTCACCTGCCTGGGACTGTGGATCTACAGCCGTTTTCGTCCTCTTAAGGTAAAGACGCTGGATTAACCCGGCCGGCACGCAGCCGGGCTAAAACCATTATCAGAAGCGCCAGCTCAGTCCGGTCATGAAAGCGAAACTGTCGTCGCGATCCACCATCGGGCTGTCTTTAACATCGTCCGGCAGCACGGTATAGGTTGCGTTGGCAACCAGCACCAGATTGTTGGTTAACGGATACTTCATGGTCAGACCCACATACGGCATCCAGCTGTCGTCAGGCGAGTAGCTGGACAGTCCGCTGCGGCGGGATTCGCTGCCCGATACACCGTAGTAGTAGTCGTTGAAATTTTCGTCGTAATAGAAGACACCAGCAGACGGTGTAAGGGTGAATTTACCCACAGGCATTTGGCGGAAAACAGAAACCTCACCCATCCAACCATTGCTGTTATCCAGAACATCTGCGGCAGCAGAGACTTTCACGCTTCCCCACTTCTCGTGGCGATACCATGCGGCACCGACCATGGCTGTGCTGTCGCGCTTATCCAGCTGCTTCATGTCATGCTCATCGTTGTCGGCAGGATCAAACTCCAGCGGCATCCAGGAAGCGGTTATGCTAAATTCGTTTTTTTCATTTTTTGAAAGAATATAACCTAAGGATGTTTGTCTGAAATAAAAAGACTCACTTTCGTAACTGATCAGCGGCACCGCGTGAACATTTTCATTATAGCCGCGATACGGTGATTCATTATAAACAGCACCGGCACCAAGAGAGAATTCTGAAGCAGTTGCACTCGCCATAAAAGACATTGCAAATACTGCCAAAATATTACGTTTAATTAACATGCCAAACTTTCCATTTTAAAATAAGCTACAAAGCGCGTGCATAATAATGCTTACAATTTCATCGATGCAATGTACTTATTTATATAGTAATATATAAATTCATATATACATGGATTCCATGATGAATAAACAACAACTCAAGCTGAGAGAATTAAAGATTATCTCGGTAATTGCTGCCAGCGAAAATATCAGCCATGCCGCGTTAGCGCTGGGTATCGCACAGGCAAACGTTAGCAAGTACCTTGCTGATTTTGAATCAAAAATAGGATTAAAGGTATTCGACAGAACCACCCGACAACTGACGCTCACACCGTTTGGGGCCGCGCTTCTCCCGTATATCAACACCTGCCTGGATAAAAATAATCAGTTAACTAATTTTATTGCTGATTATAAGCATGAAAAAAGCGGACGCGTTACCGTGTATGCACCTACAGGTATTACTTCTTATTTATCTAAGAATGTTATTGCTAATATATCAAATATTGGCGACATTATTTTAACACTTAAAACATCAAACCTTGAACGAAAAGCATTTTATGAAGGTGTCGACTTTCCAGATGACTGCGACATTATGGTGACGTATGCGCCACCGAAAGATCAAACGTTGGTTGCCTCATTCCTGGCAAAATATGCCGTCAGCGCTTATGCCAGTCGTGAATATCTAAATAAGCATCCCATTAATCACCCCCAGGAACTTGAAAATCATTCCTGTATTCTTATTGATTCAATGATGATTGATGATGCCAATATCTGGCGTTTTGCATCAAACGGCGGGGTGGATATTCATGAGTATCGGGTGAAAGGAAATTATGTTTGCGACAATACGCAAGCAGCACTCGACCTTGCCCGCAATCATTTGGGCATTGTCTTTGCGCCAGATACAACATTGAAGCAGGATATTCAGTCTGGAACGTTGTTCCCCTGTTTTCCGGAACAACATCAGTGGTGGCTGGATTTAGTCGTTATCTTCCGCAAGCGTGAGTATCAACCCTGGCGGGTGCAGTATGTGCTGGATGAGTTGCTGAACGAAATTCGTCATCAGCTTGCTCACGTAATCCAGAAATCACCTGAGCAAGCTTGTCAGTTAACAGATCAATGATCGAGATACAGGTAGTGCATCCAACTGGTCATTCGCAACAGCACTTTACGCATAATGGAGACGTGGCTGAAGTGCTCGGAATAGACGGCAACCTGGGCGAAGATACCGTCAGGCAGCGCGTTGAAATCCACATTCTCATTCAGTTCGATGCTGGCGATCACCCCATCTGTTCCAGGCGTGACGTTTAAAGATTGTAAGGCGCCCATCGACTGATATGTCCCCCCGGGTACTGCGGGGCTAATGGAAGAGAGCTTCCCGCTATACACTCTTCCCGGCAAGGCGTTAAACACCACTTCAGCTTCATCGCCAGGCTTCAAACGCAGCAGCGAGTTCTGCCGGAACTGAGCGATAATTTGTCGTTTCTGGCTGGGAATAAACACCATCACCGGACGCAGAGGCAGAGCGGCGGCATAGGTGCCAGGACGGATCAATACCTGCGTCGCATATCCATCGCTCGGCGCGCGCACGACGGTTTGTTCAAGGTTAAATTCAGCTTCCGCAAGTTGCGCTCTGAGGCTGGCGACCTGCGAGTTTTCGCCCTCAACCAGACTGTCTAACTGACTTTGGATCTGCTGCTCTTCTGCAATGGATGATTTGACTGCCGCTTCCTGAGCCAGATAGTTCTGCCGTGCAGCATCAATATCGCGTTCCGAGAACGGATTCACTTTTGCCTGACTGCCCTGCAGGTAACGCTGATAATCTTTCCCAACTCGATCCCGCGTGGCTTTCGCCTTCTGAGTATTTGCCTGCATTTCTGCCAGTTGCGCGACAAGCGTCTGCTCTTTATGGGTCGCCGTGACAATATCAGCCTGCAAACGATTAACCCGAGCCTGATAACGTCCCGGATTCAATTTGAAAAGAATTTCCCCTTTTTTTATCAGGGTATCTTTCTTATCCGTCACTTCGATGACAGTACCTGTCACCAACGGCACTACCGGAATGGAAACCACCGCCTTCTGCGCTTTAAAAGTATACGGATGGTTATAGTTCATCAGTAATATTAAACCGCTCACAATAAATATACCGCCTAATGCCGCAGTCGGTATTGTCCATTTATTGACGGGAATTTTGAAGATCTTAAACATGGCCCATGCAAAAGCCACATAGGTGAGAATAATCAGTAAATCCATAACAATTACTCCGCTGGGGAGGACTTAGCCTCGGCCAGTTGTTTTTCCAGTCCGGCGACACGTTGTTGCAACTCAATAAGGTCAGGGTTATGACTCTGCATTCCCCATCCGCGGTCCGGACGATACAGCGTGGCCCAAATCCATAAGAAAGGCCAAATAATATGTAACGTAAACAAACTCACCCAACCGGCGACATGTATCGCATCGGCATGTGGATGATTGCGTTTTTTCGCAATGAGGTAAGGAATATCATGCAGAATGATAATCCCATAAAAAATAACCAGGAATACGACAACCAATACACCTAGTGCAAAATAATTCAGGAACATATTTCCCTCAAAAACTCAAAAAATATCAATCAGCATTTTAACAAAAACAAATACATCTGGAGGATAGTAATGGGGGGGGAGCTCGCCAGGCAATGCCCATATTTATATAAAGCTATATAGTTTTATATGTACTACAGTGGTGTTGCGGATGAACCTGCGCTGGATTTGAAGGGATTCATGCCCGGTAAACGTAAGGTCACCGGGCATGTTATAAAATTAATATCAGAACAATCCTAGCGGTTTATCAGAGTAGCTCACCAGCAGACATTTGGTTTGCTGATAGTGCTCGAGCATCATTTTGTGTGTCTCTCGGCCAATGCCCGACTGCTTATAGCCCCCAAACGCGGCATGCGCGGGATAAGCATGGTAACAGTTGGTCCACACGCGCCCGGCCTGAATACCACGTCCCATTTTATAGGCCAGATTGCCATTGCGACTCCAGACCCCAGCGCCGAGGCCATATTGAGTGTCGTTAGCGAGCGCCAGCGCTTCATCCATCGTTTTGAAGGTCGTCACCGCCAGCACCGGGCCGAAGATCTCCTCCTGGAATACGCGCATATTGTTCTTACCGAACAGGATGGTCGGCTCGAGGTAGTAGCCCTCTTTTAACTCACCTTCCAGCTGTTTGCGCCGCCCGCCAGTCAGAACATCAGCCCCTTCTTTCTTACCAATATCAATGTAATTCAGAATGGTTTCCATCTGACCATGAGAGACCTGCGCCCCCATCTGCGTCACGCTGTCGAGCGGGTTACCACTGCGGATGCTCTCTACCCGGCGAATCGCTCGTTCCATAAAGCGCTCATAAATGGATTCCTGTACCAGCGCGCGACTCGGGCAAGTACAGACCTCGCCCTGGTTAAATGCAAAGAGGGCAAAGCCTTCCAGCGCCTTGTCGAAGAACGCATCTTCTTCATCCATCACATCAGCAAAGAAGATATTCGGGGATTTCCCACCCAGCTCCAGCGTCACCGGAATAATGTTCTGCGTGGCATACTGCATGATCTGCTGCCCAACTTCCGTTGAACCGGTAAACGCCACTTTTGCGATGCGTTTCGAGGTTGCCAGATATTCACCGATCTCCCCGCCCGCACCGTTAACCACGTTCACCACGCCCGGCGGCAACAAATCGCCAATGATTTCCATCAGCAACAGCACCGAAAGCGGTGTCAGACGTGCGGGTTTGAGCACTACACAGTTGCCCGCCGCCAGCGCTGGCGCCATTTTCCAGCTTGCCATCAGCAGAGGGAAGTTCCACGGAATGATTTGTCCCACCACGCCAAGCGGTTCATGGAAATGGTAAGCGACCGTGTCGCTGTCCACTTCACTGATACCGCCTTCCTGCGCACGGATGCACGAGGCAAAATAGCGGAAATGATCGATCGCCAGCGGCACGTCGGCAGCGCTGGTTTCACGAATCGGTTTGCCGTTGTCCCAGGTTTCCGCCGTTGCCAGCAGCTCCAGATTTTGCTCCATACGATCGGCAATTTTGAACAGAATGGCAGCGCGATCCTGTACAGAGGTATGCGCCCATTTGTCTTTTATCTTATGGGCAGCATCAAGTGCCAGATCGATATCTTTTTTGCCGGAAGAGGCCACTTCACACAGCAGTTGCCCGGTCACAGGCGTCAGGTTCTGATAGTACTCACCGTCTGCAGGCGCAACCCAGTCGCCACCGATAAAGTTGTCGTAGCGGGCTTTTAACTTCAGAGGATAACCATATTCGCCGGGCTGGATACGTGTTGAAGGGGGATTATTGGTCATGAACGTCTCCTTAGCTGTAGAGGTACTACAAGGGTAGACGTGGCTGGCGAAATCTTCGCCAGCCTTTTCATGCTTTACGACAAGTATCACGAATTACATGGCAGCACGATAAATCGCCATGATCTCCTCGTGGGTCGCCTGGATCGGGTTGGTCAGACCGCAAGCATCTTTCAGCGCATTGGTCGCCAGTACCGGAAAGTCTTCTTCTTTCACGTTCAGATCCCGCAGACCCGCCGGGATGTTCACCTGCTGCGCCAGTTCACGAATCGCGGCGATACAAGCTTGCGCGCCTTCCGCGTCGCTCATACCAGCCACGTTCACGCCCATCGCCGCCGCGCAATCACGCAGACGTCCTGCCGCAACCTGGCTGTTAAATACCTGAACGTGCGGCAGCAATACGGCGTTACACACGCCATGCGGCAGGTTGTAGAAACCGCCGAGCTGGTGCGCCATCGCATGGACATAGCCAAGAGAGGCGTTGTTAAACGCCATTCCCGCCAGGAACTGCGCATAGGCCATCGCTTCACGCGCCTGCGCGTTGCTGCCATCTTCAACCGCAGTCGGCAGATTCTCGGCAATCATGGTGACGGCTTTCAGAGCGCATGCATCGGTAATCGGCGTGGCGGCAATAGAAACGTACGCTTCAATCGCGTGGGTCAACGCATCCATGCCGGTCGCGGCGGTCAGCGATTTCGGCATACCGACCATCAGCGAAGAGTCGTTCACGGAGAGAAGCGGGGTGACGTGTTTATCCACAATCGCCATTTTAATGTGGCGCGCTTCGTCGGTGATGATGCAGAAGCGGGTCATTTCCGATGCAGTTCCTGCCGTGGTGTTAATGGCAATCATAGGCAGCTGTGGTTTCGCAGAGCGGTCCACGCCTTCATAATCACGGATATCACCGCCGTTAGCCGCCACCAGCGCAATACCTTTTGCGCAGTCGTGCGGGGATCCACCGCCCAGAGAAATCACGCTGTCGCACGCATTTTCTTCAAGCATTTTCAGCCCAGCGGCAACGTTTCCAGTGGTTGGGTTAGGCTGCGTACCATCATAAACCACGCTGAAAATATCACGTTCCTGCAGCGCTTTTTGAATTTCGCCCGCCATACCTAATTTTGTCAGCATCGTATCCGTGACAATTAACGTGCGGCGAAATCCATATTCCGCCATTGTGTTCATCGCGTCTTTCAGTGAATCAGCGCCAATGATATTAACGGAAGGAATAAAAAATGTTGAAGCAGCCATAAAACTATCCTTAATTTCATCAATAAATCAGAAAAGCAGCATACGGAGTAATGTTTACTCAAAATATGATCAGCGTTGTTTTTTTCATAATGATGAAAATAAAAAAGCACATTCGGTTAATAACTGAACATGCTTTATCCAAATCAATGTATTTTTTGTATTAATTTATGTCGTGCATATATTAACCGTATCATTTCTTTTCAGGAAATAATAAAGCATCCCGTAACAGGTGATCATTTCCCCGGCGACGAGTAAAACCAATCCTGTCAAAATACTCCAGAATCTGAATGGCCAGTTTTCGCCCAACATTGAGTCGATCACGGAAATCAGCCGCACAGGTTGATCCTTTTTCCCTATCCAGGTCGCGGATCATATTGGCAAAAGAGACAATCCGATCATTACGGTAATAACGATCTTTCACGATTGCTGTAATCATTCCTTGCTGCGCAGCTTGTCGTAATACCTGACGCATGTTTTGTTCATCACTTCCGGTTTCCCGCGCCAGATCCCGCACCCACCAGGGTTCATCGCCAAACAGCGATTCGGTTTTGTGCCAGATGACCTGTTGCTCGTCGCTGAACCCGGCTTTGTGATCGGGGAGATGCAACCACCCGTGATGGCTATGAATAACGCCACTTTCCCGCATACGTTCGATCAGCAACAATACCAGCGCTTCGTCTTCCATTGGCAGCGCCATGCGTCGCAGCCGCTCGCGTCCAGGTCCCGGTTCGTCACGATGCTGCTCATGGTAGGTCACCAGCGTATCGAGGATTTTACGCTGCCAGCGGGCGGCGACAGGGGCGTTCAACAGGCTGTATCCGGCCTGAATAAAATCAGGCTGATCAATAAGTTGACGCATACCTTCGCCATTGAGTTGGCGCGCCCACGCAAAATCGGGCAGATTGACGGCCCCACGCTCCAGATGAATCGCCAGCGCGGCGCTGTCATCCTGCGCATTTTCCAACGCCGACAGCCACTGTAAATAGTCGGGCTTACGTTTACCGCGGCGCGGCGGATTGAGCATCACAATACGCGCTCCCGCCAACGTGGCGCGCGCGGAGATATCACGCAATACCAGGCGGTCGTTATCAGCAAGCCAGAGCGGAGTATCAAAAACCAGCTCGGCCAGCGAACCTTCCAGCAGCGAGACGCGCCCGGTCACATGGCTGGCGGCATGGTGGATATGCAGTGGCTGCCACTGCGTGAGCGGCGCCTGTTGTTCTAAAGAGACAATGACGCGGGTGAATGCCTCGGGCGGCGCATCGGAGAGCAACCAGTCGCCACGGTTAAGCTGATCTTTTTCCGCGTCGCCCGCGATATTTAACGCGATACGCTGCCCCGCATGGGCGTACTCAGTCGGCTGATTTTGCGCATGCAGGCTACGTACACGCATCGGTTTATTCACGCCAGTGAGCCACAACGTGTCGCCGACATGGACTTCACCACTGAGCGCTGTCCCGGTTACCACCAGTCCCGCTCCTTTCACCGTAAAGGCGCGATCGAGGGCCAGACGGAAACTCTGATTACTTGCATGGGCACGCGTCGATAATTGCTGCAGATGTTCACGCAACGTGTCAATGCCGCGCCCTTCACTGGCGGCGGTCACAAACAGCTCAGCCCCGGAAAAACCATAGTGCGCCAGCGTCGTCTGGATCTCTTCACGCACCTCTTCAATTCGCGCCTCATCCACCCGGTCAGCTTTGGTGAGTGCGACGGTGAGTTGCGGATTCCCCGTCAGTTTTAGGATCTGCAGATGTTCGCGCGTTTGCGCCATTACGCCATCGTCGCAAGCCACCACCAGCAGTGCGTGGTCAATACCGCCCACCCCCGCCAGCATGTTGGACAAAAATTTCTCGTGGCCTGGAACATCAATAAACCCAAGCACGCGACCATCCGCCTGCGGCCAGTAGGCATACCCCAGGTCGATGGTCATGCCGCGCTTTTTCTCTTCAGGCAGACGATCGGCATTCACACCCGTAATCGCCTGTAATAACGTTGTTTTACCGTGGTCAACGTGTCCGGCAGTGGCAATAATCATTTCAACATCAACTCCATAAACCGGGTTTCATCTTCAAGACAGCGCAAATCCAGCCATAAGCGGCCATCGTAAATGCGGCCAATGATTGGCGTAGGTAGCGCACGCCAGCGCGCCGCCAGCGCGTCGAGATGGCTTCCCCGCCCATCATGCGGGGTAAATGTCAGTGCCGCGCTGGGCAACCGATCAACAGGCAGTGAACCGCTGCCAATCTGCGACAGACAGGGCATGACATTGACGGCAAACAGCCCTTCATAATGCGCGGCAATCAACGTCTGTAACCGCTGTGCCTGTGCCTGAATCGCCGCTTCGCTGCGGGTTAACAGCCGCAGTGTCGGTAATTTCTCTGCTAATGCTTCCGGGTGCAGGTACAGACGCAGCGTCGCTTCCAGCGCAGCGAGGGTCATTTTATCCGCCCGCAGTGCACGTTTCAGCGGGTGACGTTGCAAACGGGCAATCATCTCTTTCTTACCGACAATAATCCCGGCCTGCGGTCCGCCCAGCAGTTTGTCGCCAGAAAAACTCACCAGGCTGACGCCAGCCGCAATCAGTTGCTGCGGCATCGGCTCTTTTGGCAAACCATACTGACTCAGATCCACCAGTGAACCACTACCCAGATCCGTCACCACTGGAATATCCCGCTCCATCCCGATGGTCGCCAGTTCAGCTTCATCCACCGAGTGAGTAAATCCTTCGATGCTGTAGTTACTGGTATGCACTTTCATCAGCAGGCCCGTGTTCTCGTTCACCGCCTGGCGATAATCATCTGCATGCGTCCGATTGGTCGTTCCCACCTCATGCAGCGTACACCCGGCCTGACGCATGACATCCGGAATGCGGAACGCGCCGCCAATCTCGACCAGTTCACCGCGGGAAACGACCACCTCTTTGCCGCTGGCCATTGCCGCCAGCATCAACAGCACCGCCGCCGCGTTGTTATTGACGATACAGGCGTCTTCCGCACCGGTGATGCGGCACAACAGGTCAGCTAACGCCCGATCGCGATGCCCGCGGCCGGCATCATCCAGGTCATACTCCAGCGTTACCGGAGAGCGCATCGCATCTGCGACGGCGTCAATCGCCTCTTGCGCCTGTATCGCACGCCCGAGATTGGTGTGCAGCACCGTTCCTGTCAGGTTGAACACTGGGCGTAACGCACTTTGCGACTCTTTTTCCAGCCGGGCTTTCGCCTCTTGCGCCCAGTTTTCACTCCATACCGGCAATGCCTGCGCGTCCCGTATCATCTCTCTGGCTTCATCGAGCATCTGGCGAAGCAGCTCCACCAGTTGGGTATGCCCGTGAATGTCACGCAAAGAATGAAAGGCGCTATCACGCAATAAGCGATCAATAGCGGGAAGCTGACTGTAAAGCGAACGCGTTTCGGTTGTCATGAAAAAGCCTGGCTGTTGGTGGCCCTCTCCGGTGCGGAGAGGGAGGTAGACATAGGGGGGGATTGTACCGTGAGTTTATTCAGGCGGACATAATACGCGTCAAGCCTTTGGCGGTTCTGTGCGCGCGAAGCTTTCACGACTAAAGAGTGTTTCGACCAGTTTGACTAACTGCGGCCTGTCCACACACCAGCCAGGCGCTACGCGGCGGAAGTTGAGATAACCCACCGCACAGGCAATCGCGATAGTGGCCAGGTTCACCGTATCGGTGGTGATCGTCCCCTTCGCGAGATAGCCCTCCAGCGCATCCAGGCTGCGGTTGATCTTCTCCCGGTGGCGCAGCAGTTCCGTTCCTGATTGTTGTGCTGCGGGTCGCGCCTGTTCACGAACAGAAACCAGCCCAGCGTCCATGATGCCGTCCGCCAGCGCTTCAATCTGCCGAACTTTCAGCGACGCCATCGGTTCACGCGGCAGCATGGCCGGAGCGATATCCAGCAATTCGATATATTCCGCAATGATGGGCGAATCGAACCAGAACTCCCCATCATCAGTCACCAGCGCGGGGACTTTGCCCAGCGGGTTATAATCCGCCACGCTATTTTCTGCGTTGTAAGGGAGTTCATTAACAAATTCGAAGGTGATGCCCTTTTCCAGCAACAGAATGGAAATTTTGCGTACAAATGGGCTGGTGTAGCTGCCGATGAGTTTCATGTTCAGTCCTTTTTGCCAACAAAAATATCAGTATGGCTCAGGATTGAGCAAAAGGCAGGTGATGCTTATCGCACTCCTGCCTTTCATTTCATTAGTGATCCAAATAGAGATAGTGCATCCAGCTGGTCATGCGCAGCAATACCTTACGCATGACGGACACATGGGCGAAATGGTCAGAGTAAACAGCCACCTGCGCATAGATACCATCGGGTAATGCTTCTACCTCAGCGTTCGGATCCAAATCAATCAGCGCGAGGACGCCATCCGTTCCCGGAACCACAGTCAGCGACTGCAATACCCCCTGAGCCTGGTAAGAGCCACCGGGGACCACCGGCAAAACGCTGTTCAGTTTGCCGTGAAAAACTTGCCCTGGCAGCGCGTTGAACACCACTTCCGCATCATCACCCGCTTCAAGACGTAGTAATGAATTTTGGCGGAATTGCGCAACAATTTGTCGTTTTTGCTCAGGAATAAACACCATCACCGGGCGTAACGGTAGCGCGGCCGCATAGGTACCAGGACGGATAAGCACCTGGGTGACATAGCCGTTGCTGGGCGCGCGAATCACCGTTTGTTCAAGGTTATACCTGGCTTCCGCCAGTTGTGCTCTCAGGCTGACGATCTGCGACTGTTCGCCGTTGACCATGCTATCTAACTGACTCTGAATTTGCGCTTGTTCTGCAACGGAGCCTTTTACCATGGCATCCTGCGCCAGATAGTTTTGCCGGGCATTGTCGATGTCGCTTTCAGAGAAAGGATTCACCTTCGCCTGGCTGCCCTTCAGGTAACGTTGATAATCTTTAAACAGCCGATCGCGTTCGGCGGATACCCGCGTGGTATTCGCCTGCGCTTCAGCGAGCTGCGCTTTTAACGTCTGTATATTATGCGTTTCCGTCACCAGGTCAGCCTGCAGGCGATCGACTCGCGCCTGATAACGAACAGGGTCGAGTTTAAACAACACCTCACCCTTTTTAATCAACTGATTATTTTTATCCGTCACTTCGCTAACAATGCCGGTGACCTGCGGCGTAATCGGGATGGAAATAACCGCTTTCTGTGCCGTAAAGGTGTAGGGGTGGTTGTAGTTCATTAAGAGAATGAGCCCACTCACCAAAAATACACCGCCTAATGCTGCCGTTGCCAACGTCCATTGATTGACCGGGATCCTGAAAATCTTAAATACCGCCCACGCCAACGCCACGTAGGTCAACACAATCAGCAGATCCATGATTAGCGCTCCACAGAGGAATCATCGTCGGGGGTTTGTGCCCGGGCCAGTTTTTGTTCTAGCTGTGTAATACGCTCTGACAGCGCGGCAATGTCGGGGTCAGGCTCCTGCCCTGGCGGCCTGGCGTGTGATTGCATGCCCCAGCCTCGTTCTGGCTGATAGAGCGTTGCCCAAATCCACAGAAACGGCCAGATAACATGCAGCGTAAATAAGCTTACCCAGCCTGCCGTATGAATGGCGTCGGCATGAGGGTGATTGCGCTTTTTCGCAATCAAGTAGGGGATATCGTGAATCGCGATGATTCCGTAAAACAGAACCAGGAAAACGAAGATCAGCACTCCCAACGCGAAATAATTTAGAAACATACCTGCCTCGCGTTCACGTTTAATAAGAGTTTTAAATTGCAGGCAGCCGATGACTGTCATGGCTGGTGTTTTGAACATAATTCGAAATTGCCATTTTCGCCATAGCACGAAAAGCTAAATTTTCGGGGTGAGAGGTTGCTCAATTTCAGGGACGTTAAAGTGAAGGGTAGAACCCCTGAAGGATCACGTCCATGCGTCGCCATGGCGAAAATATCTTGTGACTAGCATCACAAAAATTCAACAAACCTCCAAAGAATAAAGGTGACAACCATCACATTTAATTGCCATTTTTTGCCGCTTCGGTCGTTTTGTTGTTTTTTTACACAGTCTTATCGTGATCAATATCACATCAAATACCGCTCCACCCCCTATATTTATGTGACAAAAATCACACAACAGGTCGTCGACTGGACAGTTGAACGATTCAGTGCCAGATTTCGCAGTATCTACAGGGTCCGGCTACCTCTGCCGCCACATTAACAATAATCCTCGGGCTTCCGGCCTGCGCGACAGCAACATAAGAAGGGGTGTTTTTATGTCATCCGATATTAAGATCAAAGTGCAAAGCTTTGGTCGATTCCTCAGCAACATGGTGATGCCAAATATCGGCGCGTTTATCGCGTGGGGTATTATCACCGCATTATTCATTCCAACAGGGTGGTTGCCGAACGAAACGCTGGCGAAGCTTGTTGGACCGATGATCACCTACCTGTTGCCGTTACTGATAGGTTATACCGGCGGCCGTCTGGTCGGTGGCGATCGCGGTGGTGTGGTGGGCGCAATCACCACGATGGGGGTTATCGTTGGTGCGGATATGCCAATGTTCCTCGGCGCGATGATCGCAGGTCCGCTGGGTGGCTGGGCAATCAAACATTTCGATAGCTGGGTAGACGGTAAGATCAAGTCCGGTTTTGAGATGCTGGTGAATAACTTCTCCGCTGGCATCATCGGTATGATCCTCGCCATTCTGGCGTTCCTCGGCATTGGTCCGCTGGTTGAAGCACTGTCCAAAATTCTGGCTGCTGGCGTTAACTTCATGGTTGTCCATGACATGCTGCCGCTGGCCTCTATCTTCGTTGAACCGGCGAAAATCCTGTTCCTCAACAACGCCATCAACCACGGTATCTTCTCACCTCTGGGCATTCAACAGTCCCATGAGATGGGCAAATCCATCTTCTTCCTGATTGAAGCGAACCCGGGTCCGGGGATGGGCGTTCTACTGGCATACATGTTCTTCGGTCGCGGCAGCGCTAAGCAGTCAGCTGGCGGTGCGGCAATCATCCACTTCCTGGGTGGTATTCACGAAATTTACTTCCCGTACGTGCTGATGAACCCACGTCTGATCCTCGCCGTTATCCTTGGCGGTATGACGGGTGTGTTCACACTGACCATTCTCAACGGCGGTCTGGTTTCTCCGGCCTCTCCGGGTTCCATTCTGGCGGTACTGGCGATGACGCCAAAAGGCGCCTACTTCGCGAACATCGCAGCAATCTGTGCGGCGATGGCGGTCTCCTTCGTTGTCTCTGCCATTCTGCTGAAAACCAGCAAAGTGAAAGAGGAAGAGGACGATATCGACGCGGCAACCCGCCGTATGCACGACATGAAAGCTGAGTCTAAAGGTGCATCTGCGCTGACCGCAGGTGATGTCACCAACGACCTGAGCCACGTGCGTAAAATCATCGTTGCCTGCGATGCCGGTATGGGCTCCAGCGCCATGGGCGCCGGTGTACTGCGTAAAAAAGTGCAGGATGCAGGGTTGAGCCACATCTCTGTCACCAACAGCGCAATCAACAGCCTGCCGCCAGATGTGGATCTGGTGATCACCCACCGCGATCTGACCGAGCGTGCAATGCGCCAGGTGCCTCAGGCGCAGCATATTTCGCTGACTAACTTCCTGGACAGCGGCCTGTACTCCAGCCTGACCGAGCGTCTGGTTGCAGCACAGCGCCACAACGTCAACGAAGAGAAAGTTCGCGATCATCTGAAAGATAGCTTTGACGAAGGCGACAACAACCTGTTCAAGCTGGGTGCGGAAAACATCTTCCTGGGTCGCAAAGCGGCGACGAAAGAAGAAGCGATTCTCTTTGCCGGTGAGCAACTGGTAAAAGGCGGCTACGTAGAGCCGGAATATGTTGATGCAATGCTTGAACGCGAAAAGCTGACCCCGACCTATCTGGGCGAGTCTATCGCAGTTCCACACGGCACTGTTGAAGCCAAAGACCGCGTGCTGAAAACGGGAGTGGTATTCTGCCAGTACCCGGAAGGCGTTCGCTTTGGCGAAGAAGAAGACGACATTGCCCGTCTGGTGATTGGTATCGCCGCACGCAACAACGAGCACATCCAGGTCATTACCAGCCTGACCAACGCACTGGATGATGAATCCGTGATCGAACGTCTGGCGCACACCACCAGCGTGGATGAAGTCCTGGAACTGCTGGCAGGTTGTAAGTAAGTCGCGTAGCCCGATGACGCTAACGTTAATCGGGTCTACGTCCTACTCTCTCCCGTAACGGGAGAGGGTTAGGGTGAGGGGGAAAGTTTTGCTGTCCCTCACCCCAGCCCTCTCGGGTAAAAACATTAATGAAGGTTAACACTATGAAAGCATTACATTTTGGCGCAGGTAATATCGGTCGTGGCTTTATCGGCAAACTGCTGGCCGACGCGGGGATACAACTGACTTTCGCGGATGTAAATCAGGTGGTGCTCGACGCCCTGAATGCCCGTCATAGCTATCAGGTTCATGTTGTGGGTGAAAATGAGCAGGTCGAAACCGTTTCCAACGTGAATGCCGTAAGCAGCATTGGTGACGAGGTCATTGATCTGATCGCGCACGTCGATATCGTGACCACTGCGGTTGGGCCGGTGGTACTGGAGCGTATTGCGCCGGCGGTTGCCAAAGGTCTGGTGAAACGCAAAGCGCAGGGCATCGAAACCCCGCTGAACATCATCGCCTGCGAAAACATGGTGCGTGGCACCAGCCAACTGAAAGGCCATGTGATGAATGCGCTGCCAGAGGAAGATAAAGCCTGGGTTGAGCAGCATGTGGGCTTTGTGGATTCCGCCGTAGACCGTATTGTTCCGCCTTCGGCTTCGGCCACTAACGATCCTCTGGAAGTGACTGTAGAAACCTTCAGCGAATGGATTGTCGACAAGACCCAGTTCAAAGGCGAACTGCCGAACATCCCAGGTATGGAATTAACTGATAACCTGATGGCATTTGTCGAACGTAAACTCTTCACGCTGAACACCGGGCATGCTATAACCGCGTACCTCGGAAAATTGGCAGGTCATCAGACCATCCGTGACGCGATTCTCGATGAGAAAATCCGTGCGGTGGTAAAAGGCGCGATGGAAGAGAGCGGCGCGGTGCTGATCAAACGCTACGGCTTTGATGCGGATAAACACGCAGCATACATTCAGAAAATCCTCGGTCGCTTTGAAAACCCGTATCTGAAAGATGACGTTGAGCGTGTGGGACGTCAGCCGCTGCGTAAACTGAGCGCGGGCGATCGTCTGATCAAACCGCTGCTCGGAACGCTGGAATATGCGCTGCCGCACGCCAATCTGGTCAAAGGGATTGCCGGCGCGATGCACTATCGCAGCGATGAAGACCCACAGGCTCAGGAACTGGCTGCACTGATTGAAGAGAAAGGCCCGCAGGCGGCGCTGGCACAGGTTTCCGGACTGGATGCGAATAGCGATGTCGTTGCCGAGGCGGTTAACGCGTATAACGCAAAGTAATTATGATGCCGTACCAGGCGCAGGGCATCCTGCGCCTGAATAATAGATTGTCAGATATGCAGCCAATAATGGAACAAACCCAGGCCTTTGAAAACCGTGTGCTTGAACGTCTGAATGCTGGCAAAACCGTACGGAGTTTCCTGATCACCGCCGTGGATCTACTCACCGAGGCGGTGAATATTCTGGTACTCCAGGTATTCCGCAAAGACGATTACGCGGTGAAATATGCTGTAGAACCGTTGCTCGACGGCGACGGACCGCTGGGCGATCTTTCTGTGCGTCTGAAGCTGATCTATGGCTTAGGTGTACTCAGCCGTCCGGAATATGAAGATGCTGAGCTATTGATGGCGCTGCGTGAAGAGCTGAATCACGACGGCAGTGAGTACGCATTTACGGACGACGAAATCCTCGGGCCATTTGGTGAGCTACACTGCGTGATGGCGCTTCCGCCGCCGCCGCATTTCGACACCACTGACCCCAGTTTGTATGCCATGCAAATTCAGCGCTACCAACAAGCAGTGCGCTCAACCATGGTGCTTTCTCTGACCGAGCTGATTTCCAAAATCAGCTTAAAAAAAGCATTTCAGAAATAGCCCGGCGCAGACCTACTGATTTTCGTCCTGCTTTGGCCTGTATATCTGTCGATAATATTCCAGCCGCTGCAGATACATCTCCACATTCGCTTGCGGTATCTCAGTAGGGACAACATTACGCGGCGGCGTTTTATTCAGATATTCCCGGAAAGCCTGACTTGAAGCCATGAAATCTACAGTCTTATCAATAAGAACTGATGCATTCTCACCGATTTTTCCCATGATAAACCCTCCATGAATTCTCCGCGTTTCAGAGACGCGGTTGCCTATTGCAGTTTAGGATCAGATGAATAATGAGATTGAGGAAAACGTGCTTAATCGTAAACCGATTAATTAATCTTCACATCCTCCCCTTTTAATCTAAAAATCTTATTTAATCAGTCCACTACAAAAAATAATTAGCATCGTAATACTTACCATGTTTCATTATTTTTATCCCATTAGTTGTGAATAATACCGCTCTGCGGGCATACTATAAGATATTCATCCTATTTCCATCAGAAGCTATCCCATGAAAGAAATTGAAAAAAACGAAATTAAACGCCTCAGCGATCGCCTGGATGCCATCCGCCACCAGCAGGCCGATCTCTCCCTGGTCGAGGGCGCCGAGAAGTACGCCGAACTGGAACAAGAAAAAACAACCCTGGAAGCTGAAATTGCGCGTCTGCGCGACGTTCACAGCCAAAAGCTGAGTAAAGAAGCACAGAAATTGATGAACCTGCCATTTCGTCGTGCGATTACCAAAAAAGAACAAGCTGACATGGGCAAACTGAAGAAAAGCGTCCGTGGTCTGGTGGTCGTACACCCGATGACAGCGTTAGGTCGTGAAATGGACCTGCAAGAGATGACCGGTTTCGCGAAGACCGAATTCTGATCTTCAGCCGGGTAGCAGCCATGCTTACCCGGCCCCTCCGATTGGCCCTACCAATTCCCGCCCAATCCGCTCAGTGGTTCACACTTCCCCAAAATTTCATTACACTAACGTTGCCAATAAATAACATTTAGTTAACCATTCATTGTCATTATCCCTACACAACAATATTGGCATGACCACTTTTACACAGAATGTGACTTAGAGATGAGCACAGACTCATTGCATTGTGTGCGTGGCCCTCAGGAGACCTGCAATGAATCTCTGGCAACAAAACTACGATCCGGCCGGGAATATCTGGCTTTCCAGTCTGGTAGCATCGCTCCCCATTCTGTTCTTTTTCTTCGCGCTGATTAAGCTCAAGCTGAAAGGCTATGTTGCCGCCTCGTGGACGGTGGTTATTGCGCTAACCGTGGCGCTGCTGTTCTACAAAATGCCTGTCGATCATGCGCTGGCCTCTGTGGTATACGGCTTCTTCTACGGGCTATGGCCAATTGCCTGGATAATTATTGCCGCGGTATTCGTCTATAAAATCTCGGTGAAAACAGGCCAGTTCGACATCATCCGATCATCGATACTGTCGATCTCCCCTGACCAGCGTTTGCAGATGCTGATTGTCGGGTTCTGCTTCGGCGCGTTCCTTGAGGGGGCGGCAGGTTTTGGTGCTCCGGTAGCGATTACCGCCGCGCTGCTTGTCGGCCTGGGTTTTAATCCGCTGTACGCAGCGGGACTGTGCCTGATCGTGAACACCGCGCCCGTGGCGTTTGGCGCGATGGGTATCCCTATTCTGGTTGCCGGTCAGGTCACCGGGCTGGACAGCTTTGAAATAGGCCAGATGGTGGGCCGTCAACTGCCGTTCCTGACGATTATCGTTCTGTTCTGGATCATGGCGATTATGGACGGTTGGCGCGGCGTGAAGGAAACCTGGCCAGCAGTAATGGTGGCTGGCGGTTCGTTTGCCATCGCCCAATATCTGAGCTCTAACTTTATTGGACCGGAGCTGCCTGACATCATCTCGTCACTGGTTTCTCTGGTGTGTCTGACCCTGTTCCTGAAACGCTGGCAGCCGGTACGCATCTTCCGCTTTGGCGATATGGGCGCGTCACAGGTTGATCAGACCCTGGCCCGTACAAACTACACCGCGGGGCAAGTGGTTCGCGCCTGGTCACCGTTCCTGTTCCTAACGGCGACCGTGACGCTCTGGAGTATCCCACCGTTTAAGGCGCTGTTTGCGCCGGGTGGCGCAATGTACCACTGGGTGGTTAACATTCCGGTTCCATATCTCGACAAACTGGTCGCCCGTATGCCGCCGGTGGTACACGAAGCCACCGCCTACGCTGCGGTCTACAAGTTCGACTGGTTCTCGGCCACCGGTACCGCCATTCTGTTTGCCGCATTACTGTCAGTTGTCTGGCTGAAAATGAAGCCGTCTGCCGCCATCCAGACTTTCGGCAGTACCCTGAAAGATCTGGCGCTGCCGATTTACTCCATCGGGATGGTACTGGCGTTCGCCTTTATCTCGAACTATTCCGGCCTTTCCTCGACGCTGGCATTGGCACTGGCACACACGGGCAGCGCTTTTACCTTCTTCTCACCGTTCCTTGGCTGGTTGGGTGTATTCCTGACCGGGTCAGATACCTCTTCGAACGCGTTGTTTGCCGCTCTACAGGCGACTGCCGCTCAGCAAATCGGCGTCTCTGATGTGCTGATGGTGGCCGCCAATACCACCGGGGGCGTTACCGGCAAGATGATTTCGCCGCAGTCCATCGCCATCGCCTGTGCGGCGGTCGGGCTGGTCGGCAAAGAGTCCGATCTGTTCCGTTTTACCGTTAAACACAGCCTGATTTTCACCTGTATGGTGGGCGTGATCACCACGCTTCAGGCCTATGTCCTTACCTGGATGATTCCATGATTGTGATGCCCAGACGCCTGTCAGACGAGGTCGCTTCTCGTGTGCGGGCGCTGATTGAAGAACAACAGCTGGAAGCGGGCATGAAATTGCCCGCTGAGCGCCAGCTGGCCGTACAGCTTGGCGTGTCGCGCAATTCCTTGCGCGAAGCGCTGGCAAAACTGGTGAGCGAGGGCGTGCTGCTAAGCCGCCGCGGCGGTGGGACATTCGTCCGCTGGCAGCATGAATCCTGGTCCGAACAAAATATCGTTCAGCCGCTGAAGACCCTGATGGCAGATGACCCGGATTACAGTTTCGATATCCTGGAAGCCCGCCATGCTATTGAAGCCAGCACCGCCTGGCACGCCGCGATGCGCGCCACTGAGATCGATAAAGAAAAAATTAAGCTCTGCTTTGAAGCCACGCTGAGTGAAGACCCGGATATCGCCTCACAGGCGGATGTTCGCTTTCATCTCGCCATTGCCGAAGCCTCACACAACGTGGTGCTGCTGCAGACCATGCGAGGTTTCTTCGATGTACTGCACTCTTCGGTGAAACAGAGCCGCCAGCGTATGTATCTGGTTCCGCCAGTGTTTGCTCGTCTGACAGAGCAGCATCAGGCCATTCTCGACGCCATTGTGGCAGGCGACGCGGAAGGCGCTCGTCAGGCGATGATGGCCCACTTAGGTTTTGTCCACACCACGATTAAACGATTTGATGAAGACCAGGCCCGCCAGGCGCGAATTACCCGCCTGCCCGGAGACCATAATGATATTTCCAGGGAGAACAAAGCATGATTATTTCAGCAGCCAGCGATTATCGCGCCGCAGCCCAGCGCATTCTGCCCCCCTTCTTGTTCCACTATATTGACGGCGGCGCCTACGCGGAACACACACTGCGCCGCAACGTGGAAGATTTGTCTGAGGTGGCACTTCGCCAGCGAGTCCTGAAAAACATGTCTGACTTAAGCCTGGAAACCACGCTGTTTAACGAAAAGCTGTCGATGCCGGTTGCCTTAGCCCCGGTTGGGTTGTGCGGTATGTACGCCCGTCGCGGCGAAGTGCAGGCCGCCGCCGCCGCTGATGCCCACGGCATTCCGTTTACGCTTTCCACCGTTTCCGTCTGCCCGATTGAAGAAGTGGCGCCGACCATCAAACGCCCGATGTGGTTTCAGCTTTACGTGCTGCGCGACCGTGGCTTTATGCGCAACGCGCTGGAACGCGCGAAGGCAGCAGGCTGCTCAACCCTCGTCTTTACCGTTGATATGCCAACGCCGGGGGCACGCTACCGTGACGCTCACTCAGGCATGAGCGGCCCGAATGCCGCACTGCGCCGCTACTGGCAGGCAGTAACCCATCCGCAATGGGCGTGGGATGTCGGCCTGAACGGTCGCCCGCACGATTTAGGCAACATTTCCACCTATCTGGGAAAACCGACCGGACTGGAAGATTACATTGGCTGGCTGGCGAACAACTTCGATCCCTCTATCTCCTGGAAAGACCTCGAGTGGATCCGTGAGTTCTGGGACGGCCCGATGGTGATCAAAGGGATCCTCGATCCGGAAGATGCCCGCGACGCGGTGCGCTTCGGTGCCGATGGTATCGTGGTGTCTAACCACGGCGGTCGTCAGCTCGATGGCGTGCTCTCCTCCGCGCGCGCCCTGCCCGCCATTGCCGATGCCGTTAAAGGCGATATCGCTATTCTGGCCGACAGCGGTATCCGTAACGGCCTGGACGTCGTACGCATGGTCGCTCTGGGGGCTGATACCGTGCTGCTGGGGCGCGCGTATCTATACGCGCTGGCCACGGCAGGACAAGCGGGCGTGGCCAACTTACTGAATCTGATCGAAAAAGAGATGAAAGTAGCAATGACGCTGACCGGCGCAAAAACGATTAGCGAAATCAGCCGCGATTCTCTGGTGCAGGAGCTCGGAAAAAGCCTGCCTGCCGCGCTGACGTCACTAACCCGTGGTGACGCCGCGTAACTCAGCCCCTCTTAACATCCTCTGTTCCCAAATGGCCGGTCTGATTTTCAGTCCGGCCATTTTTAATTCAAAAATAACGATTGGTTAACATTTACACCAAATTAATTTGACAATTTTTTGTGCGATCGCAAATGTATATACAAGCAAATACAAGAGCAATTCACACACATCCAACATCACAACGGGCGAGGGTTACATGGTGTATTCCGGCAAAGTGAATATCCAGCAGGCGATAGATGACACTCCTTTTTCGCGCTTTCACTGGGTGATTATCGTATTGGGATTTCTGGTTCTGGCCATCGATGGATTCGATACGGCGGCGATGGGCTATATTGCTCCCACGCTCTCTGCCGACTGGGGGATTCAGAAGCAGGATCTCGGGCCGGTATTAAGCGCTGCGCTGCTGGGGCTGTCACTCGGGGCGCTGGTTGCTGGGCCAATGTCAGATCGCATGGGGCGTAAGCGCGTGCTGGTCTTTTCCTGTCTGTTTTTTGGCCTTGCCAGTCTGGGCACCGCGTATGCGCAATCGCTGAATATGCTGACGCTCTGGCGGTTCCTCACCGGGCTCGGGCTGGGTGCCGCGATGCCTAACGCCATTACGTTAGTGTCAGAGTTTGCGCCAAAGCGTTGCCGTTCGATGACGATTAACGCTATGTACTGCGGTTTTCCTCTCGGCGCGGCGGGCGGCGGAGCAATCTCTTCCTGGCTTATCCCCCATTACGGCTGGCACAGCGTGCTGCTGGCGGGTGCGATCGCCCCGCTGGTCTTAACCGTATTACTGGTGCTATTCCTGCCGGAGTCGGTCAAATATCTGGTACATCGTGGTAAAGACATCGCGCAAATCAGACGTGTCGCCCAGCGTTTCATCACGGGCAATCTTGAGCAGGTCACCCAATTTTATCTGGATGAAGAACGCACTGCAGACAAAAAGGGCAGCGTGGCGCAACTGTTCAGCATGCCCTGGCTACCCGGTACGCTGATGCTCTGGACGACCTACTTTATGGGGCTGGTTATCTACTACGTGTTACTGAGCTGGATGCCGACGCTGATGCTGGGAATGGGTTACCCTCTCGCGGAATCGGCGTGGCTCACCTCGCTGTTCACCTTCGGCGGTACGGCAGGGATCCTGTTGGCAGGCTGGATGATGGACCGCTGGGAAGCGCACAAAGTGGTCACCACCGGTTTTATCCTGACCATGCTGTTCGCCCTTGCGCTCGGGTTTGAAAACAACCACATCATCCTGTTTGGGGCGCTGATCTTCCTGATGGGGATCACCATGAATGGCGCGCAATCCGGCCTGCAGACACTGGCGACAACGTTCTATCCTACCCACTGCCGCGCAACGGGTATCGCATGGATGCAGGGGGTCGGACGCTTTGGCGGCGTGGCTGGGACCATGACCAGCGCTCAGTTACTCTCTCTGCAATGGCAGGCCGACAGTATTCTGATGTTTCTCAGCCTGCCAGCGCTCGTGGCCGCTGCCGCCACGCTTTATAAGTTGCAACGCTACAAGCTACAACGTCTGACCGTCGCATAATACTCGTGATTTCTGCTATTCTGCCCCCCGCACTCAAGGGGGCAGTATGCTAAACATCGTTCTATTCGAACCAGAAATCCCGCCAAATACGGGCAACATCATTCGTCTTTGCGCCAATACCGGCTTTCGTCTGCACATTATTGAACCGATGGGGTTCACATGGGATGACAAGCGCTTGCGCCGCGCAGGACTGGATTATCATGAGTTCGCCGCGGTAAAACGCCACCACGATTACGACGCTTTTGTGGCGGCGGAAAATCCCCAGCGTCTGTTTGCACTGACCACCAAAGGGACACCGGCACACAGCGCAGTCAGCTATCAGGATGGCGATTATTTGATGTTTGGTCCGGAAACACGAGGTCTGCCCGCCAGCATTCTTGATGCCCTACCCGCTGAACAAAAAATTCGCATTCCAATGATGCCGGACAGCCGCAGCATGAACCTGTCAAATGCAGTGTCAGTGGTGGTGTATGAAGCGTGGAGACAGTTGGGGTATCCTGGGGCGGTATTGCGTAGTTGATTTTTGTCGGATGGCGGCTGACGCCTTATCCGACCTGTGAACGCATTTGCCATTTATTTTTCGGGCGTTATCGGCGCAGTCAGATTGGACACGGACTGCGCGCAGCCACCGGAGCGTACACGCAGTACGTGAGGATGGTGAGCACAGCCCGGGTTCAGGATGACAAGTAAGATAGCCCGAAAGTCAGATACCGTCGCCGAACTCAAACGTATGGTGTATCCCATTGAAATGCTGATCCATATCCATGGACGGCTTATCGCTGTCAGGTTTGCCGACAATACGTGCCGGAACGCCTGCGGCGGTGGTGTGCGGCGGAACAGGCTGCAAAACGACGGAACCTGCGCCAATCTTCGCGCCGCGCCCGACTTCAATATTACCGAGGATTTTCGCCCCCGCGCCAATCATCACGCCTTCACGAATTTTCGGATGACGGTCGCCGCCCGATTTACCGGTCCCGCCCAGCGTAACGGATTGCAGGATGGAGACGTCGTTTTCAATGACCGCTGTTTCACCTACCACAATACCGGTAGCGTGATCGAGCATAATCCCACGGCCAATTTTTGCCGCCGGGTGAATATCGACCTGGAAGCTCACTGATACCTGATTTTGCAAGAAAATCGCCAGCGCTCGCCGACCTTCATTCCACAGCCAGTGGCCAATACGGTACGCCTGCAGGGCGTGAAAACCCTTCAGGTACAAAAGCGGGGTTGAGTATTTATCGACCGCCGGGTCGCGAGTGCGCACCGCCTGAATATCGCAGGCCGCCGAGGCGATCATTTCCGGGTCTGCCGCGTAGGCTTCTTCCACCACTTCACGTATGGCTATCGCGGGCATGATGGGCGAAGCCAGTTTATTCGCCAGCATATAACTGAGCGCACTGCCCAGATTCTCATGCTTGAGTAGCGTGGCGTGGTAAAAACTGGCCAGCATCGGCTCACAGTCCGCAAGTTGACGGGCTTCGGCTTTAATATTGTTCCAGACGATATCCAGTTCTTCGCACGGCATTGCAGACTCCAGGTATTGAGGCTAACGACCGGCCCGTTCTTCGCGGGCCGGGTCATTTTGTGATGACAGATCCTTGCGGCTAGTGGCGGCTCAGCTCATCCTTGCGTGCGCGACCTAATAACGTCAATGCTGCCTCGCGCGCGTTTTTTCCGCAATACAATACTTGATAAATTTCCTCGGTTATTGGCATTTCGACACCAAAACGGTGCGCCAATTCACGAACTTCTTTCGTATTGCGATAGCCTTCAACCACCTGGCCAATCTTGTCCTGCGCACCCTGAACATCCATGCCCTGTCCGAGCATCATGCCAAAGCGGCGGTTACGCGACTGGTTGTCAGTACAGGTCAGTACCAGATCGCCTAACCCAGCCATCCCCATAAAGGTGGTCGGATCGGCGCCCAGAGCGGCCCCCAAACGTGACATTTCGGTCAGCCCACGGGTGATAAGCGCAGTACGCGCATTGGCGCCAAAACCGATACCGTCGGACATTCCCGCGCCAATCGCAATGACGTTTTTCACCGCGCCGCCAAGCTGTACGCCAATGAAATCCGGGTTGTTGTAGACACGGAAACTTTTACCGCAGTGCAGCAATTGCTGCAGATCGTCAGCAAACGTGTCATCCGTTGAGGCCAGGGAAATCGCCGTTGGTAAACCTGCGGCCAGCTCTTTGGCAAACGTTGGGCCAGAGATCACTGCAAGTGGAATTTCCGGTCCTAACGCTTCGCGCGCGACATCCTGCAACAGGCGTCCCGTCTCCGCTTCCAGACCTTTTGTCGCCCATACAAGGCGCGCATCCGGGCGCATCAACGGTTTGATCTGACGCAGCACTTCGCCAAAGACATGGCTCGGCACCACGACCAGAATATTACGGCTGGCCGCCAGCGCAGTGGCTAAGTCACTTTCCAGGAGAAGCGAGTCAGGAAAAGGCACATCAGGGAGGAACGCGACATTGCAACGATCGTGTTCAAGGGTCGCGATATGTTTAGGATCATGGCCCCACAGGACAACCTGGTGGCCATTTCTTGCCAGCGTGATGGCAAGAGCGGTGCCGTACGAGCCGGCACCGATCACAGTCATTGAAGCATTACTTTGGTTCATCAGGCATCCTGATGTTCTTCAGTACCTTCGCCAGTCTGCTGCTGTAAATAGTTCATGAACAGCGCATCAAAGTTGACCGGCGCAAGGTTCAGTTGCGGGAATGTACCGCGGGAAACCAGGCTGGTGATGCATTCGCGGGCATACGGGAACAGAATGTTCGGGCAGTATGCACCCAGGCAATGCGCCATTTGAGTCCCTTCAATACCACTGATGGAGAAAATACCGCCCTGCTGAACTTCACACAGGAACGCTGTTTCTTCACCCAGGGAAGCCGTTACGGTGACACGCAGCACAACTTCATACACGTCATCTGCCAGTTGGGTTGATGCCGTATCAAGATCAAGTTTAACCTCTGGCTGCCAATCTTTCTGGAAAACATGCGGCGCATTTGGCGCTTCGAAAGAGACATCCTTGGTATAAATACGTTGGATCTGGAAAGCCATTTCAGTGTTATTTTGTTCTGACATGTTTAGAAAACCCTTTAATGTTGTCCTTTAATACTGTCTTGATGCAATGTTAACGACGTGCGTTAGCTCAGCAGGGGATCCAGTCCACCACGCGCATCCAACGCATACAAGTCGTCACACCCACCGATATGCTGCGCATCAATAAAAATCTGCGGAACCGTCGTACGACCACTACGCTTGATCATCTCTTCACGCTTAACGGCATCGCCATCAATTGGAAGTTCCTGGAAACTCACACCCTTACTGCTCAGCAGCGCTTTTGCACGATGGCAAAACGGGCAGGTCGCTTTGGTGTAGATTTCAATATTGGCCATGACTTTGCTCCTGTTTACCTACAGCTTACTTACCGCGTACCAGAGGCAGGTTTTCACCACTCCAGCCTGCAACACCTTCTTTCAGCACAAACACGTTCTCAAAACCGGCTTTAATCAGCGCCGTTGCAGAATCCTGGCACTGCATGCCAGAGCCATCCACCACGATAACCGGTTTGTCTTTGTGCTTCTCAAGCTCGCCGACGTTGTTGGCTTTGATTTCGCTTGGCAGCAGGTTAGTGGAGCCCGCGATATGGCCTTTGCGGAAGTCGTCGCGCTGACGTAAATCCACAACAACGGCATCTTCTTTATTGATAAGACGTGTCGCTTCGCCGCGTGTAATTACCTTCACTTTCGAGGTCAGGCCTTTGAACGTGGTGAATAATACCGCCACCAGTAACGCAATCCAGGCGATACTTAGAACAGGATGGCGGCCAACAAATTGCATAATTTCTTGCATGGGGGGTAACAACTCCCGACTCAGTGATTAAAAAAACCAGGGAAGAAGTATACCTGCGCGTTGTCGCAAATACAGCCAGAGCGTGCAATGGATTGCATTTTTGCGGGGTGCTACGGAAAAAAAACCGTAAATCCGCGCCATCCTCAGACCGCTCTACTTCATTCTTTGATCTTCTGAGGCTATTTTATCGATTCAGCTGTAGTAAAATTACGCAATTATTTTTGTCTCTTGAGTATGAGGTTGTCGCAATGTCGGTTTCTAAAAAACCTATGGTACTGGTGATCCTGGATGGCTATGGCTATCGCGAAGACAGCCAGGATAACGCCATTTTTAATGCCAAAACCCCAGTAATGGATGCTCTGTGGGCAAAACGTCCGCATACCCTGATCGATGCTTCCGGTCTGGAAGTGGGTCTGCCTGACCGCCAGATGGGTAACTCCGAAGTGGGCCACGTCAACCTGGGCGCAGGCCGCATCGTGTATCAGGATCTGACTCGCCTGGACGTTGAAATTAAAGAACGCACGTTCTTTGCGAACCCAACGCTGACCGCTGCCGTTGATCAAGCGAAAAATACCGGTAAAGCGGTGCACATCATGGGTCTGCTGTCTGCGGGCGGCGTACACAGCCACGAAGATCACATCCTGGCGATGGTGGAAATGGCCGCCGAGCGTGGCGCAGAGAAAATCTACCTGCACGCCTTCCTGGATGGTCGTGATACCCCGCCGCGCAGCGCTGAATCCTCGCTGAAAAAATTCGAAGACAAATTTGCCGCGCTGGGCAAAGGGCGCGTAGCGTCCATCATCGGTCGTTACTATGCAATGGACCGCGACAACCGTTGGGATCGCGTTGAACAAGCGTATGACCTGATGACACTGGCGCAGGGCGAATTCCAGACCGACACCGCTGTTGCAGGCCTGCAGGCCGCCTATGCGCGTGACGAGAACGACGAATTCGTGAAAGCCACCGTGATTCGTGCAGAAGGCCAGCCCGACGCAGCGATGGAAGATGGCGATACGTTGATTTTCATGAACTTCCGTGCTGACCGTGCCCGCGAAATTACCCGTGCATTTGTTAACGCTGACTTCGACGGCTTCGCCCGTAAGAAAGTGGTCAATCTGAACTTCGTGATGCTGACCGAATATGCAGCCGACATCAAAACCGCAGTGGCTTACCCGCCCGCATCGCTGGCGAACACCCTCGGCGAGTGGATGGCGAAGAACGACAAAACTCAGCTGCGTATCTCTGAAACCGAGAAATATGCACACGTGACCTTCTTCTTCAATGGCGGTGTAGAAGAGCCATTCAACGGTGAAGATCGCATCCTGATCAACTCACCGAAAGTGGCGACCTACGATCTGCAGCCAGAAATGAGCTCCGCTGAGCTGACCGAAAAACTGGTTGCCGCCATTGAGAGCGGTAAATACGACACCATCATCTGTAACTATCCGAACGGCGATATGGTGGGTCACACCGGTATGATGGACGCGGCGGTTAAAGCGGTTGAAGCGCTGGATCACTGCGTTGAGCAAGTGACCAAAGCCGTTGAATCCGTTGGCGGCCAGTTGCTGATCACCGCTGACCACGGCAACGCTGAACAAATGCGCGATCCGGCGACGGGTCAGGCGCATACAGCGCATACCAACCTGCCTGTTCCGCTGATTTATGTCGGTGCTAAAAACGTGAAAGCAGTAGAAGGCGGTAAACTTTCCGATATCGCGCCGACCATGCTGACGCTGATGGGTATGGAAATCCCGCAAGAGATGACTGGTAAGCCGCTGTTCATCGTGGAATAATCCCTCCCCATGAGGGGAAAGGCGTTGAATTCCATTACATGGGCCGTGAAACTGCAAAGGTTTTCAGTCAGGCCCCTGATCTACGCCAGCGTTATTAGCGCTGGCGTATTGTTGTGCGCCTTTTCCGCACACGCAGATGAGCGTGACCAACTCAAATCCATCCAGGCTGACATCGCCGCGAAAGAACGCGCCGTACGTCAGCAACAGCAGCAGCGCTCAAGCCTGCTTGCGCAGTTAAAAGCCCAGGAAGAAGCCATTTCTGCCGCCGCCCGTCAACTGCGTGAAACCCAGAATACCCTCGCCCAGTTGAATAAACAGATCGCCGAGATGAATGCGTCCATTGCCAAACTGGAGAAACAAAAAGCCAGTCAGGAACGCAGCCTCGCCGCGCAGCTTGATGCCGCATTTCGTCAGGGCGAACATACCGGAATTCAGTTGATTCTCAGCGGCGAAGAGAGCCAGCGTGGACAACGTCTGCAAGCCTACTTTGGTTATTTGAACCAGGCGCGTCAGGAAACCATCGCTGAACTGAAGCAAACCCGTGAAGAAGTGGCCTCGCAAAAGGCCGAGCTGGAAGAGAAGCAAAGCCAGCAGCAGACGCTGCTGTACGAACAGCGCGCCCAACAGGCCAAACTGGAACAGGCGCGTAATGAGCGCCAAAAAACGCTCTCCGGTCTGGAATCATCGATTCAGCAAGGCCAACAGCAGCTGAGCGAAATGCGCGCTAACGAATCCCGCCTGCGCAACAGCCTTGCACGGGCAGAAGCCGCAGCAAAAGCGCGGGCTGAACGTGAAGCCAACGAAGCGCAAGCTGTGCGTAATCGCCAACAGGAAGCGACTCGCAAAGGCACGACCTATAAACCTACCGAAAGCGAAAAATCACTGATATCACGTACCGGCGGTCTGGGTGCGCCTCGCGGCCAGGCATTCTGGCCAGTACGCGGTCCAACGCTACACCGTTATGGCGAACAACTGCAGGGTGAGCTACGGTGGAAGGGGATGGTTATCGGTGCGTCTGAAGGCACTGAAGTGAAAGCCATTGCGGATGGCCGGGTCATTCTGGCGGACTGGTTACAAGGTTACGGTCTGGTTGTTGTTGTAGAACACGGCAAAGGCGACATGAGCCTTTACGGTTACAACCAGAGTGCGTTGGTCAGTGTAGGTACACAAGTGCGCGCAGGCCAGCCTATTGCGCTGGTTGGCAGCAGCGGTGGTCAGGGTCGACCAGCGCTCTATTTCGAAATTCGTCGCCAGGGTCAGGCCGTCAATCCACAGCCGTGGTTGGGAAGATAAGTTTTGCCTCAGTTTCGCCGTATCATGCTCTCACTGGTCAGCCTGCTGGCGTTCGCAACCCCTGTTTTTGCTGGCAAACTTGCCATCGTCATCGATGATTTCGGCTATCGCCCGCACAATGAAAACCAGGTGCTGGCGATGCCTTCCAACATCTCTGTCGCCGTGCTGCCCAATGCGCCGCATGCGCGTGAAATGGCAACCAAAGCACACAATAGCGGCCACGAAGTCCTGATCCATCTGCCGATGGCACCATTAAGTAAGCAGCCGCTGGAGAAAGACACCCTACGCCCGGAAATGAACAGCGCCGACATTGAGCGGATTATCCGCGATGCCGTCGACAAAGTACCGTACGCCGTTGGGCTTAACAACCATATGGGCAGCGCGATGACCTCCAGCCTGTTTGGTATGCAAAAAGTGATGCAGGCACTGGAGCGTTACGATCTCTATTTCCTCGACAGCATGACTATCGGCAACAGCCAGGCAATGCGGGCCGCATCCGGAACGGGCGTGAAAGTGATTAAACGCAAAGTGTTCCTTGATGACTCGCAAAACGAAGCGGACATCCGCCATCAGTTTAATCGTGCCATTGAGTTAGCTCGCCGTAATGGGTCCGCCATTGCTATCGGACACCCCCACCCATCAACGGTGCGCGTGTTGCAACAAATGGTCTATAACCTACCGGCCGACATCACGTTGGTGCGCCCAAGCACCTTGCTCAACGAACCCCAGGTGGATACTTCCACACCGAACCTGACGCCACCGGGCAACAGCGAACCCAACGCACCGCGCAACCCGTTCCGTGGCGTGAAGCTGTGTAAACCGAAGCAACCGTTAGCGCCGGTCTATGCCGACCAGTTCTTTAACGTATTGAGTGAAAGTATTCGCCAGAGCACCGTCGTCACTTACTTCCAGCATCAGTGGCAAGGTTGGGGGAAAACATCCTCCTCCAACGGAATTAACGCTAACGCAAATTAAGCGGAAGATGAGCAGCAAGATAAAATCCTGCGAAGTGACTAACTATATGGCAACGCCTTCGCAGCGTTCAGGTGTTTTTAAGAAAAAAGGGCTGGATAACCAGCCCTTTTAATATTAATCCCAGCTCAGGATCACTTTTCCTGACTGACCCGAGCGCATCGCATCAAAGCCTTTCTGGAACTCATCAATTGAGAAGTGATGGGTGATGATCGGGGTCAGATCCAGACCAGACTGGATCAACGCGGCCATCTTGTACCAGGTTTCAAACATTTCGCGACCATAAATGCCTTTGATAAACAGGCCTTTAAAGATCACCTTCGTCCAGTCGATAGACATGTCTGAAGGAGGGATCCCCAGCATGGCAATACGACCACCGTGGTTCATGGTATCCAGCATGGCACGGAACGCTGGCGGCGCACCGGACATTTCCAGACCCACGTCAAACCCTTCGGTCATTCCGAGTCTGGCCATCACATCAGGCAGGTTCTCTTTCGAGACGTTTACCGCATGTGTGATGCCCATCTTACGTGCCAGTTCCAGACGGTATTCATTGACGTCAGTGATGACTACGTGACGCGCACCCACATGTTTTGCCACTGCCGCTGCCATAATACCGATTGGGCCCGCGCCTGATACCAGCACATCTTCGCCCACCAGATCGAACGACAGCGCGGTGTGTACCGCATTACCGAACGGGTCAAAGATAGAGGCTAAATCGTCGGAGATGTTGTCCGGGATTTTAAAGGCGTTAAACGCAGGAATAACCAGATACTCAGCAAAACAGCCTGGGCGGTTAACACCCACACCGGTCGTATTACGGCACAGGTGAGTACGTCCGCCACGACAGTTACGACAATGACCACAGGTGATATGACCTTCACCGGAAACGCGGTCACCCACTTTAAATCCTTTGACTTCCTGGCCGATACCGACCACTTCGCCAACGTATTCGTGCCCAACAACCATAGGTACCGGGATCGTTTTTTGCGACCATTCATCCCAGTTATAGATGTGAACGTCGGTCCCGCAGATGGCTGTTTTACGGATTTTAATCAGCAGATCGTTATGTCCGAGTTCCGGTTCAGGAACGTCGGTCATCCAGATGCCCTCTTCCGCTTTCAGTTTGGATAACGCTTTCATCTCACATCCTCAGGCGATTACGCCCAGTTGTTTACCAATACGCGTAAACGCCGCAACGGCACGCGTAATTTGCTCAGGCGTATGCGCCGCAGACATCTGGGTACGAATACGCGCCTGACCTTTTGGCACCACCGGATAGAAGAACCCGGTGACATAGATACCCTCTTTTTGCAGTTCGCGAGCAAATTCTTGCGCTACCACCGCATCTCCCAACATGACCGGGATAATGGCATGGTCAGCGCCCGCAAGCGTAAAGCCTGCTGCAGACATCTGCTCACGGAACTGACGTGCATTCGCCCACAGACGACCACGCAGTTCGCCGCCAGCTTCCACCATCTCCAGCACTTTAATGGAGGCGGCAACAATCGCCGGAGCTAATGAGTTGGAGAATAAGTACGGGCGAGAACGCTGACGCAACCACTCCACCACCTCTTTACGCGCAGCCGTATAACCGCCGGATGCGCCACCCAGTGCTTTACCTAACGTACCGGTAATGATGTCTACACGGCCCATCACATCGCAGTATTCATGAGAGCCACGACCGCCTTCACCCACAAAACCGACAGCATGAGAGTCATCGACCATCACCAGCGCATCGTATTTATCCGCCAGGTCACATACCCCTTTCAGGTTGGCAATCACACCGTCCATGGAGAACACACCGTCGGTCGCGATCAGCACATGGCGGGCACCGGCTTCACGTGCTTCTTTCAGACGTGTTTCCAGCTCCTGCATATCATTGTTGGCGTAGCGAAAACGCTTCGCTTTGCACAGACGTACACCATCAATAATAGAGGCGTGGTTCAGCGCATCGGAAATAATCGCATCTTCTGCACCCAGCAACGTTTCGAACAGGCCGCCGTTGGCATCAAAGCAAGAGGAATACAGAATGGCATCTTCCATACCCAGAAAAGTCGCCAGTTTTTGCTCCAGCTGTTTATGGCTGTCCTGGGTACCGCAGATAAAACGAACCGAGGCCATCCCGAAGCCGTGGGAATCCATGCCGGCTTTCGCCGCTGCAATCAATTCCGGATGATTCGCCAGCCCCAGATAGTTGTTGGCGCAAAAGTTGATGACGTGGCTTCCATCTGCCACGGTGATGTCCGCCTGCTGCGCAGACGTGATAATGCGCTCTTCTTTAAACAATCCTTCCACACGAGCGGTTTCCAGATCGTTGTTCAACTGCTTATAAAAATCCCCACGCATTGCGATTCTCCAGACTGGGCAAATTTCAGCACATATTACCCAAACCTATACGTTGATACGAGATGACGCGTTATCACTTCTTTAAAATGCAGCATAAATCACGCGTATCCACATGGCTTATCGGTGATTTTCAGAATGAATGCATTGCGCAAAAAAGCAATTAATGGCATGAATTTATTAGAATTTACAGAGTGTAAGGCGTGAGAGCCAATGTTGATAAGGCAAGATCCCCCACTCAGGAGGTACCTTGCCAAAAAATGCGGATTCTACGTTTATGTCGGGCAACTATTTTCTGGAAAGAAAGAGCCTTAATGACTGGAGCTTCGCGCCAAGCGCAGTTCGTTTGAAACAGCGGAAGAGATCAAACCATTTGCCTCGGCCCAGATAGTTAAGAACAAACAAATCAGGTCGTTTGTAATAACACATGACAAAGATGCCCTGGTCGTCATCCACAATATTATTCTCTAGTGTGACTTTCTGGCACTCTGTAACTAATGGATAAAATTCTTTCCATTTTTCCTGAGAGCCAACAATTGCACCACCAATAATGTAAACGTGGTTACCAATCATAAAATCAAAAGATTGCTGCAATGACGAAACACTTAACCCTTTCTTGATCGTGAACAGGTGTATTTTATTTTGATTAAAAGGGAAGTCCCATACTTTCAAACCGCGTGTGACTTTCGGTTTACGGCAATAGCCAAAATCAATCCACGCAACCAGCGGGGTTTTGACCAGACCAGAATTAATCGCTTTATTCACAAAATATGCTTTTAAATTACAAACCAGCACGTAATCCGGGGACCAATATTCTGGATTTTTTAACTGACGGGTTTCTAATTTACGTGTAAATGCTTCATCCTGCTGAATTTTCTCTATTCGGCTCCGAATGTGTTTGAATTTATTTTTTATATCAACAGTAACGATTTTTGTCGGTTTCCCCTTACGTATTTCTGCAACCCTGGCTTCTAAATCAGGAGACGTGAACACAACCATGTCGTTTTCTAGTGCAGCCAACCGCTCGAAATAACTCAAGTAGACATCAACTGAGCGGGCAAGTTTTTCGCGGAACCCTTTATTAGCAGTCCACTCCCCTCTACCGATATCAAAATATGCCGTTACTATTGTGGTAGATGATTTCATCGCTAATAAAAACCATTAACATAAAAGAAATATTATATCACATTAAGTTACACTCTGTACATAGAGTGCTTTATAATCTAAGTCATATAGCAATAACTAATACCACGCTAATATACCGTTTAGTTCCCCTGATTTCGAACTAAATATAGAACTACACATAACGGTTTAATGGCAAGAGTGTTCCTCCTTCTCCTCATCACTATCCACCACGTAAATGGCTGAAGGGGAGTCAATGTGATGGTATGATTACAGATATTCGTGTCTGAGATTGTCTCTGACTCCATAATTCGAAGGTTACAGTTATGATCATCGTTACCGGCGGCGCGGGCTTTATCGGCAGCAACATCGTTAAATCCCTGAATGATAAAGGCATCACCGATATCCTGGTGGTGGACAACCTGAAAGACGGCACCAAGTTTGTGAACCTGGTGGATCTGGACATTGCTGACTATATGGATAAGGAAGATTTCCTGATCCAGATTATGGCAGGGGAAGAGTTCGGCGATATCGAAGCGATTTTCCATGAAGGCGCATGCTCCTCTACAACAGAGTGGGATGGCAAGTATATGATGGACAACAACTATCAATACTCCAAAGAGCTGCTGCATTATTGCCTGGAGCGCGAAATTCCGTTCCTGTACGCCTCTTCCGCAGCAACCTACGGTGGCCGCACATCCGATTTTATTGAATCTCGTGAATACGAGAAACCACTGAACGTTTACGGATACTCCAAATTCCTGTTCGATGAATACGTACGCCAGATCCTTCCAGAAGCCAACTCACAGATTGTAGGCTTCCGCTACTTTAACGTTTACGGGCCGCGCGAAGGCCACAAAGGCAGCATGGCGAGTGTCGCATTCCATCTGAACACCCAGCTCAATAACGGTGAAACGCCGAAACTGTTTGAAGGCAGCGAAAACTTCAAGCGCGATTTCGTCTATGTTGGCGATGTCGCCGCCGTGAATTTGTGGTTCCTCGAAAATGGCGTTTCCGGCATCTTTAACCTGGGAACAGGCCGTGCGGAATCCTTCCAGGCCGTAGCGGATGCAGCTCTCGCTTACCATAAAAAAGGCGACATCGAATACATTCCGTTCCCGGAAAAACTGAAAGGCCGCTATCAGGCGTTTACTCAGGCTGATCTGACCAACCTGCGTGCAGCTGGCTACGACAAGCCGTTCAAGACCGTTGCCGAAGGCGTAACGGAATATATGACCTGGCTGAACCGCGACGCGTAAGAAGTAAGCATGAAGATACTGGTGATCGGCCCGTCATGGGTGGGCGACATGATGATGTCGCAAAGTCTCTATCGTACGCTCAAGGCGCGCTATCCCCAGGCGATAATCGACGTGATGGCCCCTGCGTGGTGCCGTCCGTTGTTATCGCGGATGCCGGAAGTCAATGAAGCGATCCCGATGCCGCTGGGTCATGGTGCTCTGGAACTTGGAGAGCGGCGCAAACTCGGACATAGTTTGCGTGAAAAACGTTACGATCGCGCTTACGTGCTGCCAAACTCGTTTAAATCGGCACTCGTCCCCTTCTTTGCCAGCATTCCTCATCGTACGGGCTGGCGCGGCGAGATGCGCTACGGCCTGCTTAACGATGCGCGTGTGCTCGATAAAGAGGCCTGGCCATTGATGGTCGAGCGCTATGTTGCGCTGGCCTACGACAAAGGCGTAATGCAGACAGCAAAAGATTTGCCACAACCTCTACTCTGGCCGCAATTGCAGGTTAGTGAAGGGGAAAAATCACTCACCTGTAGAGAATTCGCACTTTCAACGGAACGCCCGATAATCGGCTTTTGCCCCGGCGCTGAATTTGGTCCGGCAAAACGATGGCCGCACTATCACTACGCGGAACTGGCCAAACAGCTCATTGATGAAGGTTATCAAATTGTCCTGTTTGGCTCGGCGAAAGATCATGAGTCCGGAAACGAGATCCTGGCGGCTCTGAACACCGAACAACAGGCGTGGTGCCGTAATCTGGCTGGCGAAACGCAGCTGGAACAGGCTGTCATCCTCCTCGCGGCATGTCAGGCCGTTGTCACCAACGATTCTGGCCTGATGCACGTGGCAGCGGCGCTGAACCGCCCTCTGGTCGCACTTTATGGCCCAAGCAGCCCGGATTTCACACCGCCACTGTCACAGAAAGCGCGCGTGATCCGCCTGATTACAGGTTATCACCGGGTGCGGAAAGGAGATGCGGCAGAAGGGTATCACCAGAGCCTGATCGACATTACACCGGAGCGTGTCCTGGAAGAACTCAACAGTCTGTTGTTACAAGAGGAAGTCTGACGAATGCGGGTTCTGATCGTCAAAACATCATCGATGGGTGATGTGTTACATACGCTTCCTGCGCTCACTGATGCACAGCAGGCTATTCCAGGAATTCGCTTTGACTGGGTGGTGGAAGAGGGGTTTGCACAAATCCCGTCATGGCATGCTGCGGTTGATCGGGTGATCCCGGTGGCAATTCGACGCTGGCGGAAAGCCTGGTTTTCCGCCGCCATTAAAACTGAACGCAAAACCTTTCAGGCGGCAGTACAGGCGCAACATTATGATGCCATTATAGATGCGCAGGGGCTGGTGAAAAGCGCGGCTTTGGTCACTCGTCTGGCGCATGGCATTAAGCATGGCATGGACTGGCAAACAGCCCGTGAGCCGCTGGCCAGCTTGTTTTACAACTGTCGACATCATATTGCTAAACAGCAGCATGCGGTAGAGCGTACCCGCGAACTATTCGCCAAAAGTCTGGGTTACAACAAACCCCAGACTCAGGGTGATTACGCTATTGCGCAGCATTTTCTGAACAATATGAATACCGATACGGACCAATATGCTGTATTTTTACATGCCACCACCAGAGATGATAAACACTGGCCGGAGGCAAACTGGCGGGAATTAATTGGTCTGCTAAGCCAGTCTGGAGTGCGCATTAAATTGCCGTGGGGAGCCGCTCACGAAGAAGCCCGAGCGAAGAGACTGGCAGAAGGGTTTGATTACGTAGATGTTTTACCGCGTATGAGCCTGGAAGACGTCGCGCGTGTATTGGCAGGGGCAACGTTTGTCGTGTCGGTTGATACGGGACTGAGTCACCTGACAGCCGCGCTAGACCGTCCAAATGTAACACTATACGGCCCAACGGACCCTGGGTTAATTGGTGGCTATGGAAGGAACCAGGTAGAGTGCCGTTCCGCAAGCAAAAATCTTACCGATTTGCCTGCCTCTGCCGTATTTGAAGTACTAGTTTCGAACTTATAAGCTCTTGCAAACAAACATCGGAGAAAAGATGGCCCTCACATTGTTTTTTTCCAACGAGAAAAAAAACTGGAAATTATACTGGAATAGAACACTTATATTCTTGTTGATCGCCACCTATTTCTTAGGTGGTATTACTCGCTATAAACATCTCATCGTCATTCTTATGACGATCACAACAATTGTTTATCTTTGTAAGCAACCAAAACATTATATTTCCACCTTCAAAACATTCCTTTTCGGAAGTATTTTATTTCTTACCATAGCAGTACTTCTTTCGCTATTTCAGACGCCAGACTTAAAAACCAGCCTGAAAGAAATTAATAATTCCGTCATCGAAAATATGTTGTTGTATACCATTGCCATTCCCGTCTTATTAAAGGATGAGAAAGTAGAATTTATTGCAAAATTCATTTTCATCTCTTTCCTCACATCATTAAGTTTACGATGCTTGTCTGAGATCGTCTTTTATATTAAGGATTTTCAGAATGGAGTTATGCCATTTATTGATTACAGACACCGTAGCATCTCAGATTCATTAGTCTTTTTGTTCCCGGTACTTCTGAATCTGTGGTTATTTAAATCAACAAAGCATCGAATCGCCTTTATTATTTTTAGTGCAATCTATCTTTTCCTGATGTTGGGTACTCTTTCTCGTGGAGCATGGCTCTCAGTCTTAATCATCGGGCTGGCGTGGGTATTGATGCATAAAAAATGGAAAATGCTGACTGTGGGAATGATTATCGCAGCTCTGGCGGCGACTGCTATTTTCTCTCATAAAGAAATGTCGGCAAAGTTGGCCTTTAAACTCAACCAGACAGACAGTTCATACCGATATGGAAATGGTACTCAGGGCAGCGCACTGGATCTCATACTCGAAAATCCGGTTATCGGCTATGGCTTTGGTAATAAGGCCTATAAAACGGTCTATAACAATCGCGCCGTAGATTATCCATTATGGAAATTTAGAACCTCAATCGGTCCCCATAACCTCGCGTTATTTGTCTGGTTTGGCACCGGTCTTCTCGGATTGGCTGGGTTGCTACTTGTGTACGCAGCAATCGTAAAAGAAACTGTGTCAAAGGCGTTTAAAGAGGGTCGTGACTCTCCCTATAACGCACACATGATTATACTGTTATCTTTCTTCGGATATTTTATTATTCGCGGAAACGTTGAACAGATCGAATTGGATAACCTGGGTATTCTTGTTGGCCTGTTGCTTGCCATGAAGAAATAACGCTGGATATTCTCAATAAAAAAGGCTACCTAACGTAGCCTTTTTTATTTCAGTCAAACCAATGATGAATGACATCCTCGAACCGCTGAGTCACACTCGTCCAACTGTAATGCTCAAAAACATACTGTTGCCCGCGTTTCGCAATAGTAGATAGTTCGCTGTCATGCAGTACGCACTCAATGTCCTCCGCAATAGTTTCTGCGGTCATGGGCTCTCTTAAGTGATAGCCAGTATCCTTGTTTTTAACAAACTCAATCATTCCTCCACGCGTGCTCACCAACACGGGTTTACCTGCCCCCATGGCCTCAATTGCAACCATACAGAAAGGTTCCTGGAATTGAGAAGGGATCACAACTAAATCACCGAGTGGATAGTAGCGGTGCATTTTTTCGGGAGGAATACTTCCCAACATAATGCAGTTATCCGTCAAACGCTCTGCGATTTCGCGGACTTCATGCTGATAAGCCCCTTTATCGCTTTTACTGACTTCCATATGATCGCCAACCACCACCAGTTTAAAGTTCGGGTGCGACTCAACAAGTTTTTCGAATGCCTGTAAAAGCAGTAATACACCTTTATCAGGTACAATACGCCCAGCGTAAAATATCACCTTATCTTCGGGTGTGATATTCAGGTCCGACCTGGAGATTGGCTCATAATCTGATTGATAAATTTCCAGATTAATTCCATTAGGAACAATGGCAATATCTGCTTCAGGGAGATATGAATGATAGTAGTTTTTTAAAAACAAGCTGGGAACTATCATCTTAACGTTCTTCTCCAATCCTTTTGGTTCGAACGCATTATGCATATGTATCACGACATTTGCCTGAGGGGCTCGCTGGCGAATCTGTCGATACAGTTTCATGCTGTTGTGTACAGCAATAACACTTTTATCCGTGATTGAAAAATCTTTAGCAACGTTTAATATGCGCTGAGAGTAAGGTAAAGGATCCAGTCGGGTCCATTTCTGAAAAATTCGCTTATATATTCTGCTAAATCCGATACGATGAATAGAGCACTTTTCACTTACCTTCGAATAATCAGTATACCCTTCATTTTTGATGCAGACGATACGGTTTGGAATACGGGTAGTTTGCGCGACCTGATACATCCATGTTTCAACTGCAGCCGCACCACGCGGTGGTATAGAGAAAATTGGTGTAACCGTAAAGATGATTTTATCAATCATATAAAATCAACCCTTCATTAAGTTATATTTAATTGCTGAAAAAAGACCGCTGATTATTTTATTTTGATAAAGCAAGTGTTTGTATTTTTCTCTATATTCATGTTTCCGTACTGCGGGAAGTAAATTTTTCACTCGCCATGGCGATATTTGATATACACTACGAAAAAATTGTGCTGATGGATAATTTGCCCAATCATGCCATGGCTTCGTCACACCAGTATAATGTATAAATATGGTTTTCGCGTTGATGATTGATTTGTAGTAATCTTTATTTTTTATCTCAAACTCAGATTTTAAAGAATAAATAGTGTTATATTCTCTGGGCAAGATTTTAGCATGGTGAAGGAACATAATATTTAAAATATCTTGATCAGGATATTTTATTTTTGCAGCAATATCTTCCTGAGAAAGTAAATCGAAAAACCGCTCAGTCAGATTTGATTGCAACCATTGCTTCATATTGATATACATCACCCCAGAGTTAAAATAATTACCTTCAAACTCTGTGTTATTCAGTCGCTCTGCGCTTTTAGCTTGCATTGAATCAACATCAACCACTACTGCTCCGTACTCGTGATCGAATTCCAGTTCGGAAAGCTCTAGCAATGAACCTTTGCATGTGATATCAGCATCAAGATAGAGTAACTTATCCAGCCGTTCAGAGAAATAATCGAAAGAAAGTAAGCGATAATATATTGATACTGGCCATATATTAGTTTTTGGCAGCGTAGACAATGGTTCAGAGTCGATATGATATAATTTAATGACTGTTTTATACTGTTCCGCTAACTGTGTTAAGAGCTCGACATAATCCTGGTCAAGGTAGTCAGCAATAATATGAAATGTAAATTCAATATCATTCTGCTTATTATTCTCAAGAATTGATGCTATCGATATTGCAGCACCGACTTGATAATTACTATCAATTCCCCATGAAATATTAAAAGTATCGCGGTCATTGCATTTAACCGTACGACTGTCTAATGCTATGATATCTTTAAATTTGGTTAAATTTTTAAAATCCAATTCCCGTTCACCTTTCGTTTTCATAGATATTACAGCATCAATACATTGATATTGTGTCGGAGTTTAGTCGTTCAATTTTGTTACTATTTTTTCAACCCGAGCTTTATTTTTATATCCCTGATTATAGATTTCAATCTCTTTTTAAAGAGCAACGAGTTATATCCTGAATCTTGAATTTCGTTTTTTATACCATAATGGCGTTCTAGATCAATTCTGTCCTTAGCCTTCAATACAGGACTTATTTTTTTACCTGATAAATCTATCAGGCGAAGACCTTTTTCAGAAACAATAAAGTTACCCTTGTGAGGGTCTCCTGAAACCATACCGTGAGCATGTAACTCTTTAATTGACTCAGCAAGTTGCAGTTTTATATCTGCAGGTATTTCTTTATATTCTTCTAGTCCAACGCCTTCAATATACTCGATGAGCATTATGAAATAATGTGCAAAATTTAATGTTTTATACTCTGCAAGCAAATAATAGTCATTAATAGAATTGACCCCCTCACTACGAACTCGATTAGTTTGGTAGATCAAATTCTCATAATAGTCTTTTTTTATACACGATTTAAGAAATCGCTCTATCTTTTTATGCTTTGGTGCGAAGACTTTTAATACAATCGGACCTCGAGGTGTGTCAATCAAAATGACTTTTGTATCATCAATCGAGCGAAATACCTTCAGTATTTTGAGATCGAAATTGAGAAAATCATTTAATATTTTCTCATAAAAAGGATCATTATCTTTTATGAATACAGTTAAATCTTTAATCTTTTTTTTATGAATCATGGGATAGCCATTATATTAGTTAATATTAAAAGGTCTTTTATTATTTAATCGTTTTAGCCTTGTAATATTTTATGTAATTTATCACGCCCTGAAGAAATCTTTTCTGCTTAAATTTATGCTTGGCACAATATCTGTATTGGTTGCTATTTGCAGGCTGGAGCAGAGCGACATTGCACCAGGGAGAATGCTCTTTCGCATAAATAAAACTTTGCGAAACAGGGTAGTTTGCCCATTCATGCCAGGGTTTTGTCGGTCCAACATAATGAATAAACACAGTGTCATTATTGACCGGGTTTACCACTTTATCCTTCAATTCATAATTGATACTAAAGCGAGTATTATATTTCCCATCAATAAAGTTCACTTTACCAACAAGAAGAATGTTTAAGACATCCTGATCCAAATGCGTAATTTTTGCCACCCACTCAGGAACTCGCAACATCTCAATTGCTTTAACTGAAATATCATTTTTTTGCCATTCATTAATATTAATAAGCAAAAAACCTGCATTAAAATATCCAGATACAAGCTCAGGAGTAGTCAGGGTTACAGAACGGTCAGTCCACCATTCGATATCTCTTTCTGCAACCACCGCAGCAATCTCATGCTCCGTAAATGAATAATCAACCAGTTCCTGAATACTGCCTTTACAGGCGATATCAGCATCCAGGTACAAAAGCTTCTCTAGCTTACCATAAAAGTAATCGGCGATAACAAAACGGAAATACGTCGCATATGTCCAGTTCTTTGTGCTGGGTAACGACTTTAATTTATTACAATCTATTAAATAGACTTTGATACAGGTTTTATATTGTTCGGCTAATGCAGAAAATCTTTTCTGATCATCTTCGCTAAAATGATCAGTAAAAACATGAAAGTCAAAGTTTATCGATTTATTGCTTAATAATATAGAAGCAATAGATACACCACATCCAAAAAGAAAATTTTTATCTATGCCAAACGCTATATTAAGATTATTTTCAGATATTCTGTCATGAAAGTTATACTCCATAACAGAAAGAATGACGTCTTTATCACTAAACTGTGACATATTTAATATTTACCCAATATATTTGGAAGTGCGATTGATATTACTTTGCACTGCCTTTTATTCAATTCGGAAAAAGATGAAGCGCTGAACTTCATCCTGACCTGTAAATCGACAATACTCGCAATAATTTATTTATAACGATCGGCGAATTGTTCTTTCTCTGATTTTTTCTGCTTTTATTTTAGCTTTTTTAATAAGCTCATCTTCCCGCTGGAAGATGACATTCAGGGGTAAACTAAAATAAACCTTCATAAAGCGGAAAACATCCCGCTGAGTCAGGCCGATGTTCATTGAGGAAAAATAGAGACCGATCAGATCTTTATCGCGCCAGCGGCGTGGAACGCTATGACGAATCTGCGCCCTATGTAGGTCAATAACCGAAATCTTGAGGCCTTTTTCCTCACCTGAGAAAGGCAGATGCAGAAGGAAGTGGCAGATATAGCAATCACGATGATTGATCCCGCCTGCATGCATTTTTTGCACCATCGTAGCAACACGCTCGATGATCATCCGCTTCACTTTTACATCAGGAGGATTCGTTGCCCAGTCAGCGCAATACTCTTCCAGACTGATAGTGGGAGTGAGATCTTCGGTAATGATGAATGAGGTTCTGGTCAGAGGATTCACCCCTTTTTCACCAAACCCCACACCGTGCATCGTGTCTACGCCTAAATCACGGAGCCGATGAATTGCATTCCACTCTCTGTCGGCACCTAACACTGGCATACGCAGTGAGAGTAGATTTTTGACGATCTCTTTTAGGGACGTGCCTCTATGCCATTTAAGGAAGTAGCTTTTATCGGCCAGTTCAAATCGCAGTGTTCTGCGGGTCTCCAGTTCTCTGAAGACTTCACCCTGCAACGTTTTCACTTCCTCGAACGCATCTTTACCTCGCCATAGCGTGGCCAGAGGCTCTTTCAGCTCAACCATCCAAATCACCTGTAATAATATCCGCCGCTTTTTCTGGCAGACTGTACAAATCTTGTGTATCAGCATAATGCCTGGCGTTTTCTGCCCAGGCTGCACGCAATGAAGGTTGAGTTAACGCTTTGCGTAAAATCTCATTTAACCCTTCTTGTCGGTAAGGCTCTTCAATCACTGCACCGCAATTTGCATCCACAATATAATGTGCGTAGCCGCAAACGGAGGTGGTCAGAACCGGTAATCCCGCGGTGATCGCCTCCAGTAAAACAATACCGGCAGCTTCCTGATAAGCAGGGTGTAATAATATGTCGGCGGCGGCCATTAACTCAGCCACATCATTACGGCCAGAAAAGAAATGGACATTTGCTCTTACGCCCAGCTTTTCTGCCAGAGATTCAAATTTTCTCGGCTTATCCTGACCCACAATAAACAGTAGCGTATTATGCCGCAGAGCCTCAGGTAATGAAGCAAGCGCCTCGAGAGATCGATCGACACCTTTACGCGTGAAATCAGAACCGACCTGTAACAGTAAATTCTGTTGCTCTGTGATACCGTTTTTCTGACGGTAAATTTCCCGGCTATCTGGAATTTGCTGGCTGTATTTTCTGTCCGGATAAATTCCCGGAGGGAGAATGTGAAAGCGATCGGCTTCAGTCTGATAATGCTTCTGAAAATCGGCTATCTGCTTATCCGTTAGCATCAGCAATTTCGTTGGCTTACCTTGTTCGAAGGTTGCACGCTCGAAAGCTGCATAATGGCGATACCGTGACGTCAACCGGTAAAAGAAACCTTTTTCTTGTGCGACTTTCTCGGCATAACAGACATCGGCTGCGTAGTAGACATCCAGCCCCGGCATTTTATTAAACCCGACAACCCGATCAACCGGATGCTCACGCATATGCGCCCGCACCCAGGAATAATACTCAGCGTTACGACCATGATTCGTGCGCGATTTCACTGGAACCCGGATCAGTTCAAAATCATCCGGGCACTCGCCTTCCCAGGACTGGGTATAGACCCGGACATGATGACCGCGCGAGGCGACGGTCTGCGCAATGCGCATAAAATCACGCTGTAAACCGCCGAAGGGAAAATATTTGTACAGGCAAAATGCGACGATCATGATGGGGTATCCGCCACAGAAGAAACGCAACCTGATGGCAGCAGCTTATCAACAGCCGCAATAACGTCACTTGCCGGAATAACGGAAAGATACATTTCATTGCGATCGCGCTGCTCGCGTGGAGGCATGGCGCGATAGTCACCCGCCCAAAATTGAATCATATTATTCGACCACGGCCGCCAGAAATTATGGTCCGTCGCCCCGAACAGGCAAATCAGCGGAGTATCGACGGCGGCGGCAATGTGTCCAGGCGCTGAATCTACGCCAATAAACAGATCGGCATGATCAATCAACGCCCCCAGTTCTGGAAACGTCACCTTACCGGCAAGCGCCGTAACAGGTTGTGTTTTACAGCCCCGAGCAATGGTATCAACACAAGCCAAATCGTCCTGCCCGGGTCCGGAAGTCAGCACAACCTCGTAGCCACGATCGTGCAAAGCATCAACGACCTGTGAAAACTTCTCGTTATTCCAGCACTTAAAAATTTGGCGTGCGGTGGGTTGGATCACCACATAACGCTCGCCGACCCCCGCCCTATCTAACTCGCTGCGCACACGCTCCCAGCAAGACGGGTTATAGCTCATGGTCGTGCGAGCCACGTTCGACGTGACCCCTAATGGAGCCAGAACGGATAAGTTACTCTCCACCACATTCGCTCCCTGCAGTGGCGCCATGGCAGTAAAGCTATTTCGCCAAAATGAGGACTGACGGTGGCTATAATCCTGTGAAATCCTGACCGGAACATTCAGCATTCGCACCAGCAGAGCGACTATCCACTGGTCGGTCAAATTTACGATCAGATCGTATTGGTTTGCCCGTAACGTTTTGACCAGTTGAATGAAGTTTGAAATTTTCTCCATCGCGCCGGCTTTCTTATTTTTTATGCCGTAAAGAGCATTAATTTCAGGATTTTCAGACAAAATGGGCATTGTGTCCTGGTAAAGCAGTACATCGATTTTTGCATCAGGGTAATTCTGCTTTAGCGTACTAATAACGGGAGTCGTGAGTAACATATCTCCGTGAAAACGCATCTTTACGACCAGGATTTTTCTAAATGGCTTATCCACAAGCGACTCTTTTGTTGTGATTTTCCGGTAAAGGTAAGCAGAAAAAAAGCACGCTACCGCCCCAGGCTCAACAGCTACCTGAATACTGATACGCGCACTTACTTTGTGCATGTTAGTGTAACACTTCTTTCGCCGCGATCCGATATGAATAAATTTTAAGCGTGTCGCATTTTTTTTCTTTTATAATCAGTGGAATAAAAAACAGCACACCGAGCTAATACGGCCATTTAAGATTGCGTTACAGGGGAAAAACAATGAATCGCATAAAAATACAAAAAAACTGTGGCCTCCTGCATTCTTTATCCACGTTTCAGGCTATTTGATTCAAAAATAGGAAAAGTAATGGTAAAGCCTGAGCTAAATACATAGAATCCCCAGCACATCCCTAAGTCAGCTATTTATTATGCTCGAATTGCTTTACACCGCCCTTCTCTACCTTATTCAGCCATTGATCTGGATACGGCTTTGGTTGCGCGGACGTAAGGCACCAGCCTATCGAAAACGTTGGGGTGAACGCTACGGATTTTACCGTCGCCCACTGAAACCCGGCGGGATCATGCTGCACTCCGTCTCCGTGGGTGAAACACTGGCCGCAATTCCTTTAGTTCGCGCTCTGCGTCACCGTTATCCGGATCTTCCGATCACGGTCACAACCATGACGCCTACGGGTTCAGAGCGCGTGCAGTCCGCTTTTGGTAGCGATGTTCAGCACGTCTATCTGCCTTATGACTTACCTGACGCACTCAATCGTTTCCTCAATAAAGTCGACCCCAAACTGGTGTTGATCATGGAAACTGAGCTGTGGCCAAATCTGATTGCTGCACTGCACAAACGCCATATTCCATTAGTGATTGCCAATGCGCGCCTTTCTGCACGGTCAGCAGCGGGTTACGCAAAACTGGGCAAATTTGTCCGCATACTACTGCGTCGTATTACGCTTATTGCGGCGCAAAATGGCGAAGACGGTGAGCGTTTCGTAACGCTGGGGGCGAGAAGCAATCAAGTTACCGTCACCGGCAGCCTGAAGTTCGATATTTCTGTCACCCCACAGCTTGCGGCGAAAGCCATCACCTTGCGTCGTCAGTGGGCACCGCATCGTCCCGTGTGGATTGCCACCAGTACCCATGACGGTGAAGAAAGCGTGATTATCGCCGCGCATCAGGCGTTGCTACACCAGTTTCCCAATCTGCTGCTAATTCTGGTTCCCCGACATCCTGAACGTTTTCCGGATGCGATTAACCTCGTACGTCAGGCTGGACTAAGCTTTACCACACGCTCCTCAGGAGAAGTGCCCTCTGCCAGTACTCAGGTGGTCATTGGCGACACCATGGGCGAGTTGATGTTGCTCTACGGTATTGCGGATCTCGCTTTCGTCGGCGGTTCACTGGTTGATCGGGGCGGGCATAATCCACTGGAAGCCGCTGCGCACGCTATCCCAGTATTAATGGGACCGCATACCTTTAATTTTAAAGATATTTGCGCCCGTCTGGAGCAGGCAAGTGGTCTTATCACCGTCACCGATGACATAACACTGGCAAAAGAAGTCTCTTCTTTGCTGACCGATGCCGATTACCGTAATTTCTATGGTCGCCATGCTGTTGAAGTGCTGTATCAAAACCAGGGCGCGCTTCAGCGTCTGCTACAACTGCTGGAACCCTATCTGCCACCTAAAACGCATTGAGGGCTGTCATGCAAAAACGGGCAATTTATCCGGGTACCTTCGATCCGATTACTAACGGTCATATCGATATCGTGACACGTGCGACTCAAATGTTCGATCGCGTGATTTTGGCCATTGCCGCAAGCCCCAGTAAAAAACCGATGTTCACACTTGAAGAACGTGTGGAGCTGGCGCAACAAGCGACGGCGCATCTCGGTAACGTCGACGTGATGGGGTTTAGCGACTTAATGGCGAGCTTCGCTCGCGAACAACAGGCGAGCATTCTGATTCGTGGCCTGCGCGCGGTGGCGGATTTTGAGTATGAAATGCAGTTGGCGCACATGAATCGCCATCTGATGCCAGAACTGGAAAGCGTCTTCCTGATGCCCTCCAAAGAGTGGTCATTTATCTCTTCTTCGCTGGTCAAAGAGGTGGCACGTCATCAGGGCGATGTTACCCATTTCCTGCCAGCCAACGTCCATCAGGCACTGATGGATAAGCTGAAGTAACGACGATGCCGGATAGCGTTGGCGCTAATCCGGCATGCAACCACTCACCCCTTCAATCACTTCTGACACTGACGACAATAAAACGTCGCGCGCTGAGCATGTTTGGTGGCGATAATCGGTGTGCCACAGACCCGACAAGGTTCACCTTTCCGTCCGTATACCTGCAATTCCTGCGCAAAATATCCTGGCTTACCGTCACTTTGCAGGAAATCCTTCAACGTCGTTCCGCCCTGTTCGATAGAACGCTGTAAAACAGCCTTAATCACACGTACAAGCCGCACATACTCATCCTGCGACAATGACGAGGCCAGACGGTCAGGATGGATGCCTGCCGCAAACAGCGACTCGCTGGCGTAGATATTACCGACACCCACCACCAACGTGTTATCCATCAACCACGGCTTTATGGCCGTTTTCTTCTTTGCGCATTTCTGTTGCAGATACTCGCCGTTGAAATCGTCGCTCAGCGGCTCCGGGCCAAGGTGTGCCAGGACATTGTGCCCTTCCAGCTCTTTCGTCCACAGCCATGCGCCAAAGCGACGCGGATCGGTATAGCGGAGAATTTTCCCGTTGCTCATCACCAAATCAACATGGTCGTGCTTTTCTGCAGGGAGTTCTTCGGGGAGGATACGTAAGCTGCCTGACATCCCCAGATGAATGATTATCCAGCCATCCGGTAGCTCCAGCAGCAGGTATTTGGCACGGCGCTGCACGCTCAGTACGGGCTTATCGCTCAGACGGTAGATTTCTTCTGATACAGGCCACCGTAAACGCCCATTGCGCACGTTGGCGTGCAAAATGGTTGCCCCAACCAGGTGGGGTTCAATCCCACGACGGCTGGTTTCTACTTCAGGTAATTCAGGCATAGCGTCTCCGGTACTGTTTGATATGTTTTTATTATGGGGACAGCCAGAAAACAAAAAACCCCGCCGAGGCAGGGTTTTTCTTTACATCAAAACGAAAATTATTTGATTTTCGCTTCTTTGTATAAAACGTGCTGACGAACAACTGGATCGAATTTTTTCAGTTCCAGTTTTTCCGGCTTAGTACGTTTGTTCTTCGTAGTGGTATAGAAGTGACCAGTACCAGCAGAAGAAACCAGCTTGATTTTCTCACGAATACCTTTAGCCATGATTTATTTCCTCTTAGTACTTAGTACTTTTCGCCACGGGCACGCAGTTCAGACAGAACTGTTTCGATGCCTTTCTTATCAATAACACGCATACCTTTAGCAGATACACGCAGGGTGACAAAACGCTTCTCGCTCTCAACCCAGAAACGGTGAGAGTGCAGGTTAGGCAGGAAACGGCGTTTAGTCGCGTTCAGTGCGTGGGAACGGTTGTTACCGGTCACCGGACGCTTGCCAGTAACTTGGCAGACTCGGGACATGTCTATTCTCCAAAAATCAAATTAGCTCGAGCTTCGTATGGGGTATTGGCGCCTCGTCAGGCTTCTCAGCCCGGTTATCGCAGTTCTAAGCGAACTCTCGATTGCCAGGCCCAAATGCCAAACCCGAGATTCTCAAAGGTGGCGTAGTATACGCTGTGTAAGCGGTGTGCTCAAGTCCCGAACAGACAAAGATCCCACTGGATCGCGCAAAGTGCTCTAAATCCAGCCACGTTCGGCAAAAGAAACGTACTCTCCGCGCCCAATCACAAGGTGATCAAGTACTCTGATATCCATGAACTGGCAACATTTTACCACACGCTCGGTGATGAGTTTATCCGCTTTACTCGGCTCTGCACACCCCGAAGGGTGATTATGTGCAAGGATCACCGCCGACGCATTTAATTTTATCGCCTCGCGGATGATTTCACGCGGATGCACCTCAACATGGCTGAGCGTTCCGGCAAAAAGACGACTGTGGGTAATGACGCGATGCTGGGCATCAAGAAAGATCACCAGAAAGATCTCCCGTTCCTCTTCCATGAGCTGGCTTTGCAAAAATTCCCGCGTCATTTCCGGACTCAGCAGCGAATTTTCCTCCATCATCCGCACGTTGTAGTAACGCCGGGCCAGTTCTGCAATCCCTTTTAGCTGCGCATATTTAGCAATGCCCACCCCAGAAAGGGAACGGAACTGTATAAAATCAGCCGTCAGCAGGCCGTAGAGCGAACCGAAATGACAGAGCATCTCTTTCGCCAGCGTCATCACATCTTTTCCTGGCGTTCCCGTACGCAGAAAGAGGGCCAGAAGCTCCACATCGCTGAGAGAACCAATTCCTGACTGCAGCATTTTTTCCCGAGGCATCAAACTTTCTGCGGTATCCATACGCACCCTCCCCTTAGTCATGCCACATGTTGGCACAGCCACTCAGGGGATTCGACGCCCTGTTATCACCCCTGCGTACCGCTTCGCAAAGTGAATCGCGGGCAAAAACACGACGCGCTAAGGATTGTGATAAAATATCCGCCTTCTGGTGAAACCCAACACCCCACAGGAAAGATCATGATGAGCCTGGCCGGTAAAAAAATCGTTCTCGGTGTTAGCGGCGGCATTGCGGCCTATAAAACCCCGGAACTGGTACGTCGTTTGCGCGAACGCGGCGCCGATGTCCGCGTGGTAATGACTGAAGCGGCAAAAGCCTTTATTACCCCTCTGAGTTTACAGGCGGTTTCGGGCTACCCCGTTTCCGACAGCCTGCTGGATCCCGCAGCCGAAGCGGCCATGGGTCACATTGAGCTGGGGAAATGGGCCGATCTGGTTATCCTCGCTCCGGCGACGGCCGACCTGATTGCCCGCGTCGCTGCCGGTATGGCGAATGATCTGGTCTCAACGATCTGTCTGGCCACGCCGTCACCGGTTGCCGTGCTCCCGGCGATGAACCAGCAAATGTACCGCGCCACGGCAACGCAGCATAATTTGAGCATTCTTGCCTCCCGCGGCTTGCTGATTTGGGGCCCGGACAGCGGAAGCCAGGCATGCGGAGATGTGGGCCCTGGCCGCATGCTCGACCCGTTAACGATTGTGGACATGGCCGCAGCACATTTTTCGCCTGTCAACGATCTGCAACATCTCAACATCATGATTACGGCGGGTCCAACGCGCGAACCACTCGACCCGGTGCGCTATATCTCTAACCACAGCTCCGGCAAGATGGGATTCGCGATTGCCGCCGCAGCCGCGCGGCGCGGTGCTAATGTAACGCTGGTTTCCGGGCCGGTATCACTGCCGACACCGCCTTTTGTTCAGCGTGTTGATGTGATGACTGCGCTGGAAATGGAAGCAGCAGTCCAGGCGGCAGCGCAACAGCAGCATATTTTTATCGGTTGTGCCGCAGTGGCTGACTATCGGGCTGCCTCTGTCGCGAATGAAAAAATCAAGAAACAAGCCACTCAGGGTGATGAATTAACAATAAAAATGGTCAAAAACCCTGACATTATCGCCGGGGTCGCCGCACTTGATGCTAATCGTCCCTTTGTTGTTGGGTTTGCCGCCGAAACGAATAATGTGGAAGAATATGCCCGGCAAAAACGTATCCGTAAAAACCTTGATATGATCTGCGCGAATGATGTTTCGATTACCACTCAAGGCTTTAACAGCGACAGCAACGCTTTGCACCTTTTCTGGCAGGATGGAGATAAAGTCTTACCGCTTGAGCGTAAAGAACTCCTCGGCCAATTATTACTCGACGAGATCGTGACCCGTTATGATGAAAAAAATCGACGTTAAGATTCTGGACCCGCGAGTTGGGCAGCAGTTCCCGCTTCCGACATATGCCACCTCCGGTTCCGCCGGACTTGACCTGCGAGCCTGTCTCGACGCCGCCGTAGAGCTGGCGCCTGGCGCAACGACGTTGCTGCCGACAGGATTGGCTATTCATATCGCCGATCCCTCTCTGGCAGCCGTTATTCTGCCGCGCTCCGGCCTGGGTCATAAACATGGTATCGTGCTGGGCAACCTGGTCGGCTTGATCGACTCAGATTACCAGGGCCAGTTGATGGTTTCCGTCTGGAACCGTGGTCAGGACAGCTTCACCATTGAGCCTGGCGAACGTATCGCACAGATGGTTTTTGTTCCTGTTGTGCAGGCCGAATTTAATCTGGTGGAAGATTTTGATGCCACCGACCGTGGTGAAGGCGGCTTCGGCCATTCAGGACGCAAGTAGTACGTCACGTATCCCACTACGCAATAACGTCATAATATTACCGCAAACCCTGAGTTTGCGGTCGTAGTGTGGGTACCAGCCTGGCAAGTGCTTATTTTCAGGGGTATTTTGTAACATGGCAGAAAAACAAACTGCGAAACGGAATCGTCGCGAAGAAATACTTCAGTCTCTGGCTCTGATGCTGGAATCCAGCGATGGAAGCCAGCGCATCACGACAGCAAAACTGGCAGCTTCCGTCGGCGTTTCTGAAGCTGCGCTGTATCGCCATTTTCCCAGCAAGACGCGCATGTTCGATAGCCTGATTGAGTTTATCGAAGATAGTCTGATTACCCGTATCAATTTAATTTTGAAAGATGAGAAAGACACCAGCACACGCTTGCGTTTGATTGTGTTGCTGATTTTGGGATTTGGCGAACGCAATCCCGGTCTGACGCGTATTCTCACCGGACACGCATTAATGTTTGAACAAGACCGCTTGCAAGGGCGAATCAATCAGCTCTTTGAACGTATCGAAGCGCAGTTGCGCCAGGTTTTGCGGGAAAAGAGAATGCGTGAAGGCGAAGGTTACGTCACGGAAGAAACGCTGCTGGCGAGCCAGATTCTGGCGTTCTGTGAAGGCATGCTGTCACGTTTTGTTCGCAGCGAATTCAAATACCGACCGACGGACGATTTCGACGCCCGCTGGCCGCTGGTTGCCGCACAGTTGCAGTAACTCTTTATTGCCCGGTAAGCGAAACGCTACCGGGCATTTCAGGCGAAATTACACCCCGAATTCTTCCCGGTACGCGCGAACGGAAGCCAGATGCTCAGCCATCTCTGGTTTCTCACTCAGGTACTCAATCAAGTCTTTCAGCGTAATAATAGAGATCACCTGACAGCGATAGTCGCGTTCCACTTCCTGAATGGCTGAAATCTCGCCACGTCCACGCTCCTGACGATCCAATGAAATCAGCACGCCCGCAAGCGTTGCGCCATTCGCCTGAATAATCTCCATCGATTCACGGATCGCGGTGCCGGCAGTAATCACATCGTCTACCAGCATCACGCGCCCCTGTAGCGCACTACCGACCAGATTGCCGCCTTCCCCATGGTCTTTGGCTTCTTTACGGTTAAAGCAGTATGGCAGGTCTTTGTCGTGATGCTCCGCCAGCGCAACTGCAGTTGTGGTGGCAATCGGGATCCCTTTGTATGCAGGGCCAAACAGCAAATCGAATTCAATGCCGGAATCCACCAGCGCTTCCGCATAGAAACGACCTAACAGAGCCAGGTCGCGCCCGGTATTAAACAGTCCGGCATTGAAGAAATAGGGGCTCTTGCGCCCGGATTTCAGCGTAAATTCGCCAAACTTTAGTACCTGCTTGTTAAGCGCAAACTCAATAAACTGGCGCTGATACGGTTTCATGGATTCGCTCCTCATCTCACTTTATTTCAGACAAAAAAAAGGCGACTTCTCAGTCGCCTTAAAAATCAATTTTCTAACGCCGCCTTCTGCGTCGCTACAATAGATTCGATTCCCCCTCGGGCTAGCGCCAACAAGGAGAGAAGTTCTTCGTGGCTGAACGGCTCGCCTTCTGCCGTACCCTGCACTTCAATCATGTGGCCATCTTCAGTCATCACCACATTCATATCGGTTTCTGCAGCAGAGTCTTCAACATACTCCAAATCACACAGCGCCTCGCCATTCACGATACCCACGGATACCGCGGCAACCATTCCTTTCATCGGGTTGGTTTTCAACTTACCGTTCTCGACCAGCTTTTTCAGCGCATCGGCCAGAGCAACACAAGCACCGGTGATAGAAGCCGTACGAGTACCACCGTCGGCCTGAATAACATCGCAGTCCAGCGTGATAGTAAATTCGCCCAGCGTCTTGAGATCAACCGCGGCACGCAATGCGCGAGCGATCAGACGCTGAATTTCCATGGTACGGCCGCCCTGCTTGCCCTTCGCCGCTTCACGCGCATTACGCGTATGCGTAGCACGTGGCAGCATACCGTATTCAGCAGTAATCCAACCCTGCCCTTGCCCTTTCAGAAAACGAGGTACGCCTTCTTCAATAGAGGCAGTACACAGCACTTTGGTATCTCCAAATTCGACCAGCACCGAGCCTTCAGCATGTTTTGTATAATTACGGGTCAGGGTTACGGGACGCACCTGATTAGCGCTACGGCCTGCTGGACGCATATTGAGATCTCCGGCTTGAAACGAATGTGGCTGCGCATTATACGGACTTCCGTCGGTTATTCCTATCCTGACAGGGCATGCATAGCTATAATCCCCCCATCTCTCCTTTAAAAACAGGAACGTCTATGATCCGCAGTATGACCGCCTACGCCCGGCGTGAAATCAAGGGTGAATGGGGTAGCGCCACCTGGGAAATGCGCTCGGTAAACCAGCGTTATCTGGAAACGTATTTTCGTCTGCCGGAACAGTTCCGTAGCCTCGAGCCTGTTGTTCGTGATCGTATTCGCACGCGCCTGACGCGCGGTAAAGTCGAATGTACGCTGCGTTTTGAACCCGATGCAAGCGCACAAGGTGAACTCATTCTGAATGAGAAGCTCGCAAAGCAACTCGTCACCGCCGCTAACTGGGTCAAAATGCAGAGTGATGAAGGGGAAATCAATCCGGTTGATATTCTGCGCTGGCCGGGAGTCATGGCCGCTCAGGAGCAGGATCTGGACGCCATTGCAGCAGAAATCCTGAGTGCCCTTGACGGTACGCTGGACGACTTCATCGTCGCCCGCGAAACCGAAGGCCAGGCGCTGAAAGCCCTGATTGAGCAACGTCTTGAAGGCGTCAGCGCAGAAGTCGTCAAAGTACGCTCGCACATGCCGGAGATCTTACAGTGGCAGCGCGAACGTCTGGTGGCCAAGCTGGAAGACGCTCAGGTCCAACTGGAAAATAACCGCCTGGAACAAGAACTGGTGCTGATGGCGCAACGCATCGACGTAGCAGAAGAGCTGGACCGTCTGGAAGCGCACGTGAAAGAAACCTACAACATCCTGAAGAAAAAAGAGGCGGTTGGCCGCCGTCTGGACTTCATGATGCAGGAATTCAACCGTGAGTCGAACACGCTGGCGTCTAAGTCGATCAATGCAGAAGTCACTAATTCCGCCATTGAACTGAAAGTATTGATCGAACAAATGCGCGAACAGATTCAGAACATCGAGTAAGCCATTTTTCACCACGTAGCCCGTGAAAATGAAGCGGTGCTACGTGTTTTTCCATTTTTTCAAATCACCCGCCTCTTTTTCTATTAGTTATTTTCATCATTCTTTTTCATCATCAGAACCTGAAAAGGCGTGAGATATGATGAATAACATAATTTTGCATAAGATAAAGTTATTAAAACCACCTCGCCTTAGAAAATCTCAATCGTGATACTGCGCACAAATCGCTAACCTTTATCCCCAGAAAATCAGGGGGAAGGCATGCTGTTACACGTTTTGTACTTAATTGGCATTACCGCAGAAGCCATGACGGGCGCACTTGCTGCAGGTCGTCGTCGCATGGACACCTTCGGCGTCATCATCATTGCAACCGCGACCGCCATTGGCGGCGGTTCCGTTCGCGACATTTTGCTTGGGCATTATCCGCTCGGCTGGGTGAAGCATCCTGAGTATGTCATTATCGTGGCGACGGCCGCGGTGCTGACGACCATTGTCGCCCCCGTCATGCCTTACCTGCGTAAATTATTCCTAGTGCTTGATGCGCTGGGTTTGGTGGTTTTTTCCATCATCGGTGCTCAGGTTGCGCTGGATATGGGTCATGGCCCGATCATTGCCGTGGTCGCCGCAGTGACCACCGGCGTCTTTGGCGGCGTATTGCGTGACATGTTCTGTAAACGCATTCCCCTCGTCTTCCAGAAAGAGCTGTACGCTGGCGTGTCATTTGCTTCTGCCGTGCTTTACATAGCGCTTCAGCACTACGTCTCCAGCCATGATGTGGTCGTTATCTCCACGTTGATTTTTGGCTTCACCGCGAGATTGCTGGCGCTGCGTCTCAAGCTGGGTTTGCCCGTGTTTTATTATCATCACGAAGGCCACTAAGGCATAAACCCCGCAATACGCTGAGCAGCTAACCACTGACTCAGCGTTTTTATCTCCGGGTTATCCCTCCACTGTATGACCTTTCTGGCGCGGCGCTCGCCCGTTGACGGCAGCATTCGCCAATACGGCTCGGTTTGCGCCAACAATGACTCCCACGAACGAATACCGCTGACCTTAAGCGCGGCCTGCGTTAGCGGTATATCCATCGCCATAACCCAGCGGATAAAGGGCTGGCGGCGCGCCATATTGAACTGGTGCCACAATTGCGCGCCTTTCCCTTTGCCTACTCCTGGCGTGTTCTGTAATTGTTCCTGGGTTAACGCCAGCCAGGAAAATATATGCTCAAAGCGATGTGCCTGATGAAGCGCTCGCCATCCAGCCTCTCCCACACCATCCAGATCCAAGACCGATTTCGACCCCAACCAAACCAGTCTCGCAATGAATTGTTCCCGACACTCAGATGAGGCATAAAAACAGGTCAATGAACCCAAATGCCCTCCGGGAGGTGTTGGTTTAGTCCGCTGCGTACTACGCCAGACAACATCATCGATACGGGGGATACCTTGCCCGGCAAGGCTGACCAGAATGCGATCGCCAGGTGCGATGTCCCACTCTTCCCAACGTCTGACGGAGCCAAGATTGACACGCTGAACCTTTTTATCGTCCAACATGACCGGAGCAAGCGATGCCACCACTGCGGTTTTCCCGCTCTTTCCCGTGGTGAAGAGAATTTCCGCCACCTCTGCGACCTGCGCCACCGGGGTGTATTTCCAGGCAACCAGCCAGTCCCCTTCGCCAGGAAGCCAGCTTCGGGCTTCCGGTTCTTTACCCATCCGTACCACGACGCCATCGGTGGCAAACGGCAGGCTCGTTGTCCACCATCTCTCTCGCGCTTTTTCAACATCATCGACGTTATTCACCGGTTGGGTATAGCGCTGTGTTAAACCAAACCCCGCATCGGTCAGTTTCTGCAATCGTTCAGGCATCGACTGCGGACCATCAGGCCACGCCCAGATAAAAATGCTTAATGCGCTTAACGAGGAAGAAGGCTCTGCACGCATCATCATCCCTGCGACTTTCGCCCGGGCATTCATTCCCCCCATTTGCCGCTGGATATGGTTTTCCTGAAGCAGGAAGATTTCGCCCTGCAGGATGCTATTGGCAAGCGTTCCTTTTGTGGTGCGCGGCACAGACGGTATATGGCGAACCTTTTGCGTCCAGTCCTCACCTTCCAGCCCGTTCCCCCGGCTAATCGCCCTGATGAGATTGCCGTCCCGGTACACTAACGTCACTGCCACGCCATCCACCTTCGGCTGAACCCACAGATCGCTTCGATGATGCATCCATTTCTGCATCGCCTGCTTATCTGCAAGCTTACGTACGCCTGTATGGGCAACAGGATGCAACATTGAGCCATTGTTTGGTGGTGCAGACGGATCGGTAGGAACCGCTTCGCCAAAACAGCGCCGCCATTGTGTGAGTTGCGCACTGAGCTGGTCGTAAACAGTATCATCGACAGCGCTAACGCCCTGCTTCCAGTAAATGTCATTCCACTGCGCGATTTGCCGCGTTAAGCGGGTGATTTCCTCTTCCGCCCTCGTCGCCGACCAGGCGGGGCAAACCGCGCCAGCCGATGAATGGCACAGCAATACACTGATTGCGATGTTCTTCCATAACGTCATCTGCACCTCCGCTGCACGTTGTCCGGCAGGTATAGCGCAGAATGATTTCGGCACCGAGCGGCAAATACACAGCCTGCGAGCAGGATTCCTGTCATTTTCACTCATTGCAGTAATTTCAGGGTAAATCAGGAAAAAGGTACGCAAAACGCAATAATCAGGGGCAAAAAGTGTGACAAGGGCTACGTCATATAGCGGCGACGTGTATAATAAGCTCGTATGTAGGCTCTCTTTCGACAATCACATACATAAGATACTCATGGCTCAAGGCACGCTTTATATTGTTTCTGCCCCCAGTGGCGCGGGTAAATCCAGCCTGATTCAGGCTTTATTGAAAACCCAACCGTTGTATGACACCCAGGTTTCTGTTTCACACACCACACGCGCTCCGCGTCCGGGTGAAGTGCATGGCGAACATTATTTCTTTGTGAATCATGATGAATTCAAAACCATGATTGGCAGAGAGGCGTTTCTCGAACATGCCGAAGTGTTCGGTAATTATTACGGCACGTCTCGCGAAGCTATTGAGCAAGTGCTGGCTTCCGGTGTGGATGTTTTTCTTGATATTGACTGGCAGGGCGCCCAGCAAATTCGTGAAAAGATGCCACAGGCACGCAGTATCTTTATTTTACCGCCGTCCAAAATTGAGCTGGACCGCCGTCTTCGCGGTCGCGGTCAGGATAGCGAGGAAGTCATTGCAAAACGTATGGCGCAAGCTGTTGCAGAAATGAGCCATTACGCCGAATATGATTACCTCATTGTGAATGATGATTTTGATACCGCCCTCGGCGATCTGAAAACCATCATTCGCGCCGAACGTCTGCGCATGAGCCGCCAAAAGCAGCGTCATGACGCTTTAATCAGCAAACTGTTGGCAGACTGAACCCACATTCAGTATCATGCCCAGTCATTTCTTCACCTGTGGAGCATTTTAAGTATGGCACGCGTAACTGTTCAGGACGCTGTAGAGAAAATTGGTAACCGTTTTGACCTGGTACTGGTCGCCGCGCGTCGCGCTCGTCAGATGCAGGTAGGCGGAAAGGATCCGCTTGTACCGGAAGAAAACGATAAAACTACCGTAATCGCGCTGCGCGAAATCGAAGAAGGTCTGATCAACAACCAGATCCTCGACGTACGTGAACGCCAGGAACAGCAAGAGCAGGAAGCCGCTGAATTACAGGCCGTTACCGCTATTGCTGAAGGTCGTCGTTAATTACTCAGCGGGTCGCCCTTGTATCTGTTTGAAAGCCTGAATCAACTGATTCAACACTACCTGCCGGAAGACCAAATTAAGCGTCTGCGGCAGGCGTATCTCGTTGCACGTGACGCTCACGAGGGCCAGACACGTTCAAGCGGTGAACCCTATATCACCCATCCAGTTGCCGTTGCCTGCATTCTGGCCGAGATGAAACTCGACTATGAAACGCTAATGGCGGCTTTGCTGCATGATGTGATTGAAGACACTCCCGCCACCTACCAGGACATGGAACAGCTTTTTGGTAAAAGCGTTGCTGAACTGGTAGAAGGGGTGTCGAAACTTGATAAACTCAAGTTCCGCGATAAGAAAGAGGCGCAGGCCGAAAACTTTCGCAAGATGATTATGGCGATGGTGCAGGATATCCGCGTCATTCTCATCAAACTCGCTGACCGAACCCATAACATGCGCACGCTGGGCTCATTACGCCCGGACAAACGTCGCCGCATTGCCCGTGAAACCCTCGAAATTTACAGCCCGCTGGCGCACCGTTTAGGTATTCATCACATTAAAACCGAGCTCGAAGAGCTGGGTTTTGAAGCGTTATACCCGAACCGTTATCGCGTTATTAAAGAAGTGGTGAAAGCTGCGCGCGGCAACCGTAAAGAGATGATTCAAAAAATCCTCTCAGAGATTGAAGGGCGTTTGCAGGAAGCGGGAATTCCGTGTCGCGTTAGCGGTCGCGAAAAACATTTGTACTCGATCTACTGCAAAATGGTGCTTAAAGAGCAGCGTTTTCACTCGATCATGGACATCTACGCGTTCCGCGTCATCGTTCATGATTCCGACACCTGCTATCGCGTGCTTGGCCAGATGCACAGCCTCTATAAGCCGCGTCCAGGGCGCGTGAAAGACTATATCGCCATTCCAAAAGCGAACGGCTATCAGTCTTTGCACACCTCGATGATCGGCCCACATGGCGTTCCGGTTGAGGTACAAATCCGTACCGAAGACATGGACCAGATGGCGGAAATGGGGGTTGCGGCGCACTGGGCTTATAAAGAGCACGGCGAGACCAGCACCACCGCACAAATCCGCGCTCAGCGCTGGATGCAGAGCCTGCTGGAGCTACAACAGAGTGCCGGTAGTTCGTTTGAATTTATCGAGAGCGTTAAATCCGATCTCTTCCCGGATGAGATTTACGTTTTCACACCGGAAGGGCGAATTGTCGAACTGCCAGCCGGCGCCACACCTGTCGACTTCGCGTACGCGGTACACACCGATATCGGTCATGCCTGCGTCGGCGCGCGCGTCGACCGCCAGCCCTATCCGCTGTCGCAACCGCTTTCCAGCGGCCAAACGGTTGAGATCATTACCGCACCGGGCGCACGTCCGAATGCCGCCTGGCTCAACTTTGTCGTCAGCTCTAAAGCGCGCGCCAAAATTCGTCAGTTGCTGAAGAATCTCAAGCGCGACGATTCCGTCAGCCTCGGCCGTCGCTTGCTGAATCATGCCTTAGGCGGCAGCCGTAAACTGGCTGAAATTCCGCAGGAAAGCATCCAGCGCGAAATTGAGCGTATGAAGCTCGCGACGCTGGAAGATCTGCTGGCGGAAATTGGTCTGGGTAACGCCATGAGCGTCGTAGTGGCGAAGAATCTTCAGCAAGGTGATGCATCGGCAACCGCACAAGCGCACTCCAGCCACGGTCATCTGCCGATCAAAGGTGCAGATGGCGTGCTGATCACCTTCGCCAAATGCTGCCGCCCGATTCCCGGCGACCCGATTATCGCTCACGTCAGCCCCGGAAAAGGTCTGGTTATTCACCATGAGTCCTGCCGTAACATCCGTGGTTACCAGAAAGAGCCAGAGAAGTTTATGGCTGTCGAATGGGATAAAGAGACGGAGCAGGAGTTCATCGCTGAAATCAAGGTGGACATGTTTAACCATCAGGGTGCGCTGGCGAATCTGACTGCGGCAATTAACACCACCACCTCCAATATTCAAAGTTTGAATACTGAAGAGAAAGATGGTCGCGTCTATAGCGCCTTTATTCGTCTCACCGCACGCGATCGTGTGCATCTGGCGAATATCATGCGCAAAATCCGTGTGATGCCGGACGTGATAAAAGTCACCCGTAACCGAAACTAGCCTTATGAATGCACAGCGTTATGCGCGTATCTGCGAGATGCTCGCCAGGCGTCAGCCTGATCTGACCGTCTGCATGGAGCAGGTCCATAAACCTCATAACGTTTCTGCGATTATCCGTACCGCAGATGCCGTTGGCGTACATGAAGTTCACGCCGTCTGGCCAGGTAGCCGTATGCGCACCATGGCCTCTTCGGCGGCGGGAAGCAACAGCTGGGTGCAGGTGAAGACTCACCGCACCATTAGCGACGCCGTCTCCCACCTGAAAAGCCAGGACATGCAGATTCTGGCCACTCACCTTTCAGACAAAGCCGTCGATTTTCGCGAGATTGATTACACCCGCCCGACCTGTATTCTGATGGGGCAAGAGAAAACCGGCATCACGCAAGAAGCATTAGACCTTGCGGATCAGGACATTATCATCCCGATGATTGGTATGGTGCAGTCACTCAACGTCTCTGTCGCTTCGGCACTGATTCTCTACGAAGCACAGCGCCAGCGGCAAAACGCGGGCATGTACCGACGTGAGAACAGTATGCTGCCGGAAGACGAGCAGCAGCGTCTGCTGTTTGAAGGCGGTTATCCGGTACTGGCGAACGTGGCTAAACGCAAAGACCTGCCTTACCCCCATGTGAATGCGCAAGGCGAAATTGAAGCCGATGCTGCATGGTGGGCAACCATGCAGGCTTCCAATATTACGCAAAATCATCCACGTTGCATCGAGGCGGCGGGAAGGATAAAGCGTAAATGAAAGGGCGCCTGTTAGATGCTGTTCCGCTCAGTTCACTAACGGGCGTTGGCGCAGCACAAAGCAGTAAACTGGCGAAAATTGGCCTGCATACCGTACAGGATCTCCTCCTGCACCTTCCACTGCGTTATGAAGATCGTACCCATCTCTATCCGATAGGCGAACTGCTGCCGGGCGTTTACGCCACCGTAGAAGGGGAAGTGCTGAACTGCAACATCACGTTTGGCGGTCGCCGGATGATGACCTGTCAGATCAGCGACGGCTCTGGCATCCTCACCATGCGTTTTTTCAATTTCAGTGCGGCAATGAAAAACAGCCTGGCGACAGGTCGCCGCGTACTGGCCTACGGAGAAGCAAAGCGCGGAAAATACGGGGCTGAAATGTTCCACCCGGAATACCGCGTTCAGGGCGATCTCAGCACGCCGGAGTTGCAGGAGACGCTCACCCCCGTTTACCCGACCACCGAAGGGATAAAACAAGCAACGCTGCGCAAACTCACCGATCAGGCGCTGGATTTACTGGATACCTGCGCCATTGCCGAACTGTTACCGCCAGAACTTCTACAGGGTATGATGAGTCTGCCGGAGGCATTACGCACACTGCACCGTCCGCCGCCATCGCTCCAGCTCAGCGACCTGGAAACCGGGCAACACCCGGCGCAGCGGCGGCTGATCCTGGAAGAATTACTGGCGCATAACCTGAGTATGCTGGCGCTGCGTGCCGGAGCGCAGCGATATCACGCTCTGTCGCTCAGTGCGCAAGGCGAACTCAAAAATCGTTTTCTTGATTCACTGCCCTTTAAACCGACTGGGGCGCAAACGCGTGTGGTGGCGGAAATCGAACGCGACATGGCGCTGGATGTGCCAATGATGCGCCTGGTGCAGGGTGATGTCGGCTCCGGTAAAACGCTGGTTGCGGCACTCGCCGCGCTGCGGGCGATTGCCCACGGCAAACAGGTGGCGATGATGGCCCCGACCGAACTGCTCGCGGAACAACACGCCAATAACTTCCGCCACTGGTTTGCCCCGCTCGGCATTGAAGTGGGCTGGCTGGCCGGTAAACAAAAAGGCAAAGCGCGTCTTGCGCAACAGGACGCCATCGCCAGCGGTCAGGTACAAATGGTGGTCGGTACTCACGCCATTTTCCAGGAACAGGTGCAGTTTAACGGCCTTGCTTTAGTGATCATCGACGAACAGCACCGTTTTGGCGTACATCAGCGCCTGGCGCTGTGGGAGAAAGGTCAGCAACAAGGGTTCCACCCGCATCAGTTGATCATGACCGCGACACCGATTCCACGCACTCTGGCGATGACAGCGTATGCCGATCTCGACACCTCGGTGATCGACGAACTGCCGCCGGGCCGCACGCCGGTCACCACTGTCGCCATTCCGGATACCCGCCGCAGCGATATTATTGACCGGGTGCGTAACGCATGTACCCACGAAGGACGCCAGGCTTACTGGGTTTGTACGCTGATTGAAGAGTCGGATCTGTTAGAAGCGCAGGCGGCGGAAGCCACAAGTGAAGAACTGAAACTTGCCCTGCCTGAGCTGAACATTGGTCTGGTGCACGGGAGAATGAAACCCGCCGAGAAGCAGGCGATCATGGCTGCCTTTAAGCAGGGCGATCTTCATCTTCTGGTTGCGACCACCGTCATTGAAGTGGGGGTGGATGTTCCCAACGCCAGCCTGATGATTATTGAAAACCCGGAGCGTCTGGGGCTTGCGCAATTGCACCAGCTGCGCGGACGCATCGGTCGCGGCGCAGTGGCCTCGCACTGCGTCCTGCTCTACAAATCTCCCCTGTCAAAAACGGCGCAGACACGCCTGCAGGTTCTGCGCGACAGCAACGACGGTTTTGTGATTGCGCAAAAAGACCTGGAGATCCGCGGACCCGGCGAATTGTTGGGAACCCGTCAGACGGGAAGCGCTGAATTTAAAGTGGCGGATTTACTGCGCGATCAGGCCATTATTCCGGAAGTTCAGCGCATTGCGCGCCATATTCACGAACGTTATCCACAACAGGCTACGGCGTTGATCGAGCGCTGGATGCCGGAAACCGAACGTTACTCCAACGCCTGAAGCTAAAACAGCGCGGCGGTTTTCACACCGCCGCATTGTCCTTATTGCGCAAAAATCGGCAACAACAGATACAGCTTAATCACCAGCGCGTTGACGATATCGATGAAGAATGCCCCCACCATCGGCACCACCAGAAACGCCATATGCGACGGACCAAAGCGCTCGGTAATCGCCTGCATATTGGCGATCGCCGTCGGCGTCGCGCCAAGACCAAAACCACAGTGCCCGGCAGCCAGTACAGCGGCATCGTAGTTTTTACCCATCATGCGCCAGGTGACAAACACGGCATACAGCGCCATGAAGATCGTCTGCACCACAAGAATCGCCAGCATCGGCAACGCCAGCGAAGCCAGTTCCCACAGCTTCAGGCTCATCAACGCCATCGCCAGGAACAGTGAGAGACTCACGTTGCCCAGCACCGAAACCGCCCGCTCAAACACGCGATAAAAGCCCGCCAGCGCCAGTCCGTTACTGAGGATCACACCGACGAACAGTACGCAGACGAATGTCGGCAGTTCCAGCACGGTTCCCACCAACATCTGGGCAACCACTTTGCCGACGGTCAGGCAGATGGCGATAAGCGCAATGGTTTCGATCAGCACCAGTGAGGTGATCATGCGCCCAACGTCCGGTTTCTCAAACGCTGTCGGCACTTCCTGATCGTCCGGCATACCGTCTGGCGTGGTGGAGTGCTTCACCAGGTAACGCGCCACAGGACCACCGATCAGCCCCCCCAGCACCAGACCAAAGGTTGCGCACGCCATTGCCACTTCCGTCGCATTGGTAAAGCCATAGCGTTCGATGAACAGCTTGCTCCATGCCGCCCCAGTGCCGTGTCCGCCCGAAAGGGTAATTGAACCCGCAATCAACCCCATCAACGGATCCAGCCCCAACAGGCTGGCCATACCGATGCCGATGGCGTTTTGCATCACCAGTAAACCCACCACCACGATCAGGAAGATGCCGACGACACGGCCACCTGCACGCAGGCTGGCAATGTTAGCGTTCAGACCAATGGTGGCAAAGAACGCCAGCATCAGCGGGTCTTTCAGACTCATATCAAAATCAATTTCCCAGCCCATGCTCTTTTTCAGCACCAGCAGAGCGATTGCCACCAGTAATCCACCAGCAACCGGTTCAGGAATGGTGTATTTCTTGAGAAAGGAGACAGACTGGACCAGCTTGCGTCCCAGCAGCAACGTCAGCGTTGCGGCAACAAGTGTCGATAAAGTATCGAGATGAAACATATTAAGCTCCTTTAAGTACGCATCGCTCATCGCGAACGATATATTCCTCGGTCATTTCTCAGCTCTTAACGAGTAATCGGCATGGATTTTAATCAGAAAAGGTACAAAAGTTATATAAAAAGGTGATTTTATCTGTTTTAAATATTAAGAATAACGATTAGCAAACGTTTGCTTTTGCCACCAGGTCGGATAAAATGCCCGCTTTTACACCACGGGATTGCCTCTGATGTCTGTTAACACTGTCGAGTCAGAAAATGCGCAACCGATTGCGCAGACTCAAAACAGCGAACTGATTTACCGTCTTGAAGATTGTCCGCCGCTTCCTCAAACTCTTTTTGCCGCGTCTCAGCACCTGCTGGCAATGTTCGTCGCAGTCATCACGCCCGCGCTGTTAATCTGCCAGGCGCTCGGTTTGCCGGCCCAGGATACTCAACACATTATCAGCATGTCGCTGTTCGCCTCCGGTGTGGCCTCTATTATTCAAATTAAAGCATGGGGTCCGGTAGGCTCGGGGTTGCTCTCGATTCAGGGAACCAGTTTCAACTTTGTCGCCCCGCTGATTATGGGCGGCACGGCGCTGAAAACCGGGGGGGCGGATGTTCCCACGATGATGGCGGCGCTGTTCGGTACACTGATGCTGGCAAGCTGCACCGAAATGATTCTCTCCCGCGTACTGCATCTCGCGCGCCGTATCATTACCCCGCTGGTTTCCGGTGTGGTGGTCATGATCATCGGCCTGTCGCTGATTCAGGTCGGACTGACGTCCATCGGCGGTGGTTATGCCGCGATGAACGACAACACCTTCGGCTCACCGAAAAACCTGCTGCTGGCGGGGGTCGTACTGGCATTGATCATTCTGCTTAACCGTCAGCGTAACCCCTACCTGCGGGTTGCTTCGCTGGTGATCGCCATGGCCGCAGGCTACGCGATGGCATGGTTTATGGGCATGCTGCCGGAAAATACCGCCCCGACCACGCAGGATGTCATCATGGTGCCAACGCCGCTGTATTACGGACTGGGCATTGACTGGAATCTTCTGCTGCCGCTGATGCTGGTCTTTATGATCACCTCACTGGAAACCATTGGCGATATTACCGCCACCTCCGATGTTTCTGAGCAACCCGTTTCCGGGCCTCTGTATATGAAACGTCTGAAAGGCGGGGTGCTGGCTAACGGCCTGAACTCGTTTGTCTCTGCGGTGTTTAACACCTTCCCGAACTCCTGCTTCGGTCAAAACAACGGCGTGATCCAATTGACGGGCGTTGCCAGCCGCTATGTTGGCTTTGTTGTCGCGTTGATGCTGATTGTCCTGGGCCTTTTCCCGGCAGTGAGCGGTTTTGTGCAACACATTCCAGAACCCGTGCTCGGCGGAGCAACTCTCGTGATGTTCGGTACTATCGCCGCCTCCGGGGTGCGTATCGTGTCGCGCGAACCGTTGAACCGTCGCGCTATCCTGATTATCGCCCTGTCGCTGGCGGTAGGTCTAGGCGTTTCCCAACAGCCGCTGATCCTGCAATTTGCACCGGACTGGGTGAAAAACCTGCTCTCCTCCGGGATTGCCGCCGGCGGTATCACCGCAATCGTTCTGAACCTGATTTTCCCGCCAGAAAAGCCGTAAGCGGAATGTGGCGGCGATCGACAATCGCCGCCACAGAAACGCTCTTTCACTATTCCCGCCTTGAGGATTACGCCTAAATCGTGCATAACTCAGTTATGTGCACTTCGCGGGATGGAAGACCATGAAATTTATTGGAAAGCTGCTTATCTACGTGCTGATCGCCTTTTTGGTGGCGGTTATCGTGCTCTATTTTCTGCTGCAAACCCGCTGGGGAGCAGAACGCGTCAGCAACTGGATCTCTGAAAATAGCGGCTACCACGTGGCCTTTGATGCGATGGATCACCGTTTTTCCTCCCCTTCCCACATCCTGCTGGAGAACGTCACCTTTGGCCGGGATGGTCAGCCTGCCACGTTAGTCGCAAAAACCGTGGATATCGGACTCAGTAGCCGACAACTGACCGATCCCCAGCATGTTGACACCATCCTGCTTAAAGACGGGACGCTGAATATCTCCTCGCAAACGGCGCCGCTTCCCTTCCGGGCCGATCGCTTAGAGCTGCACGATATGGCGTTCAACAGTCCCGGCAGCGAGTGGAACCTGAGCGCGCAACGGGTGGACGGTGGCGTGATCCCCTGGAATCCTGAAGCGGGCCGGGTGCTCGGCAGCAAAGCACAGATCCAGCTCAGTGCAGGCTCGCTGACGCTGAACGACATCCCCGCCACTAACGTGCTGATTGAAGGCAGCATCGACAAAGAACAGGTGACACTTAGCAACATTGGCGCAGACGTCGCACGCGGCGCATTAACCGGCGTGGCGCGACGAAATGCGGACGGCAGTTGGATCGTTGATAGCCTTCGTCTGAACGACATCCGCTTACAAAGCGACAAAGTGCTGGCGGAATTCTTTTCGCCGCTCACGAGCATCCCGTCCCTGCAGATTGGCCGCCTTGAGGTGACCGACGCACGCCTGCAAGGCCCGGACTGGGCAGTGACCGATCTTGACCTCAGCTTGCGCAGCCTGACCTTCAGCAAAGATGACTGGCAGACGCAGGAGGGCAAATTGTCGATGAATGCCAGCGAGTTCATCTATGGTTCGCTGCATCTCTTCGATCCCATCTTAAATGCGGAGTTTTCTCCGCACGGCATCGCGCTACGTCAGTTCACCACCCGCTGGGAAGGCGGCATGATCCGCACATCCGGTCATTGGCTGCGTTCCGGTAAAGCACTCGTTCTCGACGATACTGCCATTGCCGGGCTGGAATACACCCTGCCGACAAACTGGAAACAGTTGTGGATGAAACCATTGCCAGGCTGGCTCAACAGCCTGACGCTGAAGAAATTCAACGCCAGCCGCAATCTGGTGATTGATGTTGATCCCACATTCCCATGGCAGCTCACCGCGCTGGACAGCTACGGCACAAACCTGGGGCTGGTACAAGACCATCAGTGGGGCGTGTGGAGTGGAAACGCCACATTTAACGCTGCGGTGGGTACGTTTAATCGCGTGGATGTGCGTCGCCCCTCTTTGGCGCTGACGGCAAACAGCAGCACGATTAACATCAGTGAACTGAGTGGCTACACCGAGAGAGGATTGCTGGAAGCTACCGCCAGCGTTTCACAGGTGTCGCAGCGTCAGACCCAGATAAGCCTGAACGGACGAGGTGTTCCGGTGAACATCCTGCAGCCGTGGGGTTGGCCAGCATTACCGATTTCTGGCGATGGCAATATCCAGCTCACCGCCAGCGGCACAGTTCAGGCCGATACGCCGCTGAAACCCACGGTGAACGGTCAGTTACACGCTCTGAATACAGAGAAACAGCAGGTCGAGCAGACGATGACGGGGGGCGTAGTGTCGACGGTTCCGGCTGCAGTTCCGACTGCGACTCCCCCCTCACCCCAGCCCTGAAACGAAGCCCGGTAAGCACAGCGCCACCGGGCAATTTTAGGCTCAGGTGCCAACAAAAACGCCGGGTGGCGGCTTCGCCTTACCCGGCCTACACATCAAACTCCGGCACCATACACATCCCCTCGCCCCTTTGAGGAGAGGGGAACAGCATCACAGGTGAATCACCAGCTCATTTCCTGCCGCTTTCACCACCACACCCCACTCGCTGCTGGCGTAAGAGCCGCCTTTCACGTCAGCGATCTGCAGGATGTTACGCAGGCACAGCGTCCAGTCGCGCGCGTCGCCTTCGCCCGTTACCGTGAGCGTATTGTGGGTACGCTTCGCTTTTAGCGTGAAGATAACCGAACCGTCTGCGGCAGGAACTTCGCAGAACGTTTCACGCCCCTCTTCCAGGTGGAACAGCTGGAAAGCGGTGCCTTCATGCCAGGCGTAATCCGGCTTCTGGCTATTGCAGCCCAGCGCCAGCAGGGTGTTGTCTCGCACGTACACGGGCAAACTCAGGACGTCATGCAGCTGTTTGTGCCATCGGCCACCCGCGACCTCGTCATTGCGCCACAGGTGCGTCCAGCGGCCTTCCGGCAGATAAAACTGCACGTCGCCCGCTTCAGAGAACACCGGTGCCACCATCACGGAATCCCCCAGCATGTACTGGCGGTCGAGGTAATCGCAGGCGGGATCGTCCGGGAATTCAAGCATCATGGCGCGCAGCATCGGCGTACCGCACTCGCGAGCAAGCGCCGCCTGCCGGTACAGATACGGCATCATCCGGCATTTCTGTTCAGTGAAATAGCGCACCACATCGCAGGATTCGTCGTCGTACGCCCACGGCACCCGGTAGGATTTGCTGCCATGCAGGCGACTGTGGCTGGAGAGCAACCCAAACGCGCACCACCGTTTGTAGACATGCGCTGGTGCGGTATTTTCGAACCCGCCAATATCATGGCTCCAGAAACCAAAGCCGGAGAGGCCGATAGATAACCCGCCGCGCAGGCTCTCCGCCATCGATTCATAGTTGGCGTAGCAGTCGCCGCCCCAGTGTACCGGGAACTTTTGCGCACCGACGGACGCGGAGCGCGCAAACAGTACCGCCTCCTCTTCGCCGACGGTCTCTTTGAGCACGTTCCAGACCAGTTCGTTGTAGATGTACGCATAATGGTTGTGCATTTTCTGCGGATCGGCACCGTCGAACCACTGCACATCGGTCGGAATACGTTCGCCGAAGTCGGTTTTAAAACAGTCGACGCCGATATCCACCAGGCCTTTCAGCTTGTCGGCATACCATTTACAGGCATCCGGATTGGTGAAGTCATAAATCGCCAGGCCCGGCTGCCATTTGTCCCACTGCCACAGAGAGCCATCCGGGCGTTTGAGCAGATAGCCTTTCTCTTTCAGTTCCTTAAACACCGGCGATTTCTGGCCAATGTACGGGTTTATCCACACACAGACCTTCAGCCCTTTGGCTTTGAGGCGGCGGATCATCCCCTCCGGGTCCGGGAAGGTCACCGGGTCCCACTCAAAATCACACCACTGGAAGGCCTTCATCCAGAAGCAGTCAAAGTGGAAAACATGCAGCGGCAAATTGCGTTCCGCCATACCGTCGATAAAGCTGTTGACCGTTGCTTCATCGTAGTTGGTGGTAAACGAGGTGGTGAGCCACAGGCCGAATGACCACGCGGGCGGCAGCGCCGGACGCCCGGAGAACTGCGTATAGCGGTTCAGCACCTGTTTCGGGGTCGGGCCGTCGATCACGAAATATTCCAGAGACTCGCCTTCGACGCTGAACTGCACTTTAGAGACTTTCTCGGAGCCGACTTCAAAGGAGACGTTTTCCGGATGGTTCACCAGCACGCCGTAGCCGCGGTTGGTCAGATAGAACGGAATATTTTTGTACGACTGCTCGGTACTGGTGCCGCCGTCGCGGTTCCAGGTTTCAACCGTCTGACCGTTACGCACCAGCGCGGTAAAGCGCTCGCCCAGGCCGTACACCGTTTCGCCGACGCCCAGATCCAGGCGCTCAAACATGTAGTTGCGGCCGGTATTCCCGTCCTGCACGTAGCCGTTGTTTTTCAGCTGGCTGCCGGTGATGCGCTGCCCATCGCGCAGAAAATCCAGCGCCCAGAACTCGCCCTTGGTGACACGCACGCTGAGGTTGCCGCTTTTCAGCACGGCAAATTCCGCGTTGTTTTCAATCTCAACCTTCACGTCTTTTCGCACGTTCAGCGGATAGTGCGGACCGTTATTAAGCTGACCCTGGAAGTGCTCGATGCGTACACCGACAATCCCTTCCTGCGGCGAGAACAGGCGAACCGTAAACATCAATGTGTCGAGCTGCCAGGTGCGTTCGCGCACGTCGCGCGGCGCAACGTACACCACCAGGTCGTTGCCCTGCTGCTCCACATCAAACACCTGAACCGGATACGTCACATTCAGGCCCGGCTGAATGAGCCAGTTACCGTCACTGATTTTCATACTTTTATCCTCTTAGTTCTGCAGTTCTTTGCTGACCGGCAGGGTTTCAAACGCCTGCTGGTTGCGGCGCGCGCCTTGCGCCAGCTCACCCATAATTTTGGTCAGGAATGGCGTTTTCAGCGTGTAATAGCGTTTGGCGATAATCGCGCTCAGTACGTAGCAGACCGCTGGCGCCAGGGTGAACAGGCCAATGATGATGCTGAGGGTAGCGCTGTTCTGCGTTTTGGCTGCGGCATCGTAGCCACCGCCTGCCAGCATCCAGCCAATCATCGCCCCGCCCAGCGCCAGGCCGAGTTTCAGCACGAACAGCGTGCCTGCGAAGCTGATGCCGGTCAGGCGTTTGCCGTTGGTCCATTCACCATAGTCGACGGTGTCGGACATCATGACCCACTGGATCGGCGTTACCAGTTGGTGCAGTACGCCAATCACGAAGATAAAGGCGAACATCAGGATTGTGGCCTGCATCGGCACGAAGAACATCGCCACGCTCACTACCGCCAGTGCAGCGTTGGTCCACCAGAAGATACTGACTTTACATTTCCAGTCGGTGAGCGGTTTTGCCAGCGCGGAGCCAATCAGGTTGCCGACGCAGTAGGTGGTGAGGAACGCGACGAAGATTTCCGGCGAGCCCATGATCCAGGTGCAGTAGTACATCATCGCACCGCCGCGCACGCAGACGGCAAGGATGTTGAGAATGGTGAGCGCGCCAACGACGCGCCACTGGTCGTTTTGCCAGATGTCGCGCAGGTCTTCACGCATGGAAGTGGTGCTCGGCGGCACCTGGATACGTTCTTTGGTGGTAAAGAAGCAGAACGCCAGCATCAGAAATGCCACCACGGAGAGCACCGCGATCCCGCCCTGGAAGCCAAAAGCTTTGTCGTCGCCGCCAATCAGTTTCACCAGCGGCATCATCAGCACCGTGGAGAGCATGCCGCCCGCTGTCGCCAGCACAAAGCGCCAGGATTGCAGGGAGATACGCTGCGTCGGGTCGTTAGTGATCACGCCGCCCAGCGCGCAGTACGGAATATTCACCACGGTATAAAGCAGGGTCAGCAGCGTGTAGGTAACGGCGGCGTAAATCATTTTGCCGTTCAGGCTGAGATCCGGCGTGGTGTAGGCCAGCACACAGACAATGCCGAACGGGATGGCGCCAAACAAAATCCACGGACGGAACTTGCCCCAACGGCTGCGGGTACGGTCGGCAAGCAGACCCATGCACGGGTCAGAGATGGCATCCAGCGCACGCGCCAGCAGGAACATGGTGCCGACGAAGCCAGCGGGAATACCAAAAATGTCGGTATAGAAAAACATCATGTACAACATGACGTTATCAAAAATGATGTGGCTGGCGGCGTCACCCATGCCGTAGCCAATCTTCTCTTTAACGGATAACAATTCACTTTTCATCTGCTTATCCTTGGTGCTATGAGACCGGTTACAGACGTTGTAAACCATACTTGTGGGCGCGAGTATTCCGTTATTTTGTTATCAACTTACGATTCTTGTTTTCTGTGATCGGTGTAGCGCTGCCGGAGAGGTGAAGATGTAACTAATGGATTTTATAAGGATTTATATGAAACCGATCATAGTAAGACGAAACGGTACGGAAAAAAGTGTGATTAGTGATGTGGAAACGCCAGGAAGTAGCTATAATGCGCCCCGCCTCCATGTAGCAATCGAGGCGCGGAAGATCGTCATCTCCGGTGAGGTGGCTGGACTTCAAATCCAGTTGGGGCCGCCAGCGGTCCCGGGCAGGTTCGACTCCTGTGATCTTCCGCCAAAATTCATTCTTCGATATCATTTCAAGCATTAGTTAAATTGCACCTCTCATATGAGAGGTAATAACCTATTCAAGATAACGTGTTACACTAATGTAGGGAATATATTCAGATCGCCTAATTAAAAGGAATTACCATGGATACTGTGATTCATACGTTAAATGCACGAGGTAACATCATGCTAGAAGTTTTTCGTGATTATTTTTCTTTGACTCCAGAAAATATTCGCGTACAAATCTATCATTTTAAAAAATACCTTGTACAGTCTCTGAAAAATAAAAATATTAATTATGATGATTTGAAGAATGCGCTAATACCTGATAAAAAGAAAAAAGATATTGTTTTGGTTTTTGACTCATCGCTAATAGAAAGTGATTGGTATGGAAATGAAGTATTCAAAAAAATAATACCGATATTTAACAAAAAAAGTAGTCATAGTATATTGGTAGGCGATTATTTAGGCAATCATTTCGATCAAGGTTTGCTCTGCGAATTTTTACTTGAAACTCTTGTTATAAGAAATAACTCAGAGTATAAGCATAGCACACAGTATTATATGGTATATATAAACAACTTATCAAATGAGATGTTTAATGCCTTTGATGAAAATTTAAAGAATTACCTCCCATATATTGGCTATGCTGATATGTCTTACACATCTCGCCTAAAGACAGTTTTGTCTACAATGTTAGTTGATTTATTTATAAAACATAAAAACATTATTATACAAGGGCATGAGCCTGATAGAATTGACTCCGAAGATGTAAATATTAGTGGTTATCCATTTGAGAATAGTGGTTTTGTTTGTAAAAGTGTTAATTCTGATCTATATGGTATTTTATTGTCATATAAAATAGAAAGACCTGTGATAGATGGTTTTAAAGTCGATACTCAATTTTCTCTAAACGCAATTCATTTAGATATACAAGAACTAAACACAATGAATATTGTCGTCGATGAGGCCAAACTAAAATATATTCGCGACAATAAAATCGGTTCTCTTCTGTCCGCAGGGTTGGAGAATATATCGTCTCAAGAGTTAGCTAATGAGATAAAACAGAAAATTAACTCAAATTATATATACTCAATGTCATACAATACAGAATACAACACATCCAAATTCAATATCCTTTTAGAGTTTATTAATACACAAAATAATAAACCAGTGAAGTTATTGGCAGGGATAGAATATATCCCATCAAAAAAAATATTGAGATTGATTACATTATTTTAATGTATCCTATCCTTTTAAATAAGCTGTGCATATTATTAAACATGCACAGCTTTAAAGTCCGTTAATGATATAGGTTCCATTTACTCGTGTTTCAGTCTAAGCATGCAAGCCTCTTTAACCCACTTACTAAAATTCCCTTTCCCCGCTGCTTTCTCGATCTGCTCCAGAAGCTCATCCTCAAAACGGATGTTCTTCATCGTGCTTTTAGTACGGTCAAAATTGGGTTTCTTTTTCTCTTGCATGGTAGGTACCATTTCGGTTAGTTTATCTGCATGTGGTACCTACCACATGGGTTCGTAATTTTGACAACGCCCAGCAGTGTTGGAGCACTAAAGGGCGTCTAACCTCACCAACTATCAAGGAGTTGATTATGGCTGATCCGCATTCTACCCCAGACACCCCGATTGCAAAAACCGATCGCACGCTCATTGTGGGATATCGCCCGCAGGGAACGAATAAAAGCACACCCAGCCTGACGCTTTCAGGGAAATGGTTACGAGACGCGGGATTTGATACCGGGCAACAGGTGACGGTAAAAGTCGCGGAGGGATGTCTTGTTCTGATGACCGGGAGCGAACAAGAGCAAACGCTGCTTGCGGAGTTGAAAGCGGCGCAACGGAAGCTGAAAGAGATTGAAGGGGCGATGTCGTTCGCGCACTAATTGCAGTCAGCCAGATATGGTGATATTCCTCTGGAAAGCTGCTCGCAAAACCACGTTTGAATTAGCAGGATCAGAATCAATCTCTGGCATACTAAGCGTTCTACAGCGTAGTACGTCGAATTAAAGCGGAGGCGACATGGCAGATAAAAGCGTAACCCCATCCCCATCAGGGGAATTTGTCATGTTTGCCAGTGAAGACGGCACTGTTCATATTACTTGTCGTTTTGAACATGAAACGCTATGGCTCTCACAAGCAGCCATAGCGAACCTTTACCAGGTAACGCCTCAGGCCATTACGCAACATATTAAATCGATTTATGAAGAAGGTGAGCTTGAACAACAAGCAACTTGTAAGGCTTACTTACAAGTTCAACAGGAAGGCCAGCGCCAGGTAAATCGCAACACACTTCACTATAGCCTGCCCGTCATTCTCGCCATCGGTTATCGCGTCCGCTCCGTGCGCGGCACGCAATTCCGTCAGTGGGCCACCCGAACGCTGCGGGAATATCTGGTTAAAGGATTTGTCATGGACGATGAGCGGCTGAAGAATCCGCCGGTCAACTCATCTTCCGTACCCGACTATTTCGATGAGATGCTGGAGCGCATCCGTGATATCCGCGCAAGCGAACGTCGGGTTTATTTACGGGTGCGGGAAATTTTTGCACTAGCGTCGGACTACCAACCCTCACTCAACGAAACGACGCAATTTTTTCAGATCATCCAGAATAAACTGCATTTTGCCTGCACAGGCCATACTGCTGCGGAGTTGATTCACCAGCGTGCCGATGCTAATCAACCGCATATGGGCTTAACCAGCTATAAAGGCGAGGAGATCCGTAAAAGTGATGTAACCGTCGCGAAAAATTACCTTAATCAGAATGAAGTGAAGGAGCTTAATCGGATCGTCAATATGTGGCTCGACTTTGCCGAAGATCAGGCAAGACGTCGCCAGCAGGTGTTTTTACAAGACTGGCAAAACAAGCTGGATCAGTTCCTGCAGTTTAACGACCGTGAAGTGCTGGAAGGTTCAGGCAAGATCAGCAAGAAAATGGCGGATGAAAAAGCACAGGCAGAATATATTCAGTTTGAAAATCAGCAGCGTCGACTGAAAGAAGCCGAAGGCGAGAAGAATATTTCCAGTTTGCTACAGTGGAAAAACGAAGCGAAGAAGTAGCCCAGCCCCCCCCTGAACAAGCAAACATATTTTTCGCGAATGCACATGACTCTACCGATTTATCTTACCCGGTATTTGAATCCAACCTTTGCGCCCGCTACACCATAGCACCTATACACCAAGGCGCGCCTACTCAGCGTTCTGCCGCTTCTGTTACAATGCCTGCCGCCGGATCTTAGTTAGTCATGCTCCTGCTGGAGCGTGACGTCGCTGGCATCCATAATCTATCAGCGACGCGTTGCATTTCACATTGCATGATATGTCCGCTAAATGCAGTCGAGCAGTTAACCCGCTCCGGAGAATACTATGCTCAAATATATTCTTTTAAATTACATGCCAGGCTTAAAGAATTTATTAGATTACGAAAAAAGCTGGCTAAAACAGGATATTAGAGCTGGATTATCCGTCGCGGCGGTGGCGCTTCCTGTTGCCATTGCGTATGCCGAGCTGGCCGGTGTGGGGGCTGTCGTCGGGCTGTATTCCTGCATTTTACCGATGATTGCCTATGCGCTGTTTGGTTCTTCCCGACAGCTGATTGTGGGCCCCGATGCCACCACCTGCGCTGTTATCGCGGCCGTCGTTATTCCTCTGGCCGCCGGAAACCCTGAACTTCACTGGCAGCTAACGATCGTCATGACACTGATGATGGGCGTGTGGTGTATTCTTGCCAGCCAGTTTCGTCTTGGCGCCATTGCCGACCTGCTTTCACACCCGATCCTGACCGGTTTACTTAACGGTGTTGCCATCACCATTATCGTGGGGCAACTGGGAAAAGTGCTGGGAATTACGCTCAACCAGGAGCAGGTGATTGAGAAAATTATCGCCTTACCGGGTCGGATCCCGGACAGCCATTTATTAACCGCCGCGATTTCACTGCTAACGTTCGCCATCCTCATTACTGTCAAGAAGTTCCGCAGCCAGTGGCCAGCCCCTTTAATTGCCATCATATTGATGACACTACTGATGTGGTGTACCCCGGCACAACAGCTTGGTGTTGCCACCATCGGCGGCGATAATTTTCAGTCAGGTCTGCCCGTTGTCCACTGGGGAACATTCCAGCCCGGTTTAATGCGTGATTTAGTGATCCCGGCGCTCAACCTGGCGTTAGTCAGTTTTGTCAGCCTGATGCTGACAGCGCGCAGCTTTGCGGCCAAAAACGGCTATGGGATTAACGCCGACGTTGAATTCAGAGCCCTCGGCATTGCGAACATCATGTCCGGTTTATCGCAGGGATTTGCTATTAGCGGCGCAGACTCCCGCACCGCAGTAAATGACGCCAACGGCGGTAAAAGCCAGCTGGTGTCTATTATCGCCGCGCTGGTGATTGCGGTTATCGTCTTGTTCTTCACTGACCCCTTAAAATACATCCCGGTCTCCGCCCTCGGCGTCGTTTTAATTTTTGCCTCATGGTCGTTGATCGATTTACGTGGGCTGTGGGGGCTGAGAAAACGAAATAAACCAGCCTTCCGTCTGGCCTGCTTTACGTTTGTCTGTGTGTTATTGATTGGCGTTATTCAGGGAATCGGGCTTGCCGTATTACTGGGGTTGCTGCAATTTTTGCGCACCGTATTTCGTCCGACTGAGCAACTGCTCGGGACAGATGAAAATGGGATGATCCATTCCTTAGGTAATACCAACGATATCAAAATGGTCCCTGGTGTCATGATGTATCGCTTTAATTCACCTCTGACCTATTTTAATGCGGCCTATTTTAAACGGCGGATACTGAATCTGGTTGATGGCGCCACGTTTGATCCCAAATGGGTGGTGATTGACGCCGTTGCGTGCTTTACCCATCCGGATATCAGCGTATTAGCCACCATTGATGAATTAATCAATGAACTCCAGACCCGCAACATCATGTTAGTGCTGGCAGGCCGAAAAACGGAGTTAACACGCTGGTTTACTGAACACCGACCGATGATGGACGAGAGTAATATTATCTTTGCTCCCGACCTTTATCTGGCGCTCAGGCTAATTCAAAGTAAAGACAGTATGGATCAGGACGCGTAACCGGCGGCGTTCACAGACTGTACCAAAAGCGCATACCTGAACACTTTTGGTACGGTCGACATTTCGCGTCGGGTTCGGGTTCAGGGAAGTAACGGCTCCAGCGCGTCACAGCGCGCTTTTACCGCTTCATGCAGCAAACGCACGGCGGCGGAGAGCTGTTTGCGGTGCGGGCAGATCATGTTTAATGGCGCGCTCTCGCCCTGATATTCCGGCATCAGCACCTGCAACTTTCCGTCTCGCACATCGTCACAGACGTCCAGCCAGGACTTGTACGCAATCCCTTCTCCTGCAATCGCCAGCCGCCGGATGACTTCGGCATCATCGCTCATCATGACGCCATTCACCTGCACGCTACTGACTTCGCCGTTGCGGATGAACGTCCAACGGTCGTGAAGACGCCCACGCAGCACGAACGTCAACGCATTGCGCTGCGCCAAATCCTCCGGGCTGTGCGGTTCGCCATGTTGCGCAATCCAGTCTGGCGAGGCCACCAGCACGCGGCGATTGCCGGGGGCAACAGGCAGCGCGATATACGAGGCGTCTTCGGTATGCCCATAACGAAACGCGACATCAACCGGATCTTTGAACACATCGGCAATCTGATCGGAGAAAAATATCCGCAACCGTAGCGCGGGATGGCGACGGCGGAAGGACTGAAAAACAGGCAACAGCAGGTTTCGCCCGAGGTCGGACGGCACGGCAATTTGCAGCATCCCGGAAATCTCATCGTCCGGCGTCTGGATCTTTTGCAACCCCGCGTACATCGCCTCCAGCATCTGGCGGGCGTAGGGTAGCCAGATTTCACCTTCCGGCGTCAGGCGCAGGCTGCGGGTCGAGCGGGCGAACAAGCGAATGTTTAATATGGATTCCAGCCGTTTGATAGCCGAACTGACCTGAGCAGGCGGTACGCCGGCTTCTCGTGCGGCGTCACTAAAACTGTTTAACGCCGCAGCGCGGACAAACAACGTGAGATCTTCAAGGCGGAACATGTGCACTCCCCGAGTATAAGTCCGATCGCCATCAGGCTATTTTTCCCGTTCTGCCGTCGGTTTGCCATCGAATTATTTAGACAGGATATCCACGCGGTTACCGGTGACGACTTGCACATTATCTCTGCTATGATGCCTGCACATAAAAAAGACAAAACAACACGCAGAGGAAATAATGAGTTCCACCAGAAGAGGGATGATGAACGTCCTGATCGCCGCCGTATTGTGGGGCAGTTCAGGGGTATGCGCGCAGTACATCATGGAGCAAAGCCAGATGTCGTCGCAGTTTCTAACGATGACGCGTCTGATATTCGCCGGACTGATTCTCCTCATGCTCTCCTTTGTGCATGGCGATAAGGTGTTTTCCATCCTCAGGAATCGCAAAGACGCCCTGAGCCTGCTGATCTTCTCCATCGCAGGCGCGCTCACCGTACAGCTGACCTTCCTGCTCACTATCGAGAAATCCAACGCCGCCACCGCCACGGTGCTGCAATTTTTGTCACCGACGATTATCGTGGCGTGGTTCGCGCTGGTGCGTAAAGCACGGCCCGGCATTCTGGTGCTGACCGCCATTCTCACCTCGCTGATTGGCACCTTTTTACTGGTGACTCACGGCAACCCAACGTCGCTGACAATTTCACCTTCCGCGCTGTTCTGGGGAATAGCCTCGGCCTTTGCCGCCGCGTTTTATACGACCTACCCCTCTACGCTGATTGCGCGATACGGCACGTTACCGATTGTCGGCTGGAGTATGTTAATCGGCGGGGTGATCCTGTTGCCGTTTTACGCTGGAGAGGGCACCCACTTCGTGGTGAATGGCAGTCTGATTCTGGCGTTTTTCTATCTGGTGGTGATCGGCACGTCGCTGACGTTCAGCCTGTACCTGAAAGGCGCGCAGATGATTGGCGGGCCGAGGGCCAGTATTCTGAGCTGCGCAGAGCCATTGAGCAGCGCATTGCTCTCACTGCTGTTGCTGGGGATCACGTTCACCCTGCCGGACTGGCTGGGTACGCTGCTGATCCTCTCCTCAGTAGTGCTGATTTCAATGGACTCCCGCCGCCGCGCCAGAGGGGTCTGATGTCCACCGGCGCGGCAACGGGTGAGCATCACCAGCCCGGCACCGCGCCGCCGTTAAAGATTTTCTCTGCCGCTTTAGCGACTTCAGGCGACTGATAGGATTGAAGAAATTCTTTCACGTTTTCGGCGTCTTTATTGTCTTCCCGCGCCACCAGAATGTTCACATACGGCGAGTTTTTATCTTCAATGAACACGCTGTCATGCACCGGAGACAGCCCGGTCTGCTGAATATAAGTGGTGCTGATAATCGCCACATCGACTTTTGCATCGTCCAGGACACGCGGTAACTGTGCGCCTTCCAGTTCCATAATGTTCAGGTGACGCGGATTGTCGGTGATATCCAGCGCCGTTGGCAGTAGCCCTTTCCCCGCTTTCAACGTGATCAGCTTTTCTTTTTGCAGCAGTAACAGCGCGCGACCGAGGTTGGTTGGGTCGTTGGGGATCGCCACCGTTGCCCCCTCTTTCAGTTGATCTACGGTTTTAATTTTCTTCGAGTAGCCCGCCATCGGGAAGACAAACGTATTGCCCACCGTCACCAGTTTGTAGTTGTGCGCCTTATTATCCTGCTCGAGGAATGGGCGATGCTGGAAGACGTTAGCATCCAGTTCACCATGGTTGGTGGCGTCGTTGGGTAGCAACGAGCCGCTAAAGCCGACCAGTTCGACGTCCAGGCCGTATTTCTCTTTTGCCACTTTTTTGGCGACTTCCGCCACATCCTGCTCAGCGCCGTTAATCACGCCCACTTTGATGTGTTTTGTGTCGCTGCTTTGTTGATCGCAGCCTGCCAGCAGTAATCCCGCCAGCAATACTGCCGTGCCTGTCCAGACATGAGGTATCGTCAATTTCACGTTTTTATCCTTTTAAAATAACCGCCAGAGGGTAATGAAATGACTATAACGGGAGAGGCGTGGCGGATTAAAAATCGAAAAAGCATCAGCAAGAAGAAAAAGGCATAACGGGAAAATACCGGATGGCAGAAGTCCTGGTTTTCTGCTGGCTCCGCCATCCGGTCATCAAAATGTTTTCGACAAATAGTGGCGGGAAATGCCTTTTTCCGGAAAGTCCGGCAGCGTCATTTGCTGTGTATAGCCGTGTTTCTGGTAAAACGGCAGCGCCTGGAAGCTGAAGGTATCCACCAGTGCATGCAGGCAACCCCGCGCCTGCGCAGTTTGCTCCGCCGCCTGCACTAGTTTGCTGCCATAACCCGCTTTACGTAAGGATTCACTCACCCACACATACTCAATGCTCAGCCAGTCGCCCTTGATTTTCGCAATTAATCCCCCCTGCATCTCACCGTGCGAATCCCGCCAGTAGACCGCAAGATCGCCGAAATTCGTGGTTTTAATAAACTGTGCGTTATAGGCTCGCAGCCCCTTAAAGAGCGCATTCTGGTCCTCTTCGGTCACCGTATCGGTAATCTGTATCTGCATTTTATCCCTCTGAAAAACTACAACTTATGGTTGAACGCATTATTGAAGGTAGCACAGGCTGATGAGAGAGCACTGAACTGTCTACACTTACTCTAGTGATGATGCGCATTGATAAAAGGATGATGACTATGAAACGAATCATGTTACCGCTCGTGACCGCCCTGCTCGTATTGCCGGGAATTGCGCAGGCCAACTCGGCTTACGGCGGGCTCCAGACGGCGAATGAAAAGACGACAGTGCTGAACGACTTACGCAAAATCTGCACACCGCAGGCCTCAATGTCGGATGCGGCATGGGAAAAAAGCATTATGTCTGGTGAAGTCAATCAGCAGCATATCCGTGAAGCGATTATCGCCATCGAGCGAAATAACCAGAACAACTACTGGGAAGCGCTGGGCAAGGTTGAATGCCCTGATATGTAACACACGGTATTGCATCGTTTATTTCGCCCGTTCTACCTTGAAAACGGGCGCTGTAACCGGTTTCTTTTTTCTAAATTCGCCTATTCTCTTTGGAACAGACATTTGTTGCTGACCAAGGAGAAAAAACAATGCGATACCGTTTTCCTGAAAACTTTTGGTGGGGCAGTGCCTGCTCGGCGCTGCAAACCGAAGGCGACAGCCTGAACGGCGGCAAAAGCCAGACCACATGGGATGCGTGGTTCGCCAGCCAGCCAGGTCGTTTCCATCAAGGGATTGGTCCGGAGAATACCTCTGGCTTTTACCAGCACTGGAAACAGGACATCGCACTGCTAAAGCAGCTGAAACATAACAGTTTCCGTACGTCGCTGAGCTGGTCGCGTCTGATCCCCGACGGCACCGGCGAGGTCAATCCTGAAGCCGTTGAGTTCTACAATCAGGTGATCGACGAGTTACTGGCGCAGGGGATCACGCCGTTTATTACACTGTTCCACTTCGATATGCCGATGGTGATGCAGGAGAAAGGCGGGTGGGAAAACCGAGACGTAGTGGCGGCTTTTGGTCGCTATGCGCAACTCTGTTTCGATCTGTTCGGCAACCGGGTTAAGCACTGGTTTACCTTCAACGAACCGATTGTTCCGGTCGAGGGGGGCTATTTGTATGACTTCCATTACCCCAACGTGGTGGATTTCAAACGCGCAGCTACCGTGGCGTATCATACGGTGCTGGCGCACTCTTTAGCGGTTCGCGCTTACCGTGCCGGAAGCCACGACGGTGAAATTGGCGTGGTGCTGAACTTAACGCCCTCTTACCCGCGCTCGGCACATCCGGCAGATGTTAAAGCCGCACATCATGCGGATCTGCTGTTTAACCGCAGCTTCCTTGATCCGGTACTAAAAGGGGAATATCCCGCCGACTTGATCGCATTGTTGAAAGAGTACGATCAGCTCCCCGCGTGTCAGCCTGGTGACAAAGAACTGATTGCCGACGGTAAGATTGATCTGCTGGGGATCAATTACTACCAGCCACGCCGTGTGAAGTGCCGGGATTCTGCCGTCCATCCTGACGCCCCCTTTATGCCGGAAGGATTATTTGATTACTACGAAATGCCGGGGCGTAAAATGAATCCTTACCGCGGCTGGGAAATTTATGAGCCGGGTATTTACGATATTATTACTAACCTGCGCGATCATTACGGCAACCCGCGTTGCTTTATTTCTGAAAACGGCATGGGAGTCGAGAACGAGCAGCGCTTTATCGAGGATGGCCACATTAACGACCATTACCGCATTGAATTTGTCAGTGAACATCTGAAGTGGCTGCACAAAGGGATTAGCGAAGGCTGCAATTGCCTTGGCTACCACATGTGGACCTTTATTGATAACTGGTCATGGTTGAACGGCTATAAAAACCGCTACGGTTTTGTGCAGTTAGATTTAGAGACTCAACAACGCACCATTAAACAGAGCGGCAAATGGTTTGCCGCAACGGCTGAAAATAACGGCTTTAATTAAGTCAAAGGGTGACCTTCGGGTCACCCTTCCCGCTTACGGATGGGCGCTTTTTATGCGCACTTTCGAGGCGACCAAAAGCGCCGTCAGCAGCATCAATCCGCCTGACAGCACCAACGGTGACAGCAACCCCAGGTTGTCGAGTGCGTAGCCGCCTGCCGCTGCGCCACACGTGTTCGCCAGTTGGATCACCGCGACCTGAATAGATCCGGCTTTTTCCGCCTGATCGGCAAGCGTGCGCGTGATCCACGTTGACCACCCGACCGGCACCAGCGCAAACGCCAGCCCCCAGATAATGGCGATCCCTGCGGCCACCCCTTTGTCGCTTCCCCATAATGTCAGCACCAACGCGCTCACGGCCAGCACCAGCGGTGCGCCCGCCAGCGCCAGTTTGACCGAGCGTTTGAGGATAACGGAAGAGATCGAGGTGCCGACAAAGCTGGCAATACCAAAACTCAACAGCACCAGCGTCAGACCATCAACGTCAAAGCCCGCCAGATTCATATACAGCGGGCGAATGTAGGTAAAGAACGCGAACTGGCCAGCAAACGACATGAAGATGGCAATCATTCCGGCCATCACCCCAGGACGTTGCAGCAGGCTAAGCATGTTTTGCTTTTGGTGAGACGGTTCACCAGGCAGAGAAGGCAACGCTTTCAGCACCCAGAGAATACACAGCACCCCCATCACCGCCGCCGCATTAAAGACGTTACGCCAGCCAATAATACCGCCTAAAAAACTGCCCAACGGCGCAGCGATCACCAGCGCAATAGAGACCGCGCCGAAAATCACCGACAGCGCTTTCGGTACCGTACGCGCCGGAACCAGGCGCATAGTGAGCGACGCAGACATCGCCCAGAACCCGCCAAGCGCCAGTCCGAGGCAAGCACGACCCATCAGCAGTAATGTGAAGGAGTTGGCAAACGAAACCAGCAGGCATGAAATCGTCAGCAGAATGGCAAACAAGAGCACCACATAGCGACGGTCGGTCGCCTGGATAATTTGGGTAACGAACAGGCTGGCAAACATAGCGACAAACGCGGTTACTGTCACCGACTGACCGGCAACGCCTTCAGAGATCCCCAGATCCTGCGCCATGGGCGTCAGCAGGCTGACAGGCAGAAATTCCACGGTGATCAGACAGGCGACGCAGAACGCCACAGCAAATACCGCAGACCAGTTAGGTCGGGCCATTTCTCCAGCGCGGGATTTTTCAGCTATACATTCACTCATTTTGTTACCTGCGTCGATTTCTTGTAGAAAAGTTACGCAGTGTAACATTTTAAATGTGACGAACTTAACGTTTTAGCAACTAAAACGCCTTACACCGAAAGAATACGTCATCCAGGTGCATTAAATATGGAACGCCACTCTCTTACCTGTAGGCAACTTAACATCAATACTTAACTCGCCACCCAGCGCTGCTACGTAACGTTTTAACGTTGAGAGGCGGGGATCATTTTCGGCCTGTTCCATTTTTGCAATGGTTGGTTGCTTAACGCCCATTGCCGCGGCCAGTTCTGCCTGAGACAGGTTAAGTTCTTCTCTTAACATATTTAACGCAATAGCCTGGTACATCTCCTCGACTTTTTCAGCAATACGCGCCTGACTTTCCGGGGTTTGTTTAGCCATCAACTCTTTGAGGGTAGCCATAATTTTTCCTTACTTATTAAGATGTTTTCTGTACTCAGCATCTGCAAACTTAATCATATCCTTATAGAATTTCTTCTCGTTTAACCCCGTTTTATCTCCAGCGCACAACACGATGCCATGACGAGAAGGATCAAACGCGAAGAACGCCCGAATTGGGCTACCTTGATGCTGAAGGCGTAACTCTTTCATGTTCGAAAAAGCGGAGTCGTTCACCGTATCCGCAAACGGTCTTCCCAATTGGGGACCATATTCGGACAAAATAATCATAGCGGCGAGCATGTCCTCCTTGAGTGCTTCAGTTTGTTCGTCAAACCACCTGTCGAAAACGTCCGTTGTTTCAACATCCCACATAAGCGATCCCTCATAGCCAATAAGCTATAGATAAATTATAGCCTATTAGCTATAAAATCACTCTGTCTCGTCACACTAGTTACACGCTTGCCAGTCCGGCATCATACGCAGCCGGAGATCCTCTCCTGATGTCCGTTAATCATCGGATTCGGTACCGTGCGGGCCAGGTCATTGCGTTTTGGTGAATAGCCTGGTACATGATGAACCTCGTCGTAAGCGTTAACGAGGGGCATCATGCGCGGGAGGTGGGGTATAAATATAATGACGATCCAGGATAATCATCATCACGAATATTGATATCAGTGCAGCCAGTGAACGCCATCTTCGGGCTGAAAAAACGCGTTGTAGCGCATCTGAAAGGCGTTAATCTCCTGCATATCGGGCTCCATTTCGCGCAGAAAACCCAGCGCAAGGCGCACCTGCGCGTCGGTAATCGGCGCCGACAACCGGGCTTTTTGCAGTAAACGATGCCACTGTTGCAGGCTCTGATCGCTGCCGTCTACAATTACGTTCTGCCAGATCAGCAGCACCTGTGCGGCATTTTGTAAATGCGATTCATCGGGGCGGTGCAGATACTGTAAAAACGCCTCGCCTTGCGTTTTGCCCATTTGATCGATCATCGATTCCACCGGCACCACATCAATACCAAGACGCTCGCTCAGACGGCGAATCGCCCGTCGGGACCCGGAAGTGAGCACCCGAAAACCGATAACAAACACCACCGCCAGTGTGGCCAGCATTATCCAGACCATGAGTTCTCCTGCTTTATCAGCACTCATGATATCTGGAAACCGTCTGTGAATACTAATCCACCAGAATGATTTTCAACGCAAAAAGCACCGCCACGGCAATGACACAGAGGTTTAGCTCACGCCAGCGCCCGGTAAACACTTTCATAATGCAGTACGACATGAAACCCAGCGCAATCCCCTCGGTGATGGAAAAGGTAAACGGCATCATCACCGTCGTGATAAACGCAGGAACCGATTCGGTAAAGTCGTCCCAGTTCACGCGAGACAGGCTCGAGGTCATCAGAACGCCAACAAAAATAAGCGCCCCTGCCGTCGCATAGGCGGGAACCATCCCCACCAGCGGTGAAAAGAACATCACCAACAGGAATAATACCCCCACCACCACCGCCGTCAGGCCCGTACGTCCACCCACCGCCACGCCTGAGGTACTTTCTATATAGGCGGTAACGGAAGAGGTGCCGATAAACGCCCCAGCGACCGAACTCAGGCTGTCGACATACAGCGCCTTATTCATGTTAGGAAATTTACCGTCTTGATCGATTAACCCTGCTTTATCCGTTACACCAATTAACGTCCCTGATGAGTCAAATAAATTGATTAGCATGAAGGAAAAAATGATACCGGCCAAATTAAGCGATAATGCACCGCTCAAATCTACCTCGCCCATCACAGCGCTGATATTGGGCGGAACAGAATATACGCCATTAAAATGCACATCACCGAAAAATAACCCACAGCACGATGTCACCACGATTGATACCAGCACGGCGGCATGAAAATTCCGGGATGACAGAATGGTAATAATAAAGAAGCCTAAAATACCCAGTAATACTGTATGTGAGCTTAAGTTACCGATCGCCACCAGCGTGTCTTTATTTGCAACGATGACACCTGCGTTTTTTAACCCCATCATTGCGATAAATAAACCGATGCCGCTGGTGATACCAATACGTAAACTGACAGGAATGTTAGAAATCATCCAGTAGCGAATGCGAAAGAGCGTGAGCAAAAACAGTCCCACGGCTCCCCAAAATATTGCGCCCATACCGGTTTGCCAACTCACGCCCATTGCCCCGACGACCACAAACGCGAAAAACGCATTCAGCCCCATTGCGGGCGCCAGCGCGACGGGCAGATTGGCAATCAACCCCATCGCAATACTGCCGATACCGGCAATCAGACAGGTCGTGACAAACACCACTTTGGGGTCCATCTGTGCGGCCCCCAATATCTGAGGGTTAACGAAAACAATGTACACCATCGTTAAAAATGTCGTCATACCGGCGATCATTTCAGTACGTACAGTTGTACCGTGCTGGTGAATTTTAAAGAATCGCGAAAGGCTACCTGAATCCTCTCTTATGTCATCACTGATCTCATTATTCATTTTTTTCATCCATTAGCGAGAATATTAACCTGTCTCTTTTTTAAACATATCCCATACTTAATTCAGTGATAATTATCACATTGCAATTGTGCGTAAGCCGATAAACTTTAAATAATCATTTGGTGTTTCTTAATGATAAATAACAATCAAATTGATAAAATCAAAATGAGAAAAATATGAATACTTTTATTAGCTATAAGTTTCATTACATTAGCCGCCAGGAACAACAGGAATTGTTGGCGGTTTCTCGTGGCGAAGCCGTCGCCGATTATATTATTGATAATGTCATTCTTCTCGACCTCATCAACGGCGGAGAACTGGCAGGGCCGATTGTTATTAAAGGACAGCATATCGCGGGCATCGGCCCGGAATATATCGACGCCCCGGCATTACATCGCGTGGATGCCCACGGCGCAACGGCAGTGCCTGGTTTTATCGATTCACACCTGCATATTGAATCCAGCATGATGACGCCCGTGACCTTTGAATCGGCGACGCTGCCGCGCGGACTCACTACGGTCATCTGCGATCCGCACGAAATCGTCAACGTGATGGGTGAAACCGGATTTGCCTGGTTTGTCCGCTGTGCAGAACAGGCAAAGCAAAATCAGTACCTTCAGGTCAGTTCCTGCGTTCCGGCACTGGCGGGATGTGATGTGAACGGCGCCTCTTTTACCCTCGAGCAAATGCTCGCCTGGCGCGATCATCCGCTGGTAACCGGGCTGGCGGAAGTGATGGACTATCCTGGCGTCATTGCCGGACAGAATACGCTTCTCGATAAACTGGATGCCTTTCGCCACCTGACGCTGGACGGTCACTGCCCAGGACTTAGCGGCAAAGCGCTTAACGCCTACATTGCCGCCGGGATCGAGAATTGCCACGAGAGCTATCGTCTGGAGGAGGGTCGCCGCAAACTGCAACTCGGAATGGCACTCATGATCCGTGAAGGTTCCGCAGCCCGTAATCTCAACGCGCTGGCACCGCTTGTCAATGAGATGAACAGCCCGCAATGCATGCTTTGCACTGATGACCGTAACCCGTGGGAAATTGCTCATGAGGGACATATCGACGCGCTTATTCGGCGGCTGATTTTACAACATAACGTACCGCTTCACGTTGCTTACCGCGTCGCCAGTTGGTCAGCCGCGCGGCATTTTGGCCTGCACCATCTTGGGCTGCTGGCTCCCGGTAAACAGGCGGATATCGTTCTGCTTAGCGATGCCCGTCACGTAACGGTACAGCAGGTCTTTGTCAAAGGAGAGCCCATCAACGCCGATGCACTGAAAGCAGAAGAACCCGCAAGACTGGCGCGAAGCGCGCCTCCCTATGGCAACACCATTGCGCGGCAACCGGTATCCGCTGCCGATTTTCCGCTGCATTTCACGCCCGGAAAACGCTATCGGGTCATTGATGCTATCCCTAACGAATTAATTACTCACGCCAGCACCTGTCTGTGTACCCCGGATGGCTTCGATCGCGATGATATCTGCTACATCGCCGTCCTTGAGCGCTACGGGCGCCAGCTCCCCGTTGCCTGTGGTTTGCTGGGTGGATTTGGTTTGCGTGAAGGCGCTCTGGCGGCAACCGTTAGCCATGACAGCCATAATATTGTGGTGGTTGGTCGCAGCGCCGAAGAGATGGCCCTCGCGGTGAATCAGGCGATCGCCGATGGCGGCGGGTTATGTGTAGTTCGTCGCGGGCACGTACAGAGCCATTTAGCGCTACCGATTGCCGGTTTGATGAGCACCGACACCGCACAATCGCTGGCGGAGCAGATTGATGCGCTCAAGGCGGCGGGTCGCGAGTGCGGTTCGCTGCCCGACGAACCGTTTATCCAGATGGCGTTTCTCTCTTTACCGGTCATCCCCGCATTAAAACTCACCAGCCAGGGGCTTTTTGACGGCGAAAAATTTGCATTTACATCCCTGGAGACTGACTGACTTCAGGCATAAAAAAGCCCGGCATTAAGCCGGGCAAAGCGTTACCAAATACACACTTAAGCTACTTTCAATTCTCGGATTTTCTTCTCACGGCGGATTTTGCGTTCTTCAAATACAGCCACGATGGCCATCAGGCAGATACAGCCGATGGCGGCCGTATCCAGCGCAGCGAAGGTGCCCGCCCAGCCAGTCAGGCCGAAGACCGGCGTGCCATCAGCAATCATCCCCAGTCCCAGTTTGGCGAAGCTGTCGCCAATCAGATAAGCAAAGGTGCCTTTGATACCATCGGCGGCGCCGATCGCTTTTTTCGGTACAAAACCAACCGCCGCGACGCCGATTAACAACTGCGGGCCAAACACCAGGAAACCAAGGGCAAACAGGGAAGCCAGATAAACGTACTGGTTGCTGGCATGCTGGTAGACGCCCAGCGTGGCAATGATCAGCGCCAGCGCAACGCAGGCCACCAGCGCACGACGACCGTTCGCCAGGTCAGACAGCCAACCCCACAGCAGCGTACCCACCAGCGCGCCCACTTCAAACAGGGTAAAGCCCTGAATCGCCACCTCTTTGGAGAGTTTCAGCTCCTGGAAGGCATACACGGTGGACCACTGATCGATACCGATGCGCACCACGTACAGGAAGATGTTGGAGAAGCACAGCAGCCAGATCACTTTGTTTTTCAGCACATACTCAACAAAGATCTGCCATTTGGTCATCTCATTTTCTTCAGTCTCTTTGTCTTCTTCGCTGATCTCTTCACCGAACAGCTCTTCCGCTTTACCGAGGCCGTAAGATTCCGGGGAGTCGCTGCCATAGCGCAGGCCGATAAAGCCCACAATCAGCGCAATAATCGACGGGAAGATAAACATGCCGATCACATGACCGTCGAACAGGACGTTCGCGCCGAACAGCGCTACGCCCGCAGCGCCCGCGCCGCCAAGGTTATGGGAAATGTTCCACATGCCAAGATAAGAGCCACGCTTACGGCGCGGCGTCCATTTGGTGATGGTGGAATAGCTGCACGAACCGCCGGTACTCTGGAAGAAACCGCTCAGGGCATAAAACGCGATCATCAGGAACAGGCTGGTAGAGCCGGTACCCATGCTGGCGCTGAAGCCGAGCATACAGATAGCGGAGAGGATCAGCATAAACGGCAGGAATTGCTTGGTGTTTTTGCCGTCAGCGTAATAGGAGACCAGCGTTTTTCCCACCCCGTAGGTGATCGAAAAACCCAGCCCAATCATCCCCAGTTGCGTCATGCTCAACCCGTAGGTGGAGATCATGTCGTTCTGCGCAATGTTGAAGTTTTTGCGGATCAGATACATGGTCAGGTAGCCGATGAAGACCACCAGATAGGACTGCATGAACGGTTTGAACCACATTTTGCGCCGTACATCGAGCGGCAGATCGAGGGTCGGTTTACGCACCTGGTTTAGGAAGGCCAGCATGGGTGGGATATCTCCTGATTTTTATACCTGCTTTATGGCAGTCATTGTAAAAATCAGCAGCCAACCCGGCCTGAGACAGCGTCCAGGCGGAACCGGGAAAATTTCTTAGTTTTGCCCGACTCGGCGCAAAAAGGTGAGGTGCGTCACGCTTCATTGACCTCGCGCGGCGCCTGGGCATTCAAAAACGGCAACAGCAGAAGCGCGGATATCCCGGCGGCAATGGCGATCACCACAAAAAACCCGGTCCAGTGCCAGGTTTCCATCACCTGCGCCAGCGGCCAGCCGGAGAGCGATGCGCCAAGATAGGCAAACAATCCGACAAATCCGGTAGCCGCCCCCGCCGCCTCTTTGTGCGAACACTCGGCCGCCGCCATACCGATCAGCATCTGCGGGCCAAAGACGAAGAAACCGGTGGTGAAGAAGCAGGCGGCCTGCATCACGTAACTGGCAAACGGCATTAGCCACAGCGAGCCAACGGAAAGCAAAATCCCCGCAGCGAAAATCAGGTTCATTGGCCCACGGTTGCCATTGAACAGTTTATCCGAGCCCCAGCCCGCCACCAGTGCGCCAATAAACCCGCCCAGTTCGAACATGGTGACAGCCGTGTTGGCGGTCACCAGATCAACCCCCAGCGTCTCCGACATGTACAGGTTACCCCAGTCGTTGATCGCCGCGCGCACGACGTACACCAGCACATAACAGAGCGAGAGTAGCCAGATGTAAGGGTTCAGCAAGACATATTTGGTGAGGATCTCTTTGCGGGTCAGCCCCGCTCCCTCCTGCTGCTGGGCGATTTCCAGCGCGTCGTGCCGCCAGTCGCCCACTGGCGGTAAACCGATGGCCTGCGGTCTGTCGCGCAGTCGCCAGCAGAGGAAAATGCCCACCGCAATCGCCAGTAGCCCGGCAATCATCATCCCGGCACGCCAGCCGTAATGCAGGGCGGCGGCAGCCATCACAATAGGAATAAGCGCGCCGCCAACGTTGTGCGCGGTGTTCCACAACGCCCACCACCCGCCGCGTTCAGTACGCGAGTACCACGCCGTCAGCAAACGGGCGCACACCGGCGAGCCCCAGCCCTGGAAGAAGGCATTCAGCGCCCACAGCAGGGCAAACGCCCACAGCGAGGTGGAGAAGCCGAACAGAATGTTCACCACCCCGGTGGCGATAAGCCCCATCCCCATAAAATAGCGGGCGTTGGAGCGGTCGCTGACGATACCGGAGACAAATTTCGACAGCCCGTAAGTGATGTAAAACAGCGTGGCCAGCAGACCAATGTCGCTGCGGGTCAATACGCCGCTGGCGAGGATTTCCGGCACCGCGGCGTTAAAACTTTTACGGGTGAAGTAGAACAACGCATAACCGAGCCAGATGGTGGTCAGAATATGCCGCCGCCAGTAGCGGTAACGGGCGTCGATTTCGTGTTTATCGTTAATTAGCGGCGCATTCACCGGGGCTTTCAGAAACGTCAGCATTCCCTCTCCTTACACATAGCGCAGGGGCAATGAGACGCTCACGCGCGTGCCGTGGGTGCAGGAAATCGCCAGCATTCCCCCCAGTGCCGTCACTCGTTCACGCATTCCGGTCAGACCAAAACCCAGCTGACCAGAGCCTGGCGGCAGCCCACAACCGTCGTCCTCAATCACCAGCATCAGGCGGTCGTCCTGCTGCCAGCCCTGGAGTGTCACCGCACTGGCACTGGCATGCTTCACAATGTTGTTCAGCCCCTCCTGGCACACCCGAAACAGGGTCACCCGCTGGCCTTCACTGAGCATTGATTCGTCGATTGTCCAGTCGAGATGGCTGACGATGCCGCGGCTTTCCAGCTCTATTTCACGCATCAGCGAACGGATGGCCTGCTCCAGCGTCAGATCGTCCAGCTGGCGGGGGCGTAAGCGCCCTAACAGACGACGCACCGCGTCATACACGCCCAACGATAATTGTTCGATATGCGCTCCGCTCTGCTTCACGCCCGCATTTTCCGGAGCCAGCCGTTGCACAATACCGGCCTGGGTGCGGATCGCGGTGATGGTCTGACCGATATCGTCATGCAGCTCGCGCGCCACGTCGCGGCGTACGCTCTCTTCGGTTTCCAGCAGACGTTCCGCCAGGCGGTGATTACGCGCCAGTTCGTTTTGCAGCGACTGATTAAGCTCGCGCAGGCGTTGGATCCCCGCGCCGAGTAGCAACCCGGTCAGGCTCTGCGCCAGCAATGAGAGTAATAAATCCACCGGGTGATCGTGCCAGGTCTGGCTGGCAATCAACGCGATGGCGTTCATCAGGGTCGCGATCAGCGCCCCCTGCCAGCCGTAGTGCCAGGCCAGCGCGATAATCGGCAGCGCCAGACAAAAGGGCGTAAAACGGGAAAGTTCGTCCGGCAACCCAAGCTGTAGCCACAGACTGACGGTGAACAACAGCAGATACCAGACCAGATGGCGACCGCGCCAGTTGACCGGCTGCGAAACCAGCGCCGGGCCGAGCGGCAGCCAGGTGGTGCTGGTGAGGTAATGCCAGAACACCAGGCAAATGGGGGCCAGCGTCAGTCCGCCGGTGAGGGTCAACAGCAGTGCGGTAAAGGCCGCTTCGCCTTGCCCCATCCACGGTAAAGACTGTAACAATGCCGCAGCCGTAAGCGCCGCGCTTTGCAAAAGCAACGTGCGCCAGTCGCGTTGATGGCGATAGCGGGAGATTAACGCCACCGGAAGCAGCGTCAGCACGCTTCCGATCATCAAAAGGGGAAGATGCGCGAGCGCCACTTCCTGCGCCAGCCAGTAAATCAGTAGCCATTCTGCACCCAGCAACACCGGCCAGTAGCCGCGCGGGCACTGCAGCATTAACCCCAGACGCAGACCAAATGGAAACAACAGCACCGCCATTTCCGGGCGCTCAACCAGATGCAGGCTGATGCTCCACAGGCAAAACCACGCGGCGGAGAAGATAAAAAAACAGGCGATAACGGTAATTAACCGGGAGAAAAAGGTGCTCATCACCAGCCATCAAACATACGGCGAGCCAGTTCAACGTCATTGCTGACGCCCAGTTTTTCCATCAGATTGGCGCGATGCACGTGTACTGTTTTCGGCGACAGCCCCAGTTCAGCGGCAATCTCTTTGACCGCCATACCCTGCGCCAGTTTTTCCGCCACCTGACGTTCGCGTTTGGTCAGCGGATCCTGACGCCCTGCCGCCAGCTTTACCGCGATATCCGGCGTCAAATAACAACCGCCTGTCGCCACCGTATGGACCGCAGAAATCAGTTCATCAGGGCTACAGCGTTTGGAGAGGAAACCACGGGCGCCTGCATTCAACGCCTGCTCCACCAGCGCCGGACTGTCATGAACAGAGAGCATGATGGTCGCCATCCCTTTTGGCAGTTGGCTTAACAACTCCAGCCCGGAGATATCCGGCATGGAAATGTCGCAAATACAGACCTGCACGCCGCGCCCCGGCAGTCCCGCCAGCGCCTCTCGTCCCGATCCGAACTCGGCTACAACCTGCAAATCAGGCTCCAGCCCCAGCAACTGTGCAAAGCCGGAGCGGACGATCAGGTGATCGTCAATAAGGGCAACGGTGATCATGGTTCTGTCCTGGCGGGTAATAAAACGCACTTACCTTAACGACATACACTTCATCCTTCAAGCTGCCTCTGCGTTGGCTACATCTGCTCACCCCAGCCACTTACTTGAGTAAGCTCCTGGGGATTAATGTGGGACATCCATGTCCCACACCGAAGGCAGCCTCCGGCTGTTCAAATTCGTTCCTACGAATTTGTCTCAGACTTGCCGCCTTGATGCAGCTTGAATGATTTTGTGTACCCGCGCGTTGCTGTTCAAGCCTTGAGCTGTTATTCGAAAAAGACGGCAATCTTAGTAAACATGGTCGGATCTGACTGGTTACGAATGACTTTCACGACATCCTCCAGTTTATCTATCTGGCTAATCATCTGTTCAAGACGTTGATCGTCATTAACCAGTAGCCAGATACGGCTTTGGTCGCTGTTCTGGATCGGCAAACAGAGGATGCCCTCCACGTTAAAGGCGCGACGGGCGAACAGGCCGCAGACATGGGTCATTACCCCCGGATGGTTACGCACGGTGAGTTCCAGAATGACGTTTTCATGTGACTGTTTCTGCATGGTTTATTCCCCCACCATCTCTGTATTTGCCGCGCCAGGCGGCACCATCGGATACACTTTTTGTTCCGCATCAATGCGCACATGAATCAGCGCCGGTCCCGGGCGGGAAATAATCGCCTGCAACGCCGCTTGCGGGTCAGCCTCGTTATTCAAATCACAGGTTTCCAGACCAAATCCGGCGGCAATCTGCATAAAGTTGATCATCCCAGGATAGGTGGCGGCAAAGACACCTTGCTTGTAAAACAGACTCTGCTGCTGATGGACCAGCCCCAGCGCTTCGTTGTTCATCAGAATGATTTTCACATCCAGCTGGTTTTCGCTGGCGGTCGCCATCTCCTGAATATTCATCATCAGGCTGCCATCGCCAGAGAAACATAATACCTTACGGTCAGGGTTCGCCAGCGCGGCGCCAATCGCCGCCGGCAGACCAAAGCCCATGGTGCCCAGGCCACCGGAGGTCAGCCACTGGCGAGGACGGTTGAGCGGATACGCCTGCGCCGTCCACATCTGATGCTGCCCCACATCGGTGGTGACAATCGCGCTGTCGTCCACACAGGCCGCCACGGCATTAATCAATCCATAATGGCTGAGGGGATCGCTCTCTTGCGGGATCGCCCCCGGAAACTCGCGCTGCAAGTCCGCCACCGTCTGGTGCCACTCTTCACGCGGTTGCACGTCAATGAATGGGATCAACTGGGCCAGAACATCATCCACATCGGCCTGAATCGCCACGTGCGCCTGCTTGATTTTCCCCAGCTCCGCGCGGTCGATATCGACATGAATAATTTTGGCGTTCGGGCAGAACTGCTCCGTTTTACCAATCGCCCGGTCATCAAAACGCGCGCCCAGAACAATCAGCAAATCCGCCTCTTGCAGGATAAAGTTGGTGCTGCGTGCGCCATGCATACCCAGCATGCCTAACGACAGCGGGTGCGCTTTTGGCAACATACCCAGCGCCATTAAGGTCATGGTGGTCGGTAACTGCGCTTTTTCCGCCAGTTCGCGCACACGGGCAGGTGCATTGATGACACCGCCGCCGAGATACAGCACCGGGCGCTTTGCCGCATTAATCATCGCGGCGGCGTCTCGGATACTTTCAGCACTGAATTCCGGCGAGGGTGATTTCTCTGCCGCAGGCGGCAGTTCTTCCAGCTCGATCGTGGCGGTCTGAACATCCTTAGGAATGTCTATCCACACCGGCCCCGGGCGTCCCGACTGGGCAATGCGAAAAGCATCACTCATCACCTGCGGCAATTCGTGAATATCTCTGACCAGATAGTTATGTTTGGTGATGGGGATAGAAATGCCGTAGGTGTCCACTTCCTGGAAGGCGTCGGTGCCAATCATGGAGGCCGGTACCTGACCGGTAATACACACCAATGGAATGGAGTCGAGACGCGCATCGGCGATGGCGGTGACCAGGTTCGTCGCCCCCGGTCCGCTACAGGCCATACAAACAGCGGGTTTTCCATCAGTTCGCGCCATACCCTGCGCAATAAACCCCGCGCCTTGTTCGTGGCGTGCCAGGATATGACGGATTTGCGTGCTTTGGCTTAAGGCGTCGTAGACGGGGAGAATCGAACCGCCCGGGATCCCGGTCACCACGGTGATGCCCTGGCGTTCCAGTAAATGAACGATCAATTCTGCGCCCGTAAAGCGCTTACGTGTGGATGTTGTGCCCGAACTTGCCATGCTCCAGTCCTTTTATTCTGGGCCGAGGCTCCGGGAGGGTCGCTTAAACGAAAAACCCCGCCCGGTTTGCGCCGGCGGGGTTTTGGAATCGTGTGTTCCGGACCCTACGGCGCATTGCCGACGACCACCACCACACGCACGACGACCACTGCGGCAGGTTGCGCAGTTTTTAGTAGGGTCGCAGTTAGCATGGAAGGGTTCATTAGGGACCTTGTCTGTTTATTGATTAACAGGATTTATACAAGCACAGCTTTTTAGATGTGACAATGGAAAAAATTTCATCTGTGCAAAAATGCGTCAACGATCACATTATCACTGATAACGATGTAAAACAAAAAACCCCGCCGAAGCGAGGTTTTTATCAGCGTTATGCGGCTGGTAACCGCAAAGCACACTGTGTTATGTCAACACCAGAAGTATACGCATTCCACGAAAAACACGCAATTTCGGCACGAATTTTGACGCTTTTGAGTATGGTACAGAGAGGGTGTTTTGTCTAAAAATTACTGTTTATTTATACAGTAATTCATCTATAATATCACTGTACGCAATGTGTTATGCGGGGCCGCATCGTAAACCGGCGCAACAAAGCCCTGGCTGAAACGGGTGGTGCCGTCAGCGCCTTAACCCCGTGTGAGCACACTGTGTTACGTCAACAAGCACAACATTTCTCGCAAGAGAGATCGCGTGCGCAGCAGCTGGCAACAGGCAGCGGAAAGGTACGTCAGCTGGCGGTGCTCCTTCACCACAGGAGACGCGTATGAGCCTCGTGGATATCGCTATTCTTATCCTGAAACTCATTGTTGCTGCACTGCAACTGCTTGATGCAGTTCTGAAATACCTCAAGTGATTCAGATTCAAGCCGCACTAAAGGGGAGCGGGCAACCGCTCCCCTTTCACCCTCTGCCTGGTGCGTGTACCTCAAGAGTATGTTACATTTTTATTACATCCCTTAAGACACCTGTCGCCATGACCCTTTCCGTTTTCTGCATTTTGCTGTTCGCCGCGCTGCTGCACGCCAGCTGGAACGCCATCGTGAAAGCAGGAAACGACAAGCTCTACTCGGCGATTGGCGTCAGCGGCTCTGCGGCATTAATGGCGTTGGTTTGTTTACCTTTTTCCCCGCAGCCTGCCATTGCCAGCATCCCCTTTTTAGCCGCCTCTACCGTGTTACAGGTGGTCTATACCGTTCTGGTCGCCAAAACCTATCAGGTTTCGGATATGAGCCAAACGTATCCCTTAATGCGCGGTTCCGCTCCGCTGCTGGTCGCGATAATCAGCGTGCTGTTTCTCGGCGACAGCCTCTCCGCACTGGCCTGGGTCGGTATTGTGGTGATCTGCATTGCCATCCTCGGTATGGCCTTCAACGGCCACGCCAGTTCCCGGCAGGGCGTGGTTCTGGCCCTGATTAACGCCTGTTTTATTGCCGGATATACCCTGGTGGACGGGACAGGTGTACGACTGTCAGAAACTGCGCTGGGATACACGTTGTGGACATTCTTCCTCAATGGCTCCTGCCTGTTGAGTTGGGCGATGATTGCCCGACGCCAGGAGGCCGCACGCTACCTGGTGCAGCACTGGAAGAAGGGGATTTTTGGCGGCATCGGCACTATGGGTTCTTACGGACTGGCACTGTGGGCGATGACGCAATCCCCCCTGGCGGTGGTCGCCGCGCTGCGCGAGACCTCTATTTTGTTCGGCGCGCTTATCGCGTGGCTATTGCTCAAAGAGCGGGTCGTCGGGTTGCGCCTCGTCGCCGCAGGCGGTATTGCCGCTGGCGCCATGCTGCTTCGCCTGGCATGATGCAATCCGGCAACATTTGTTGCCGTTTTTTGTTTACATATCCTGCCGTTCGCCGACACACCATTCCAGTCGTCTATCTGGCCTTCTTTTACTGGTGTGGTAGATTTCACTCTAATTTATGGCAATACATAGCCACTTATTCTTATTTTTTCTCTTTTTAAAAAGTAATCAGCGAAATGAAAAGGCAGAAAAGCGTCAATTTGTTGTTGATGTTGGTATTACTTGTCGCAGTGGGTCAGATGGCGCAAACCATCTATATCCCGGCAATTGCCGATATGGCGCGTGAACTGAATGTCCGCGAAGGGGCCGTACAAAGCGTGATGGCCGCCTACCTGCTGACGTACGGTCTGTCACAGCTGGTTTACGGCCCGCTTTCTGACCGTGTCGGGCGTCGCCCGGTGATCCTCGTCGGCATGTCCATCTTTATGCTGGCCACGCTGGTCGCCATCACCACCCACAGCCTGACGGTGCTGATTGCCGCCAGTGCGATGCAGGGCATGGGGACCGGCGTTGGCGGGGTGATGGCGAGGACCTTACCGCGTGATCTGTATGAAGGCACACAACTGCGCCACGCCAACAGCTTGCTGAATATGGGGATTTTGGTCAGCCCGTTGATGGCTCCGCTGATCGGCGGTCTGCTGGACACTATGTGGAACTGGCGCGCCTGTTACATCTTTCTGCTGATCCTCTGCGCAGGCGTCACCGTTAGCATGGCGCGCTGGATGCCAGAAACCCGTCCGACGGGCGCACCGCGCACACGGCTTATCACCAGCTACAAAACCCTGTTCGGCAACGGCGCGTTTACCTGTTATTTGCTGATGCTGATCGGCGGCCTGGCCGGGATTGCCGTCTTCGAGGCCTGCTCCGGCGTACTGATGGGTGCCGTATTAGGTTTAAGCAGCATGGTGGTGAGCGTCTTGTTTATTCTGCCGATCCCGGCGGCGTTTTTCGGCGCATGGTTTGCCGGTCGTCCCAATAAACGCTTCTCCACGCTGATGTGGCAGTCGGTGGTCAGCTGCCTGCTGGCAGGCGTGATGATGTGGGTGCCAGGCTGGTTCGGCGTGATGAACGTCTGGACGCTGTTGATCCCGGCAGCCCTGTTCTTCTTTGGCGCAGGCATGCTGTTTCCGCTGGCAACCAGCGGGGCGATGGAACCTTTCCCGTTCCTGGCCGGAACTGCAGGCGCGCTGGTGGGCGGCTTGCAAAACATCGGCTCAGGCGTGCTGGCGTGGCTCTCCGCGATGATGCCGCAAACCGGACAAGCCAGTCTTGGGATGTTGATGACCTTTATGGGGCTATTGATTTTACTGTGCTGGCTCCCGCTGGCGTCTCGTGTCTCCCATCAGGAGCAGGCGGTTTAATCAGATGATGGCCCGGCTTATCGCCGGGCTGTTCACACTTCGGCGATATCATCGCGTTCAACAACGGTTCCAGCGCTGGCCGCCACGCCCCCTCTTCCCCATCATAAAACTGCGTATCGGCGTTGATAGCATACGGAATTTTCGCTTTCTTCAGCTCACAGGCCATAAAACTGGCAAAGGCTAACTGCGACGGAGATGGCGCATTTTTGATGGTTTCTCCCGGCGACCAGCCCCCGACCCAACTGACATGACCGGTTTTCTGCTGCCAATGTAGGGCGGCGTTTATCCGCGCACGGATGGCGGTTTTTTCCGCCGCGGTACCGGAGGTCCAGGGGTATTTCCCATTACTCTTTAGCGGACCCCGCGGGAAGATATGCCATTGTGCCAGCACGTAGTTTTGGCTTCCCGGCGGCAGTTTAAGACCCGACAACGCCTCCGGGGCGGCGCGCATGCGTGGGGCAATAAAAATCATGCGCTGCGGGTCAATGGCATGGATCACGCGCAGGGTATTCTCATATACCCGATTGAGGGAAGCCTGATTATGGTTGAGTTTCTCCGCCGGTTCATCGATCAGGTCAAAACCCAGCAACGGCGAACTTTGCGCGAAATAGTGCGCCACGGCTATCCACCAGTTTTCCACCTCTTTTTCGTTTCCGGGGCTGGGATCGTTTTTATACTCATCGGCCTGATACGCGATAATGGTGATCACGCCATACTGGTTACAGGCTTCAACCAGTTTACGCAGGTGAATCAACCGCGCTTCCGTTGGCTCGCCCGCGACCCGGATACGCACATGGGTTAATCCCTTTGCCCTGAAATCGCGGACCACCAGCGGATCAAATTCGCGGATGCCCCTTTCGGTTCGCGCCCAGTCGACATCCATTCCTGCCCCCAATAGCTGCGCATACTGCAAAGCCGTGAGTGGCCGTTCAGCGGCGCACACGACAGCGCTGGCGAGCAACAGGAGAGAGATGAGCGGTTTTAACACAGTTGTCCTCAGTCATTAACCGGGAGGGATATCACGTATTTAGCATAATCTCCGACATCAGGTGTAGAGTGAAAACGTAATAAATCTCATCACACCTGCTCTTGTAGCCAGCCAATAAAAGCCTCAATTTTCGGCCACTGCCTGCCAGGCAGCGTGGTCATGTAGTAATGCTGGTGACATTTCAGCGCCATCTCACCGAAAGGCGCGACAAGCTCCCCGCTGTCGAGTCGTTTTTGCACCAGCCGCTTACGCCCCATCGCAACGCCAATATGGTTCATTGCGGCAATCACCGCCAAATCCGAACGATCGAAGCCAATCCCCGATGATAACGGCAAATCAACCCCAAAGTGTTGCGCCCAACTGTGCCATTCATCCGTTCCGGAATCGTTGCTCCACGCCTGGCGATCGTGCAGCAGCGTACAGTGACGCAGGTTAACCAACGCACCCTGCAGGTCAAAACGGCGGGCATAGTCCGGACTGCATACTGGCAGGATTGCCTCATCCATCAGGAAATGGTGCGTCAGTTGCGCGGAGGGTGCGTCGTCAAAGTAGATCGCCAGATCAATACCCGCACGCTGGAGATTCACGTTGTCGTTACCGGTCAATATGGTCAGCGAAATAGACGGGTAGCGGCGTGTGAAATCACCTAATGCAGGCACCAGCCAACACTGGGCGATGGAAGGCCGCGAGTAAACCGTGAGCGTACCGGAGAGCTCCTGGTTTTTGATGTCGAGGATCTCCTGATTCAGCGTATCCAGCGACGACTTCAGCGCCCAGAACACCCGTTTCCCTTCGTGCGTTAATTCCACTTTCCGGTGTGAGCGAACAAACAGCTGAATACCCAGCTCATCTTCAAGCTGATTAATACGATGGCTGACGGCGCTGGGACTTAATGACAACTCGTCTGCCGCCAGCGCAAAAGACTGATGCCTCGCCGCCACTTCAAAAGTGTAGAGCTTTGATAGCTGCCAGCCGTTGAGTAGACGATTTCTGACTTCGCGTAGGGGATCCATAACCACCTCTGAGACCTCTGACCATGGCCCGCAGTGTAAAAAAAGTCGCTGAAAAAATCAGCATAAAGATGAATCAGGGTGAACCATATCGCATAAAACAGTCATTTTTAGACACATATCACCATTTTGATTCAATTTAGCTCATGTGAAATGGGAATTATATCGTTTGTCAGCCTACGTCGTTTTTTTGTCCAATATAACCACGTTAATCACAGGGCAAGGTGAGATATGCACTCTCAAATCTGGGTTGTGAGCACGCTGCTGATAAGCATCGTGTTAATCGTTTTGACCATCGTGAAGTTCAAATTCCACCCGTTTCTGGCGCTGCTGTTAGCCAGTTTCTTTGTGGGCACGATGATGGACATGGGCCCGCTGGAGATGGTCAATGCCATTGAGAGTGGTATCGGTGGCACGCTGGGTTTCCTCGCAGCTGTTATCGGCCTGGGAACCATTCTTGGCAAAATGATGGAAGTTTCCGGCGCGGCAGAACGTATTGGCTTAACGCTCCAGCGCTGTCGCTGGCTCTCCGCTGACGTCATTATGGTGCTGGTGGGGCTGATTTGCGGTATCACGCTGTTTGTGGAAGTGGGCGTGGTGTTGTTAATTCCGCTGGCGTTTTCCATCGCCAAAAAGACCCATACTTCATTGCTGAAACTGGCGATCCCGTTATGTACCGCCCTGATGGCCGTGCACTGCGTGGTGCCACCTCATCCGGCCGCGCTGTTCGTCGCCAATAAACTGGGCGCCGATCTTGGTTCCGTTATCGTCTATGGGTTGCTGGTAGGGCTGATGGCGTCGCTTATCGGCGGACCGCTGTTCCTGAAGTTACTCGGCAACCGTCTGCCGTATAAAGCAGTACCCGCTGAGTTTTCTGACCTTAAAGTCCGTGACGAAAAAACGCTGCCATCACTGAGCGCAACCCTGTTTACCGTCCTGCTGCCGATTGGTCTGATGCTGGCGAAAACCGTCGCTGAACTGAACATGACGAAAGGCAGTACGCTGTACACCCTGCTGGAGTTTATCGGCAACCCGATTACTGCCATGTTTATCGCGGTTTTCGTGGCGTATTACATTCTCGGTTTGCGTCAGCATATCGGCATGGGTACGCTGCTCACCCATACCGAAAACGGTTTTGGTTCCATTGCTAACATTCTGCTGATTATCGGTGCGGGCGGCGCGTTCAACGCCATCCTGAAGAGCAGCGGCCTGGCGGATACCCTCGCGGTGATCCTCTCCAATATGCATATGCACCCCATCCTGCTGGCCTGGCTGGTGGCGCTTATTCTGCACGCAGCGGTCGGTTCGGCAACTGTCGCGATGATGGGTGCAACGGCGATTGTCGCGCCGATGCTGCCGCTCTATCCCAACGTCAGCCCAGAGATCATCGCCATTGCCATCGGTTCTGGCGCAATTGGCTGCACGATTGTGACAGATTCCCTCTTCTGGCTGGTGAAGCAATACTGCGGCGCCACCCTGAGTGAAACATTTAAATACTATACGACCGCGACATTTATCGCGTCGGTTATTGCACTGGCTTGCACATTCCTGCTTTCCTTTATTATCTAAGCGCAAAGAGACGTACTATGGAAAACATTCAAAATCTCATCGCCCAGTATCCTTTGGTGGAGGATCTGGTCGCTCTCAAAGAAACGACCTGGTTTAACCCGGCCACGACCTCTCTGGCAGAAGGTTTACCGTATGTCGGCCTGACGGAACAGGATGTTCAGGACGCCCATGCTCGCCTGACCCGCTTTGCGCCGTATCTGGCGAAAGCCTTCCCGGAAACTGCCGCCACCGGCGGGATTATTGAATCCGAACTGGCCGCGATTCCTGCGATGCAAAAACGGCTGGAAAAAGAGTACGGGCAGTCTATCTGCGGTGAAATTCTGCTGAAAAAAGACAGTCATCTGCCTATCTCCGGCTCGATTAAGGCCCGTGGCGGCATCTATGAAGTGCTGACCCACGCAGAGAAACTGGCGCTGGCCGCCGGGCTGCTTACCACTGAAGATGACTACAGCGTGCTGCTCTCACCTGAATTCAAACAGTTCTTCAGCCAGTACAGCATCGCGGTAGGTTCGACCGGCAACCTGGGTTTATCGATCGGTATCATGAGCGCCTGCATCGGCTTTAAGGTCACCGTACACATGTCTGCCGATGCCCGTGCGTGGAAAAAAGCCAAGCTGCGCAGCCACGGTGTGACGGTAGTCGAGTACGAAGAAGATTACGGCGTGGCGGTGGAGCAAGGGCGTAAGGCGGCGGAATCCGATCCAAACTGCTTCTTTATCGACGATGAAAACTCCCGCACCTTGTTCTTAGGCTACGCGGTGGCCGGACAGCGCCTGAAAGCGCAGTTCGCACAGCAGGGGCGCGTGGTGGATGCCGATCATCCGCTGTTTGTCTATCTGCCGTGCGGCGTCGGTGGTGGTCCTGGCGGTGTGGCTTTTGGCCTGAAGCTGGCGTTCGGCGATAACGTTCACTGTTTCTTCGCCGAACCGACCCACTCCCCTTGCATGCTGCTCGGTGTTTACACTGGCCTGCACGACGCTATTTCCGTTCAGGAGATTGGCATTGATAACCTGACAGCGGCGGACGGGCTGGCGGTGGGACGTGCATCGGGTTTTGTGGGCCGGGCTATGGAGCGTTTTCTGGACGGGCTGTATACCCTTGACGATCAAACCATGTATGACATGTTGGGCTGGCTGGCGCAGGAAGACGGTATTCGCCTGGAGCCATCTGCACTGGCGGGGATGAGCGGACCTCAGCGCGTATGCGGTTCAGCGGCATACCAACAAATGCATGGGTTTACTGCTGAGCAGTTAAACCACGCCACACATCTGGTATGGGCGACGGGCGGCGGAATGGTACCGGAAGCCGAAATGGCGCAGTACCTGGCTAAAGGTCGCTAAGTTTGACGCAGCATCGCCATCAGTTCCATCGGTGAGCGATGCTGTTTAATAAGATCACGCATCACCCGCATGTACGGCGAAGAGTCGTTAAAAAAGGTTTTATACCCGGCACAAAGCACGCTTTTTCCGCTGCTATCACGATGTTTCAGGCATTCACCAGCACAGAAGTGCAATACGTAACAGCTCCGACATTCCGCGCCGATATGCGAAATATCCTGTAAATTCACCGCATCCGCACGACCACACCACTGCTTTAAGGTCTTATCAAAAAGCTGAATGGATATCCGGTTAACATCTTCCCGTACCCAGAGAGTAAATACCGCATTTAAAAACTGGCCCCACCCTTCTGCGGTTACCGACTCTGCGGATAAATGGCCATTCCTATCAAACTCGATGTGGGGAATAAACTGTACGGCCCTGATACCAAGCTGCTGTAGGTTTCGATACAGTTCTTGCGCTTGTTGACTATTCTGGCGATTGACAACGATCTGATACGCCTCCTCACGGACATCCCTGTTTTCATTTCCCGTCATGCAAAATCCCCGATAAATGCGATAAGTTGGCGGATATGCGTTACAGCAAACAGTATTGCGAGGGATAACACCGCGAGGGAGATCATAAATTTGTCACGCACCGCGCGAGATTGAGAAAAATCGTGATGGGCGACGTCCATCAGGTTACGACTGCGGGTATAGCGCCAGAGAATGATCGCTACAATCGCCAGCACGCCAATAGAAACCCAGAACAAGAATCCCGCCTGGTGCCAGTGATGTTTCAGCGCCAGCGCCATTAGCGCGCCATAGCCCAGCAGCGTGCGAAACCAGGCCAGCGACGTGCGCTCTGGCTGAAGTCCCGGATCGGCAATGCGGCGCGCTTTACGGCTATCCGCCATACAGTACCAGCGCCATAACGATCACCGCGACGATCATCAAAATCAGACTGATGATCAGCAAACTGTGGGTGTATGGCAGGTCCTCTTTCAGACGCATCGCCTTTTCATTACGCAACCATCGCAGGTAGCCGTAAATCGCCAGACCACCGGAAAACAAACACAGTAACAACGCCAACAGTTCACGAATCACGGGCGTGGCAAAGTCCGGAGCCAACTGGTCAAGACCAACCCCCGCCGCCAGAAACCCTAGCGCGGTGCGGATCCACGCCAGAAAAGTACGCTCGTTTGCCAGCGAGAAGCGGTAATCCGGCGCTTCTCCAAGGCGAGAAATCTTCATCAGGGCTCCTTTTAATGACATTCCCTATTCAGAGGATCAGAGAAAGAAATAACAATAGTGCATCAGAACGTCGGCTTTTTCCCCTCAACGTTCACACTTTGCGTACGCAGTCTCGTGCCACCGAACGCGGGTGCAGGCCCCACGGATTGTGCTGAAAGGGTCGCCCTGCCCAGCTTGAGTTGGCCTTATCGCGACGAAAGCAGGAAGGGGATTGCGTGGGTCAGGTGAAGGTAGACTCTCAGCAAAGCAGGGATTATGCGCCGTCAGTAGTGTTGATACATCATCACCGGCACCCACAGGATGCCGGTCAGCAGGATTATTTCTTCTAGCCTATTCCCCAGAAAATCACTGCCAGCAGCTGCGGAGTGATAATACGCAGGAACATCACCAGCGGGTATACCGTCGCATACGAGAGCGCCGCCGCCCCGCTGGTGGCATGCAGGTTATTCGCAAATGCCAGCGCAGGTGGATCGGTCATCGACCCGGCCAACATCCCGCACAACGTCAGATAGTTCATCTTCGCGAAGATACGCGCCAGCAGACCCACCGTGATGAGCGGAATTGCGGTGATAACGATGCCATAACCAATCCAGCTCAGGCCTTCGCCTTGCATCAGGGTATCGACAAAATCACCGCCAGACTTCAGCCCCACCACGGCAAGAAACAGCACGATTCCCAGCTCGCGCAGCGCCAGGTTGGCACTCGGTGGCATAAACCAGTACAGCTTACCAATGCTGCCAATACGCCCCAGAATCAGCGCCATGATCAGCGGCCCGCCCGCCAGCCCCAGCTTTAACGCCGCCGGGAACCCCGGTATAAACAGCGGAATTGACCCAAGCAGCACACCCAGCCCGATACCAATGAACACCGGTAACATCTGTACCTGTTGCAGTTTTTGTTGGGCGTTGCCCACGACATTGGCGACCGCTTCAATGGCAGAGGGCCGTCCGACCAGATTGAGAATATCGCCAAACTGCAGACTCATCTCACCGCTTGCCACCAGCTCAATACCCGCACGGTTAAGCCGCGAGATAACCACATCATAGTTCTCTTTTAGGCGCAGATCGCGAATGCGCTTTCCGAGCACTTTTTCATTGGTGACGACCACACGTTCAACACGCAACTCCGTGCCGCGAGTAGAAAGCGAGGTGTCCACCTCCTGGCCAATCACCACCTGCGCATTGTGCAGATCCCCTGACTGCCCCACCAGATGCAGCAGATCGCCAACCTGAATAATCGTCCCAGGCGAGGGCACCATCAGCGTTTCATCGCGTTTAAGTCGTGAACAGATGATTTTGTCGCTATTGAGGATGGGCACATCCTGAATCGCCATGTTATTGAGATTCGGGTTCTCAACCCGGATGTTCATGGTCTGGATGAGCGAGTGACCGCGGGAGAGCGTGGATTCATGCTGTTGCGCCTCCTCCTCGACATTGACGCGAAAAATCATACGCATCAGCCACATGGTGAGTAAGATGCCGCAAATACCGAAAGGATACGCCATGGCATAGCTCATCCCCATCTGGTCAACCACCTCTACAGGAGTGCCCAGATCGCGCAGAATTTGCTGGCCAGCCCCCAATGCCGGGGTATTGGTCACCGCACCGGAGAATATTCCCAATACCACCGGTAACGGAATCGCAAACACTTTATGCAGAATAGCGGTGATCAGACCGCCGATGATGACGATCAGAACAGCAAAGAGATTCAGACGTAAACCTGAAACGCGCAGCGACGCAAAAAAACCAGGACCGACCTGAATACCAATGGTGTAAACGAAGAGGATCAGGCCAAATTCCTGAATAAAATGCAGCATCTCGCCGCTAAGGGAGATGCCTAGCAGGTCAGCATAATGTCCGACAAGAATCCCGCCAAACAGCACGCCTCCAATGCCCAGCCCTACCCCACGAACCTTGATGTTGCCGATCCATAATCCAACAACCGCCGCCAACGCCAGAACGCTAACCGTTAATGCTATCTCACTCATCTTCAGTTCCCTGTGAATAACATTATTATTTTAACCGGATTTTCGCAGAGAACAGGCGGTATGTATGGGTGGTAAAGCACAAAAAAGCCCCGTCATTTCTGGCGGGGCAAGGGCAAACAGCAAATTAGCTATTTAACGCAGGTCGTTCCTGAATCTCGATACGCTGCGGGGCGAGGGTTTCTGGCACATTGCGTGTTAAATCAATGTGCAGTAATCCGTTGGTGAACGTCGCGCCAGAGACTTCCATATGTTCAGCGAGGGTGAAGCTCAAACTGAACGGCTGAGTGACCAGCCCCTGATGCAACCATTTGGTCTCTTTTTCCGGCTGCTCCGGGCTACCTTTCACCGTCAGACGCGTGCCTTCCAGTTGAATATCCAGATCTTCCTGACGGAAACCGGCCAACGCAAGGGTAATGCGATAGTGGTTATCGTCGCTTTTTTCGATGTTATAGGGTGGGAAGCTCTGGCTTTCACCGGTGTTTTGCAAGGCGTTGGCCAGTTTGTCAAAACCGATCCATTGACGCAGCAGCGGGGATAAATCGTAGTTACGCATAATCATAATCTCCTTCTAAGAAGCGAGTGAGTACCTGCAAATCCGCAGATTTGCATATGCTCCCTGACGGCGAGCATGGGGATAACAGGCCGCGCAGCGCGGCCCGACAGAATTAATTGATTTCGATACGGCGTGGTTTATTCGCTTCCGGAATCACACGCTCAAGTTCGATATACAGCAGACCGTTCACCAGGTTTGCGCCACGAACATGAATGTTCTCTGCTAACTGGAACTTGCGTTCAAAGTTGCGCTCGGCAATGCCCTGATAAAGGTAAGTACGTTCTTTTTGCTCATCAGCATGAGCGCCTTTCACCACCAGCAGATTATCCTGGGCAGTAATTTCCAGCTCGCTTTCCGCAAACCCCGCCACGGCAATCGCAATGCGGTAATGGTTTTCATCCACCAGCTCAACGTTATACGGAGGGTAGCCGCCATTACTCTGGCTCTGGTTGTTTTCAAGCAGGTTAAACAAACGGTCAAAACCAATAGCGGAACGGTACAGCGGGGATAAATCAAAATTACGCATAATCAATAGCTCCTGAAATCAGCGAGAATATGAGACCTTCCATCATGGACAGGCCAGGCGGACAGAACACCCCTCAGGCATGTTCTTCATTTGTCCTTACCCTAAAAATGGGTCCTGATATGAACTTTTCAAGCGTTTAATGGGGACTTTTTTTGCAGTTTGCTGTCTATGGCATAGACTGGGGGGGAAGCACAGATCGTTAAAGTGCGATAAGCACCACAGTGCGACATGCTGAGGGTATTCTTCCGGGCAATGGAACGCTATAACTCATCATGCAAACACCGTTGATCAACAGATGAATGAATCATGATAAAAAATGTGTTGTTACCGCTAGTGATGTGCGGCGGAATGGTTTTACTGGGTGGTTGCTCAAGCGTAATGTCACATACTGGCGGCAAAGAAGGGACTTATCCTGGCACACGCGCCAGCGCTACGATGATCAGTGAGAGTGATACAAACTGGGGTACAAAGTCTCTGGCAATACTCGACATGCCGTTCACCGCCGTAATGGACACCCTACTCCTGCCATGGGATCTCTTCCGCAAAGATAACTCCGTCAGATCCCGCGTCGAAAGAAGCGAGGAGAGAACGCAGATAACGAACGCCGTTATCCCCCCGGCAGAAATGTCCACGCCCTGATTTAACGCCCGGTTTCCGTCACCCACAGCTGACGGAAACCCTGTACGTCTTCCATCCACGCAATTTGTCGCCCATCCGGTGAGAAAACAACAGCATCCGCAGAAGGCGGATTACTATGCTCCGACGTCAGGAAACAGACATCTCCGCTGTGTGCGTCACAGCAGGCAATTCGGTTCTCCAGCACATACCCCAACCATTTTCCCGATGGATGCCAGTTAAACGCCGACTGAATATCCGTTGCGTGATGGGTAAGCTGACGCGGCTCTCCCCCCTGCGCAGCGATCAGCCAGAGCTGAACAACACCGCGCTCGTCACGCATCAAAAATGCAATCTCCGTGGCCTGCGGATTGCTACGCACCCAGTGACGCGGCGCATTCACCAGTCCGGGGTAAGCGCGACCCTGAGTAAACGTCAGACGACGCTGGGTCACGCCGACTGGCGGTGCGGGCATCAATGATTCTGTTCCTGCCAGAGGCGTTTCTCCCGCCTGTTTCCAGTCGCTTTCTTCACGCGGCAGGTCGACGAGAAACAGCTCCGGCACCTTTTCGCCTTTCACCGACAACGTATCGCCGATAAAGGCCAGCGCATGATCCCCAACCCAGCCCTCTTCATAGGCACGATTAATCTCATCGCTGCCAGGCCTCGGGGTGGGTGTCGTTTGACTGGCCAGCACACACCAGTGGCTACCACTGTATTCACGGGGATTCTGACCCGACACCGTGACCGGTCCCCATGGTGCCGCGACACCGACGTTGCGCAAATCCTGCGCCGGGTCTCGCTCATGCAGGACGTGATCGTTATAGGTGAAGCTGACAAACTCGCCGTTCGGGCTGAAGACATGCACATGGCTACCACCGCGCAGCGCGCCGGGTGTGTATGGGGCGGTGATATCCATCGCGTCCAGGTTGGCAACGTTCCCCTGATGCGCAATGACCCCCCGACGATGGTGAAAATCGTAGTACCACGCAGCATCTGGATTCTCAGGCCCATGAATAAACACATATTTATTCTCTCGTGGATGAACGGTCACCACACCCACATTCGCACCCTGCGTGGCGCGATAAATCACCTCGACGGCCCCAGTTTCAACGTTTACCCGCTCAATGGTTTCCCCGGTAAAAGAGGCCCCCGACGGGCGTACATCGAACACCAGCCACTGGCTATCCGGAGTCCAGGTATTGATATTGGTAAGCTGGTGATGACGTGGCGCAAAGGTGATTTGTTTCATTGCAAGAACCCTGATGCGAGACAATTCCGGCCATCATACTTCACAAGGGCTTCACTTTCAGGTTTTAGCATGCCTCCATCTCAATGACGGCGGGTAAAAAAGATGGAACACTTTGACGTGGCAATTATCGGTTTAGGCCCGGCAGGAGCGGCGCTGGCACGGCATTTGAGTGGAAAGAGGCGTGTCATTGCGCTGGATAAAAAGCGCCAGTGCGGAACGGAAGGCTTCACCAAACCCTGCGGCGGCCTGCTGGCTCCGGATGCCCAGCGTTCGTTTATTCGCGATGGCATCACCTTACCGGTCGATGTGATCGCGAACCCGCAGATTTTCAGCGTTAAAACAGTAGATGTGGCAGCAGCGCTGACGCGTAACTATCAACGCAGTTACATCAATATCAACCGCCACGCGTTTGATTTATGGATGAAATCACTCATCCCTGATGAGGTCGCGGTTTACCACGACAGTCTGTGCAGGAAAATCTGGCGAGAAGGCGACATGTGGCACGTGATTTTTCGCGCTGACGGCTGGGAGCAACACATTACCGCGCGCTATCTGGTTGGCGCCGACGGGGCAAATTCGCTGGTTCGCCGCCATCTGTATCCTGAGCATCAGATCCGTAAATACGTCGCGCTTCAGCAATGGTTCGCTGAAAAACATCCTCAGCCATTTTACTCCTGCATTTTTGATAACGATGTCACGGACTGCTACTCATGGAGTATCAGCAAAGACGGTTATTTTATCTTTGGCGGTGCCTACCCGATGAAAGACGGGCAGGCGCGCTTTGACGCGCTAAAAGCAAAAATGGAAGCCTTCCATTTTCAGTTTGGCAAACCGCTAAAAAGCGAAAAATGCACCGTGCTGTTCCCTTCGCGCTGGGCGGATTTTGTTTGCGGAAAAGACAATGCGTTTCTGATTGGTGAAGCGGCGGGATTTATCAGCGCCAGTTCGCTGGAGGGAATCAGCTACGCTCTGGACAGCGCGGAGATCCTGAAATCCGTCTTTATGCGGGATACGGAGAATCTGAATGACGCCTATCGAAGCGCCACCCGAAAACTGCGCGTGAAGCTCTACGGTAAGATTATCAAGAGTCGGATGTTAACCTCGGCATTGACCAGAAAATGGATTATGCAAAGCGGTGTCGCACATATCCCGCAGAATCACGGGCAGCAGCCCGTCAGAAATCCATGCAAGCAGACAGCCAATACAGCAGCGGAGATGTAGACCTGCGCCCAGGATAAAAAAACCCGCAGCAGATGCGGGTCAGGAAGCGTGTTTTTGCCGGAGGGTGACTGCGCCTTATCTGGACGATAATGACACTGTTGGGTAGGCCTGATAAGCGTAGCGCCATCAGGCAATGAATGATTAGTTCAGCACAAACTTCTCAATAGCGTACGCCACGCCATCGTCCAGGTTAGATTTGGTGACGAAGTTGGCAACCTCTTTTACCGACGAAATTGCGTTGTCCATCGCCACGCCCATGCCAGCAAATTCGATCATCGCAATGTCGTTTTCCTGATCGCCAATGGCCATGATCTCATCGCGTTTAATACCCAGAGCATCGGCCAGCGATTTCACACCCGTGCCTTTATTCACGCGTTTATCCAGAATTTCGAGGAAGTACGGCGCACTTTTCAGCACGGTGTATTTCTCTTTTACCTCTGCCGGAATGCGGGCGATGGCTTTATCGAGGATGGCGGGTTCATCAATCATCATCACTTTCAGGAACTGCGTTGCCGGATCCATTTTCTCCGCTTCACAGAACACCAGCGGGATGGTCGCGACAAAAGATTCATGAACCGTGTAATAGCTGATGTCGCGGTTTGCGGTATACAGCGTGTTGCGATCCAGTGCATGGAAGTGGGAACCGACGTCACGGGAGAGTTGCTCAAGATAGCGATAGTCGTCATAGCTCAACGCTGTTTGCGCAACAGTACTACCATCACTCGCTTTCTGTACCAGCGCACCGTTATAGGTAATGCAGTAATCACCGGGCTGTTCCATGTGAAGCTCTTTCAGGTAGCTGTGAACGCCCGCAAACGGTCGGCCTGTGGTCAGTACCACGTTAACGCCTCGCGCGCGTGCAGCGGCAATTGCCGTTTTGACCGCGGGTGAAATGGTGTGATCGGGCAGCAGAAGTGTGCCATCCATATCGATAGCAATGAGTTTGATAGCCATGAGTTCCCCGGATTAGATGAGTCTGTCCTCATGCTAACGCGATTCCGCTCAAAAAACAGCAACGAAAAGGGGGATGGAAAGGGGAATCGGGATTCCCCTTTTGTAGATCGGTTGTAGGCCGGATAAGGCCTAAGCCGCCATCCGGCAAACGTTAACGAACTGCCTGATGGCGCTTCGCTTATCAGGCCTACAGGAGCAGGCCTGGGTACACGTTAAATATCGATGTTCGCTGCTTTCAGGGCGTTTTCTTCGATAAACGCACGACGCGGTTCAACGGCGTCGCCCATCAGCGTAGTGAACAGTTGGTCAGCAGCAATCGCATCTTTTACCGTTACACGCAGCATACGACGGCTCTCTGGATCCATCGTGGTTTCCCACAACTGTTCCGGGTTCATTTCGCCCAGACCTTTATAGCGCTGAATAGACAGGCCACGACGGGACTCTTTCACCAACCAGTCCAGCGCCTGCTCGAAGCTGGCAATCGGCTGACGGCGCTCGCCACGTTCGATAAACGCGTCGTCTTCGATCAGACCACGCAGTTTTTCACCAAGGGTACAGATACGACGGTATTCACCACCGGTCACAAACTCGTGATCCAGCGGATAGTCGGTATCGACGCCGTGGGTACGCACGCGAATGATCGGTTCGAACAGGTTCAGCTCAGCGTCTTTACGAACCAGGCTATTCCAGGTGCTACCGTGCATTTCGTTTTCATTCAGCACGTTAACCAGCTGGGAAACCCAGGCTGTAACTTTAGCTTCGTCAGCCAGATCGGCTTCGGCCAGCGTCGGTTGGTAGACCAGCTCTTTCAGCAGTGAGCGTGGGTAGCGGCGCTCCATACGACCAATCATTTTCTGTGTGGCGTTGTACTCAGAAACCAGTTTTTCCAGTGCTTCGCCCGCCAGCGCCGGAGCGTGGGCGTTGGTGTGCAGAGTCGCGCCATCCAGAGCAATAGAGATCTGGTACTGATCCATTGCTTCATCGTCTTTAATGTACTGTTCCTGCTTGCCTTTCTTCACTTTGTACAGCGGTGGCTGTGCAATGTAGACGTGACCGCGCTCAACGATTTCCGGCATCTGACGGTAGAAGAACGTCAGCAGCAGCGTACGGATGTGTGAACCATCGACGTCCGCATCCGTCATGATGATGATGCTGTGATAGCGCAGTTTATCCGGGTTGTACTCGTCGCGACCGATGCCGCAACCGAGCGCGGTGATCAGCGTCGCCACTTCCTGAGAAGAGAGCATCTTGTCGAAACGCGCTTTCTCAACGTTAAGGATTTTACCCTTCAGCGGCAGAATTGCCTGGTTCTTACGGTTACGCCCCTGCTTCGCAGAGCCGCCCGCCGAGTCCCCTTCCACCAGGTACAGTTCAGAGTGGGCTGGGTCGCGTTCCTGACAGTCCGCCAGTTTGCCCGGTAGACCAGCTAAGTCCAGCGCGCCTTTACGACGGGTCATTTCACGGGCACGGCGTGCCGCTTCACGCGCACGGGCTGCGTCGATAATCTTGCCAACCACAATTTTGGCGTCGGAAGGGTTTTCCAGCAGATATTCAGCCAACAGTTCGTTCATCTGCTGTTCAACCGCCGATTTCACCTCAGAAGAGACCAGCTTGTCTTTGGTCTGGGAGGAGAATTTCGGATCCGGTACTTTCACGGAAACGACGGCAATCAGACCTTCACGGGCATCGTCGCCGGTGGCGCTGACTTTCGCTTTCTTGCTGTAACCTTCTTTGTCCATGTAGGCGTTCAGGGTACGGGTCATCGCCGCACGGAAGCCTGCAAGGTGAGTACCGCCATCACGCTGCGGAATGTTGTTGGTGAAGCAGTAGATGTTTTCCTGGAAGCCATCGTTCCACTGCAGCGCCACTTCAACGCCGATACCGTCTTTTTCGGTGGAGAAGTAGAAGATATTCGGGTGGATCGGCGTTTTGTTTTTGTTGAGATACTCAACAAACGCCTTGATGCCGCCTTCATAGTGGAAATGATCTTCTTTACCGTCGCGCTTATCGCGCAGACGAATAGAAACGCCGGAGTTCAGGAAGGAGAGTTCACGCAGACGCTTAGCCAGAATGTCGTATTCAAATTCAACGACGTTGGTAAAGGTTTCATGGCTTGGCCAGAAACGGACCTGGGTTCCGGTCACTTCAGTCTCACCGGTCACCGCCAGCGGTGCTTGCGGTACACCGTGCACGTAAGTTTGCTGATGGACTTTACCTTCACGGCGAATCACCAGTTCCAGTTTCTGCGACAGGGCGTTTACTACGGAAACCCCTACGCCGTGCAGACCGCCGGACACTTTATACGAGTTATCATCGAATTTACCGCCTGCGTGCAGAACGGTCATGATAACTTCCGCTGCAGATACGCCCTCTTCCGGGTGAATACCGGTTGGGATACCACGGCCATCATCGGTAACGGACACGGAGTTGTCAGCGTGAATCGTCACCACGATATCTTTACAGTGACCCGCGAGCGCTTCGTCGATAGCGTTATCTACCACCTCGAATACCATGTGGTGCAGACCGGTGCCGTCATCCGTGTCGCCGATATACATACCCGGGCGCTTACGCACCGCATCCAGTCCTTTCAGGACTTTGATACTGGAGGAGTCATAAGAATTCGACATCAACGTTTCTCGCTCATTTTATCTTGGGTTAATCCGTTATTTTACCCTTTTCCACGGTGAACATCTTCGAATTTTTGTCCGACATGTCAAGAACGTGTTCAGCGCTGATTGCGCTGACAAAGACCTGAGATTGCGTCGCTTTTAAGCGGCTGGCCAGCAGCCCACGACGCGCATCATCAAGTTCAGAGGCAAAATCATCTATCAGGTAGAGGCAGCGCCGCCCGCTTTCACGAGTCAGAAACTCCCCTTGCGCCAGACGTAAGGCGCACATCAGCAGCTTTAGCTGCCCACGCGATAAGGTATCTTCAACCGGCGCACCGTCGGCGCGAATGCGGAAGTCCGCTTTATGCGGCCCGTGCGCGGTATAGGTCAACATGCGGTCGCGTTCAAAGCTCCGCTCCAGCACCTCGGCATAATCCGTCTCTTTTTCCCAGCCTCGCTGAAAAGAGAAAGAGAGTGAAAATTCGGGTAAAAATTGCTGGCAGGTATCCGCCATATCGGCAGCGATACCGGCGCTGTACTCCGCGCGCCAGGTGCTGATTTGTTCCGCCAGCGGGATCAGCTCTTTATCCCACGGACGCAGTTGTTCATATCGACTCACCTGGCGCAACGCCGCATTGCGTTGTTTAAGCAAACGCTTGAGATTGCTCCAGGCGGTGAAGAATCCGGTCTCATTATGAAAGCATCCCCAGTCCAGGAACGCTCTTCTGTATTTGGGGCCGCCATTGAGTAAAGTAAACCCCTCTGGCGTAATCAACTGCATCGGCATCAGATGCGCCAGTTCAGCGACCTTGTGGCCGTCAGTGCCGTCAATACGGACTTTGCTGTCGCCCTGCTTGTCTTTGGTCAGACCGATGGCGGTCTCGCGCTCTTCACCCTGCAAACGACCATGAAGAACAAACGATTCCTGCTCGTGGCGAATCACGCGGCCAATCTGCAAACTGCGAAACGCCCGGCCATGGCCGAGTGTATAGATGGCTTCCAGCACACTGGTTTTGCCGCTGCCGTTCGCGCCCACCAGAAAATTAAAGCCGGGAGATAAAGCGAGATCCGCGTTTTCGATATTGCGGAAATCTTTGATGAGTAATCGCGTCAGTGACATATATCAGTACGTTTTCCAGGGGCGTCGGTGTCGCAGGCAGTTCGTCTGCCGCCAGCGCGCAAAAAGCGGAGCGTACACGAAGTACGTGAGCATTTTGAGCACTGCCGGGAGGCGAAATGGCAAGTAAACCAGCCCCTTTCAACACTACAAGCGCATTGGCATAACAACATAGGCTGCGCTTTGAGACGCCGCATCTTCAATTTGCACACTGGAAACCGAGTCGGTCAGCATAATGCGCACGTTTTCGCACTTCAGCGCATTCAGAACATCCAGCACATAGCTGACGTTAAAACCGATCTCCATTTCGGTGCCCGGATAAGTGACGTCCAGAATCTCTTCCGCTTCTTCCTGTTCCGGGTTATTGGCGGTGATTTTGAGCTGGTTTTCGCTCACATACAGACGCACGCCGCGGAACTTCTCATTCGAGAGGATCGCCGCACGGGCGAACGCCTGTTTCAGAATATCGCAGCCCGCTTCCAGATGTTTGTCCGGATTTTTCGGCAATACGCGGCGATAATCAGGGAAACGGCCATCAACCAGCTTGGATGTAAAGATAAAATCGCCGACGTGCGCACGGATGTTGTTGCTGCCAATTTGCACGCGCAGCGGGTTATCGCCGCCATCAAGCATACGCATCAGTTCAATCACGCCTTTACGCGGCACGATCACCGAATGGTTCGGCAGAGATTGTCCGACCGGCATGGAACAGACCGCCAGACGGTGACCATCAGTGGCCACGGTGCGCAGCTCTTCGCCTTCAGTCTCAAACAGCATACCGTTTAAGTAATAGCGAACGTCCTGATGCGCCATGGAAAACTGGGTCGCTTCAATCAGACGCTTCATCGTCGCCTGCGGCAAGGTGAATTCGACTTCGCTCTGCCAGTCATCCAGGTTCGGGAAGTCGGCGGCAGGCAATGTGGAAAGCGAGAAGCGGCTGCGGCCTGAACGCACCAGCATCCGATCGCCTTCCAGCTGAACGGCAATTTCAGCCCCTTCCGGCAAACCACGGCAGATATCAAAGAATTTCCGCGCCGGGACGGTGGTTGCGCCTGTTTCATGAGGCTGAATTAACGCAACGCGCGCCACCATTTCCATTTCAAGGTCGGTGCCGGTCAGAGAAAGCGTACCGTCTGCAACCTGCAGCAACAGGTTACCGAGAATTGGCAGCGTAGGACGACCACCTAGCGGGCCGCTGACCTGCTGAAGCGGTTTTAATAAATGTTCACGTTCAACGGTAAATTTCATAGCGTCACGAAGATAATGTTCTGATTAAATTGGAGAAATCTTCTTTAATATCATGGCTTTCTTCACGCAACTGCTCAATCTTACGGCAGGCATGAAGAACGGTAGTGTGGTCACGCCCACCAAACGCGTCGCCAATTTCCGGCAGACTGTGGTTAGTAAGCTCTTTTGCCAGCGCCATAGCCATCTGACGCGGACGCGCTACCGAGCGAGATCGACGCTTAGAAAGCAGATCCGCAATTTTGATTTTGTAATACTCCGCCACCGTCTTCTGAATATTGTCGATGGTGACCAGTTTTTCCTGCAACGCCAGCAGATCGCGCAGCGCTTCTCGCACAAAATCGATGGTGATAGCGCGGCCGGTAAAGTTCGCGTTGGCGATAACCCGGTTCAGCGCGCCTTCCAGTTCACGTACGTTAGAGCGTAGACGCTTGGCGATAAAGAACGCCACTTCGCCAGGCAAACGAATGTCGTTTTCGTCCGCTTTTTTCATCAGGATCGCGACGCGCGTTTCCAGTTCCGGCGGTTCGATCGCGACCGTTAACCCCCAACCGAAGCGGGATTTCAGACGATCTTCAACGCCATTGATCTCTTTTGGATAACGATCTGACGTCAAAATGATCTGCTGATTACCTTCCAGCAAGGCGTTAAAGGTGTGGAAAAACTCTTCCTGGGATCGTTCTTTATTGGCGAAAAATTGAATATCGTCAATCAGCAACGCGTCAACGGAGCGGTAGTAGCGTTTAAACTCTTCGATCGCATTGTTTTGCAGGGCTTTTACCATGTCCTGTACAAAACGCTCGGAGTGCATATACACCACTTTTGCATTAGGCTTGCGCGCCATAATGCCGTTACCCACTGCATGTAACAGGTGCGTTTTACCTAAACCAGTACCGCCATAAAGGAATAACGGGTTATAGGCGCCGCCTGGGTTGTCCGCGACCTGACGTGCCGCCGCGCGCGCCAACTGGTTGGATTTACCTTCCACGAAGTTATCAAAGGTATGTTTAACGTTGACGTTGGAGCGATAGGTTGGCTCCGCCGGGGCCGGTACGTTGTCCCAACCCGGGCGCGCCGCAGGCGCTGCGCGTTGTGGCTGTACTTGCGCAACATGCGCCGGCGCAACAACATGATTAACAGGCGTCTTTAGCGTCTGAGTAACGGGTTTTGTTCCCACTTCAAAACGCAGTTGCGGGGCATCTGCGCCGCAAAAATTATTCAACAGTCCATTGATGTTATTGAGGTATTTATCCCTTACCCAGTCGAGCACAAAACGGTTTGGCGCATACAAAGCCAGCGTGTTATCGCTCAGTTCCGCCTGCAACGGGCGTATCCACATACTGAACTCTGTGGCTGGTAACTCATCCTGCAATCGGGCAAGACACTGCTGCCAAAGCGAAAGTGACACGGCGGACTCCACTCGAACAAAAGTCGATAATGACAAAGGCTGAAACATTCATGATTGTTGGCGCACGTCGAAAAGACCCTGCATGAGGGTGACGCACGAACCGCTTTCTGCGGTTATACACGGGATCCTAAAGGCGACACCATGGCGCACCTGAAGAATGTCGCGTTAAAGCCTGACCAGGATCCTTTGAAACGATCAGGACCGCGGATCATAGCCTAAACTGCGCGAGAGATCTTCTGTTTCTCACAGATTCTTCCCGATTTATCCACAGGATGATCCAGAAGCGGGTAAGTGTAAACGATCCTGGGGAAGTGCTGCAGGATTTCGCACGCATATTGGAAAAATTAATGAGTAAAGCCACTTTACTGCTTAAACGATCTAATAAAGATCCCGCTCGATCCTTGCGCTTTGCCCGGCAGCCTTTATAATCTTCCCCCCGGCGCGTAATGCCCGTAATCACGGCGTTAACGCTGCTCATTTTCCACGCGAAAACGTGCGAAAAACGCAGGGATTTAAGGAAAGAGAATTGACTCCGGAGTGTACAATTATTACAATCCGGCCTCTTTAATCACCCATGGCTTCGACGTCCGTCGTTCGATGTTTGCTCGGATATCTGTAAAAGCCATTGAATTTATTCAAGTTTAGGTAGAAATCGCCATGAAACGCACTTTTCAACCGTCTGTACTGAAGCGCAACCGTTCTCACGGCTTCCGTGCTCGTATGGCTACTAAAAATGGTCGTCAGGTTCTGGCACGTCGTCGTGCTAAAGGCCGTTCTCGTCTGACCGTTTCCAAGTAATAAAGCTAACCCCTGAGTGGTTAAGCTCGCATTTCCCAGGGAGTTACGTTTGTTAACTCCCAATCATTTCACATTCGTCTTCCAGCAGCCACAACGGGCTGGCACGCCGCAAATCACCATCCTCGGCCGCCTGAATTCGCTGGGGCATCCCCGTATCGGTCTTACCGTCGCCAAGAAAAACGTTCGACGCGCCCATGAACGCAATCGGATTAAACGTCTGACGCGTGAAAGCTTCCGTCTGCGTCAGCACGAGCTTCCAGCAATGGATTTCGTGGTCGTGGCGAAAAAAGGGGTTGCTGACCTCGATAACCGTGCTCTCTCGGAAGCGTTGGAAAAATTATGGCGCCGCCACTGTCGCCTGGCTCGCGGGTCCTGATAGCCCTTATTAGGGTCTATCAACGCCTGATCAGTCCGCTGCTTGGGCCGCATTGTCGTTTCACGCCAACCTGTTCAAGCTACGGAATTGAGGCATTGCGCAGGTTTGGAGTGATAAAAGGCAGTTGGTTGACGGTGAAACGCGTATTAAAATGCCACCCTTTACACCCTGGTGGTGACGATCCCGTCCCACCCGGACCATTTGATACCAGAGAACACTAACGATGGATTCGCAACGCAATCTTTTAGTCATCGCTTTGCTGTTCGTGTCTTTCATGATCTGGCAAGCCTGGGAGCAGGATAAAAATCCGCAACCTCAGACTCAACAGACCACGCAGACAACGACCACCGCAGCGGGTAGCGCCGCAGACCAGGGCGTACCGGCCAGTGGCCAGGGGAAACTGATTACGGTTAAAACCGACGTGCTTGATCTGACCATCAACACCCGTGGTGGTGATGTTGAGCAGGCCCAGCTGCCGGCTTACCCGAAAGAGCTCGGTTCTAAAGAGCCGTTCCAGTTACTGGAAACAACTCCGCAGTTCATTTATCAGGCACAAAGCGGCCTGACAGGTCGTGACGGTCCGGATAACCCGGCTAACGGCCCACGTCCACAGTACAACGTCGAAAAAGACGCCTTTGTACTGGCGGATGGTCAGAACGAACTGCAGATCCCGATGACCTACACTGACTCCGCTGGCAACACGTTTACTAAAACGTTTGTTCTGAAGCGCGGTGAGTATGCTGTCAATGTGAACTACAGCGTGCAGAACGCCGGCGAGAAACCGCTGGAGATTTCCACCTTTGGTCAGCTGAAGCAATCCATCAATCTGCCATCTCATCGCGACACCGGTAGCAGCAACTTTGCGCTGCATACTTTCCGTGGCGCAGCGTACTCCACGCCTGATGAGAAGTATGAGAAATACAAATTCGAGACCATTGCCGAAAACGAAAACCTGAACGTCAGCGCACACAACGGCTGGGTGGCAATGTTGCAACAGTATTTCGCAACGGCATGGGTTCCGCGTAATGACGGCACCAACAACTTCTATACCGCTAATCTGGGTAACGGCATTGCTGCCATCGGCTATAAATCTCAGCCGGTGCTGGTACAGCCAGGTCAGACTGGCGCGATGACCAGCACCCTGTGGGTCGGCCCGGAAATTCAGGATAAAATGGCGGCCGTTGCACCGCACCTGGATCTGACCGTGGATTACGGCTGGTTGTGGTTCATCTCTCAGCCGCTGTTTAAGCTGCTGAAATGGATCCATAGCTTCCTGGGTAACTGGGGCTTCTCCATCATCGTTATCACCTTTATCGTTCGTGGCATCATGTACCCGCTGACCAAAGCGCAGTACACCTCCATGGCGAAGATGCGTATGCTGCAGCCGAAAATTGCGGCAATGCGCGAGCGTCTGGGCGATGACAAACAGCGTCAGAGCCAGGAAATGATGGCACTGTACAAAGCTGAGAAGGTTAACCCGCTGGGCGGCTGCTTCCCGCTGATCATCCAGATGCCAATCTTCCTTGCGCTGTACTACATGCTGATGGGCTCCATTGAACTGCGTCATGCGCCGTTCGCCCTGTGGATCCACGACTTGTCTGCACAAGACCCGTACTACATCCTGCCGATCCTGATGGGCGTGACGATGTTCTTCATCCAGAAGATGTCGCCGACCACAGTGACCGACCCGATGCAGCAGAAGATCATGACCTTTATGCCGGTCATCTTCACCGTGTTCTTCCTGTGGTTCCCGTCAGGTCTGGTGCTGTACTATATCGTCAGCAACCTGGTGACCATTATCCAGCAGCAGCTGATTTACCGTGGTCTGGAGAAACGTGGCCTGCATAGCCGCGAGAAGAAAAGCTCCTGACAGTAAGTCATAGCTCTATGGAAGGCGGTCAAATGACCGCCTTTTTTATTTGTATTCAACGAGACATATCATGAGCCACAACGACACTATCGTCGCCCAGGCTACCCCACCGGGACGCGGTGGCGTCGGCATCCTGCGTATCTCCGGCCTCAAGGCGCGTGAGGTTGCCGAAGTTGTACTGGGCAAGCTGCCAAAACCGCGTTATGCCGACTATCTGCCGTTTAAAGATGCTGATGGCACCGCGCTCGACCAGGGGATCGCGCTGTGGTTCCCCGGTCCGAACTCGTTCACGGGTGAAGACGTACTGGAACTGCAAGGGCACGGCGGCCCGGTGATTCTCGACCTGCTGTTAAAACGCATTCTGACGATCCCTGGTCTGCGCATTGCAAAACCCGGTGAATTCTCCGAACGGGCGTTCCTCAACGATAAGCTCGATCTGGCCCAGGCAGAGGCGATTGCCGACCTGATTGACGCCAGCTCAGAGCAAGCGGCGCGTTCAGCGTTGAACTCTCTGCAAGGGGCGTTTTCCGCGCGTGTAAATCATCTTGTGGAAGCACTCACTCACCTGCGCATCTACGTGGAAGCGGCGATCGATTTCCCGGATGAGGAGATCGATTTCCTGTCGGACGGCAAAATTGAAGCGCAGCTAAATGGCGTTATCGCCGATCTCGATGCCGTGCGTGCTGAAGCGCGTCAGGGCAGCCTGCTGCGTGAAGGGATGAAGGTGGTTATTGCTGGTCGCCCTAACGCGGGTAAATCGAGCCTGCTGAATGCGCTGGCGGGGCGTGAAGCCGCGATTGTGACCGATATAGCCGGGACAACGCGCGACGTACTGCGCGAGCATATTCACATTGACGGTATGCCGCTGCACATCATCGATACCGCCGGTCTGCGCGATGCTAATGATGAGGTAGAACGTATCGGTATTGAGCGCGCGTGGCAGGAGATTGAACAAGCCGACCGCGTGCTGTTTATGGTGGACGGCACAACGACCGCCGCGACTGACCCGACAGAGATCTGGCCGGACTTTATCGCTCGTCTGCCTGCTAAGCTGCCGATCACTGTCGTGCGCAACAAAGCGGATATTACCGGCGAGACGCTGGGTATTAGCGAAGTGAACGAGCACTCACTGGTTCGCCTCTCTGCACGGACAGGTGAAGGCGTGGACGTACTGCGTAACCATCTCAAGCAAAGCATGGGCTTTGAAACCAACATGGAAGGCGGCTTCCTGGCGCGTCGTCGTCATTTGCAGGCGCTGGCCGAAGCCGCTGAGCATCTCCAGCAGGGTAAAGCGCAACTGTTAGGCGCATGGGCTGGCGAACTGCTGGCAGAAGAACTGCGCCTGGCGCAGCAGGCGTTGAGTGAGATTACCGGGGAGTTTACCTCCGACGATCTGCTGGGGCGGATCTTCTCCAGCTTCTGTATCGGCAAGTAAGCAGTATTGCCGGATGGCGGCTAACGCCTTATCCGGCCTCCCCTACGCCTATTGCTCAGTAATCGAAGCGTTACCTGGCAATAGGCGATTTCCTTACAGGAAATCACTGTTGTCCAAATGGCAACTCGTCTCACAGAACACCTCCCCGTATGCTTAGCGTCACGCTTATCGTGAGGACGCTATGACCCGCTTTCTAATCTGCAGTTTTGCCCTGGTTTTACTCTATCCCGCCGGTATTGATATGTATCTGGTGGGTTTACCGCGAATTGCCGCCGATCTGAATGCCAGTGAAGCGCAGTTGCATATTGCGTTTTCCGTCTATCTGGCCGGGATGGCAACCGCCATGCTGTTTGCCGGGAAAGTGGCCGACCGCTCCGGGCGTAAACCTGTGGCTATTGTCGGCGCGGTGATATTCATTTTTGCCTCAACGCTTTGTTCGTTCGCGCAGGACGGTTCGATGTTTTTAACCGGACGCTTTATTCAGGGCATTGGCGCAGGTAGCTGTTATGTGGTGGCTTTTGCCATCTTGCGCGATACCCTGGACGACCGCCGCCGGGCGAAAGTGCTGTCACTGCTTAACGGGATCACCTGTATTGTCCCGGTGCTGGCGCCGGTTCTGGGACATCTGATCATGCTCAGATTTCCATGGCAAAGTCTGTTTTACACCATGATTGCGATGGGCATCGCGGTGTGTCTGCTGTCGCTGTTCATCCTGCGGGAAACGCGTCCAGCCACACATTCATCGTCTTCATGTTCGCCACAGAGTGCCGAGTCGCTAATCAATCGTTTTTTCCTCAGCCGTCTGGCGATCACCACACTGAGCGTCTCCGTGATCCTCACTTTTGTGAATACCTCACCGGTTCTGCTGATGGAAGTGATGGGGTTTGATCGCGGTGAATATGCCACCACCATGGCACTGACCGCAGGTGTCAGTATGGCCGTTTCGTTCTCAACGCCATTTGCGTTAGGCGTGTTTAAGCCACGTACATTAATGGTTACCTCACAGGGGCTGTTTCTGGCGGCAGGCGTGGTGCTCAGCCTCGCCACCAGCAACGCGGTGACACTGTTTGGTCTGACGCTTATCTGCGCGGGTTTCTCGGTCGGCTTTGGCGTGGCAATGAGCCAGGCGCTGGGTCCCTTTTCTTTGCGGGCTGGTGTCGCCAGTTCAGCGCTGGGTATTGCACAGGTCTGCGGTTCGTCGCTGTGGATTTGGCTGGCAGCCATTGTCGGCATCAATGCGTTGAATATGCTGATCGGGATTCTGATTGGTTGTAGCATAGTCAGCCTCTTGCTGATTATGCTCGTCGCACCCAACAGGTCTGCACCCGACCATGAAGAAATCCATCACCAGTCTCGATCTTAATTTGTTGTTATGCCTGCAGCTTCTGATGCAGGAGCGCAGCGTAACCAAAGCGGCGAAACGGATGAGCGTTACCCCTTCGGCGGTGAGCAAATCGCTGTCGAAGTTGCGGGCATGGTTCGACGACCCGCTGTTCGTGAATACGCCGCTCGGGCTGACGCCAACGCCGCTGATGCTGAGTATGGAGCAGAATCTGGCAGACTGGATGCAGATGGGCAATCAGCTGCTGGATAAGCCGCATAACGAAACGCCACGAGGGCTGAAGTTCGATCTGGTCGCCGAGACGCCCCTGATGATGATCATGTTCAATACGTTGTCGCAGCAGATCTATCAGCGCTATCCGCAGGCCTCCATTAAAGTACGCAACTGGGATTACGACTCGCTGGACGCCATCACGCGCGGTGAGGTAGATATTGGTTTTACCGGGCGTGAGAGCCATCCACGTTCGCGAGAGTTACTGAGTCTGCTGCCTTTATCGATCGATTTTGAAGTGCTGTTCACCGACTTACCGTGGGTATGGTTGCGGGAAGATCATCCGGCGCTGCGGGAAGAGTGGAATCTTGAGACCTTCCTGCGCTATCCGCATATCAGCATCTGCTGGGAACAAAGCGATACCTGGGCGCTCGATGACGTGCTGCAGGAGATGGGGCGTAAACGCAACATCGCCTTAAGTCTGCCTGGATTTGAACAATCGTTGTTTATGGCGGCACAACCCGATCACTCGCTTCTGGCGACCGCGCCGCTTTATTGCCAGCGTTATAACCAACTCCACCAACTCCCGTTAGTTGCGCGTCCCTTGCCTTTTGACGCCGCACAGCGGGAAAAACTCATGGTGCCGTTCACCCTCCTCTGGCATAAACGCAACAGCCATAACCCGAAAATTGTCTGGTTAAGAGAAACTCTTAAAGCCCTCTACAGCCCCCTTTCCTGACGCTAAATTCACCACTTAGGTAAGGGAAATGTAAATGTCGCGTAAGGTATTCTGATTCAGTCGAACTTTTGAGCTGTTAAGTCTGTCCATAATTCATGTAAATGTTACTCTCGTAATAATCACGGACCATTAATCACGGAGCGAAAAATGGCGACACATTTTGCCAGAGGGATTCTTACGGAGGGACATCTGGTTTCAGTCCGGCTCCCTTCTCAATGTCATATTGAGGCCAGCAATCTTCCCACTCATCGCCGCACGCGGTTCCTTGCCTCCCGGGCCTTACTCGCTGAACTGATGTTTATGCTTTATGGCATCAGCGAACTACCAGAGATCACTATCCAGGCGAAAGGCAAACCCACGTTTCGCGATCGCAACCTGCCCGATTTCTCCATCGCGTACGCCGGAAATATGGTCGGCATTGCGCTGACAACCGAAGGCGAATGCGGTCTGGACATGGAGTTGCAACGCGCAACCCGTGGCTTTCACAGCCCACATTCAGCAGGAAACCCGGTGTTCTCCAGCAATGAAACCCTGTGGATCAACAATCAAAACGATCCTAATGAAGCACGTGCGCAGCTCATCACCTTGCGCCAGAGCGTACTGAAACTCACTGGCGATGTCCTCAACGATGACCCACGAGAGCTCCAGTTGATCCCCGTTGCCGGTCGTCTTAAGTGTGCCCATGTTGCGCAGATCGAAGCCCTCTGTGATGCGGAAGATGTGCTGGTATGGTCGGTTGCCGTCTCGCCCTCCATTGAAAAGCTGAAGGTTTGGGAGTTTGATAGTCATCAGGGGTGGAAAAGCCTGCCCGATATCCAGACTCGCGCCAATGCCCCCACCGGTCGCCTGATGCGATTCGCCCAATTATCCACCGTTAAATCTTGTACACATAACTGACCCGGCCACATCCCGGCCATCATGATGAAAAAGGAGTAATCATGTCTGAAACGTTGAAGGTTGTTACGTTACTGGGAAGCCTGCGCAAAGGCTCATTTAATGGGATGGTTGCCCGTACCCTGCCAAAAATTGCCCCTACAGGCATGGAAGTCAACGCATTACCGTCCATTGGCAACATCCCATTGTATGACGCCGATCTGCAACAAGAGGAAGGTTTTCCGCAGAGCGTAGAAGCGCTGGCGGATCAAATTCGTCAAGCGGATGGGGTGGTCATTGTGACGCCGGAATATAACTACTCCGTGCCGGGTGGCCTGAAAAACGCCATCGACTGGCTGTCCCGCCTACCCGACCAGCCACTGTCCGGAAAACCCGTGCTGATCCAGACCAGTTCAATGGGAGCTATCGGCGGCGCGCGCTGTCAGTATCATCTGCGTCAGATTCTGGTCTTCCTCGATGCCATGGTAATGAATAAGCCTGAATTTATGGGCGGCGTGATTCAAAACAAAGTGGACCCGCAAAACGGTGAAGTGATTGACCAAAGCACCCTGGATCATCTGACCGGTCAACTGACCGCGTTTGGCGATTACATTCAGCGCGTGAAAGCGTAAAAGAAAAAGCCCGGCACACTGCCGGGCTTTGATTTGAAATGATTAATGTGGTTATGACTGATGGCGCTTCGCTTATCAGGCCTACGTTCTTCTGTAGGTCAGGTAAGCGTTAGCGCCACCTGACACCACAAGCCGCACCTTAGTGCGCGTCGATAAACACAATCTTCAGAATGAACAGCAACGCCACAACGACCACGCAAGGGCTGAGATCGCGCAAGCGGCCGGTGCCGATTTTCATCACACAGTAAGAGATAAAGCCCAGCGCGATACCTTCAGTAATAGAGAAACTGAACGGCATCATCACGGCGGTGATAAAGGCGGGCACTGACTCCGTCAAGTCGTCCCACTTCACGCGTGCAAGGCTGGAGGTCATCAATACACCGACATAAATCAGCGCACCCGCGGCCGCATAACCCGGCACCATTCCCGCCAGCGGCGACAGGAAGATAACCAGCAGGAACAGCAAACCCACGACTACTGCCGTCAGACCGGTACGTCCACCGACAGAAACACCGGAAGAAGATTCAATATACGCCGTCACGGAAGAGGTACCGATAAACGAACCCGCCACCGATGATACGCTGTCGACAAACAGCGCCTGCTTCATGCGTGGGAACTTCCCTTTCTCATCGGCCAGACCCGCTTTGTCGGTCACGCCAATCAGCGTACCGGAGGAGTCAAACAGGTTAACCAACATGAAAGAGAAAATGACGCCGGCCAGGCCCAGATTCAACGAACCAGCCAGATCCACATGGCCAATTACAGTAGTGACGCTTGGCGGCGCAGAGACGATACCGTTGTAGTGCACATCACCCAACATCCAGCCCAGCAACGTTGTGACCACGATAGACACCAGCACCGCAGCGTGAATGTTGCGCGATGCCAGAATAGCGATGATAAAGAACCCCAGCACGCCCAGCAGAACGCTGTGCGACGTCAGATTTCCAATCGCCACCAGCGTGTCTTTATTCGCGACAATGACACCGGCATTTTTCAGCCCCATCATACCAATGAACAGGCCTATACCGCTGGTGATACCTACACGCAGACTAACCGGAATATTGGCGATCATCCAATAACGTACGCGGAAGATGGTCAACAACAGCAGACCAACAGCGCCCCAGAAAATGGCGCCCATTCCCACCTGCCACGGCAGGCCCATTGCCTGAACCACAACAAACGCGAAGAAGGCGTTCAGACCCATTGCAGGCGCCAGCGCGACCGGCAGGTTGGCGAACAGGCCCATCAGGATGCTACCAAATGCAGCAATCAAACAGGTGGTGACGAAGACAGCACTGGTATCCATGCCAGCAACGCCAAGAATTTGTGGGTTAACAAAAACGATATAGACCATCGTCAGGAAGGTCGTGAAACCGGCGATCACTTCGGTGCGGGCCGTCGTGCCGTGTTCGCGCAGTTTAAACACGCGTTCCAGCATACCCTGACCAGAAGCCTGGGTTGTGTGTTGTTGACTCATAATCAATTTCCGAACAAGGAGGGAAAAATCCGTCGCTATCCTATACCAAAATGCGACAATAGGGGCGGTTGCGAGATACTTTTTTTCTTTGATTTTACTAATACGTCAACGATTGCGTCTCTCAATTCAGCATTACGTAAACGTTAAACTTGTAAAAAAGGAAAGGCATGTCCCAGATTGAAGCGGTATTTTTCGACTGCGACGGTACGCTGGTCGACAGCGAAGTGATCTGTTCCCGTGCGTATGTCGCCATGTTCCAGGAGTTTGGCATAAAGCTCGATCTTGAAGAGGTGTTTGAACGCTTTAAGGGCATAAAACTCTACGAGATCATCGACATCATCAACGAAGAGCATCATATTCAGTTGGCGAAAACTGAGCTGGAACGCGTCTTCCGCGCCGAGGTCGCACGCCTGTTCGACACGGAACTAGAGGTGATCGCGGGTGCAAACGCATTGCTGGACAGCATGGCGGTGCCAATCTGCGTAGTCTCTAACGGGCCGGTCAGCAAAATGCAGCATTCGCTGGGAAAACTGGGCATGTTGCACCACTTCCCGGAAAAACTGTTCAGCGGCTACGATATTCAACGCTGGAAGCCTGATCCGGCGCTGATGTTCCACGCAGCGAAAGCGATGAACGTCAATGTGGAGAACTGCATTCTGGTGGATGACTCTTCAGCTGGCGCACAGTCAGGAATTGATGCGGGTATGGAGGTGTTTTACTTCTGCGCCGATCCGCACAACAAACCGATCGATCATCCAAAAGTAACGACCTTTACCGATTTGGCGCAATTGCCGGAATTGTGGAAGGCGCGCGGATGGGATATTACGCGTTAATTTCGTCGGAATGGTCAATTCAGTGTAGGCCGGATAAGCGTTAGCACCATCCGGCTAATTGCCCGGTGGCGCATGCTTACCGGGCCTACAGAAAGCACAAATATCACTCTTTTGGGTCTTTACCCGCCAGCAGTTTATCCAGCTCATCCCCCCCGACGTGACGGAAATCCTGCCCTTTCACGAAGTAGAAGATGTATTCACAAATGTTCTGGCAGCGGTCGCCGATACGTTCAATCGATCGTGCGCAGAACAGCGCCGTCAGCACGCTCGGAATGGTTCGCGGATCTTCCATCATGTACGTCATCAGCTGACGCACGATGCCTTCATATTCCTGGTCGACTTTTTTGTCTTCACGGTAGATACGTACCGCTTCGTCCAGATCCATACGCGCAAACGCATCCAGAACATCATGCAGCATCTGTACGGTATGGCGACCCAACGATTCCAGGCTCACCAACAGCGGCTGATGCTGAGAAGAGAACTTCTCCAGCGCGGTACGACAGATTTTATCGGCAACGTCGCCAATGCGTTCCAGCTCCGCGATGGTTTTGATGATCGCCATCACCAGACGCAGGTCGCTGGCCGTTGGCTGACGCTTGGCGATGATGCGCACGCAGGCTTCATCAATCGCGACTTCCATCATGTTGACCTGTTTGTCGCCTTCAATCACGCGCTTTGCCAGTTCACCGTCCTGGTTGTGCATGGCGGTAATGGCGTCAGACAGTTGCTGTTCCACCATTCCGCCCATGGTCATCACCTGAGTGCGAATGCTCTCCAGTTCAGCGTTGAACTGGCCGGAAATGTGTTTATTGAGATTGAGGTTATCCATGTTGCACTCCTGAATCAGCCGTAGCGACCGGTGATGTAGTCTTCTGTTTGCTTTTTAGCGGGCTTGGTGAACAGATCGTCCGTGTTGCTGAACTCAATCAACTCGCCCAAATACATAAACGCCGTGTGGTCGGAACAACGCGCCGCCTGCTGCATGTTGTGCGTTACGATAACCACGGTGTAATCCTGCTTCAGCTCGGTGATCAGCTCTTCAATGCGCCCAGTGGAAATAGGGTCCAGCGCTGAACATGGCTCATCCAGCAGCAACACTTCCGGACGAATAGCGATACCGCGCGCGATGCACAGACGCTGTTGCTGACCACCGGAGAGAGAGTACCCGCTCTGGTGCAATTTATCTTTGGTTTCGTTCCACAATGCGGCCTTGGTCAAAGCCCACTGAACACGCTCATCCATGTCGGCACGGGAGAGCTTCTCAAACAGGCGCACGCCAAACGCGATATTGTCGTAAATGGACATCGGGAACGGTGTCGGCTTCTGAAACACCATGCCCACTTTAGCGCGCAGCAGCGCGATATCCTGGGTATTGGTGAGAATATTGTCGCCATCCAGCAGAATTTCGCCTTCCGCACGTTGATCGGGGTACAGCGAATACATTTTGTTAAAGGTGCGCAGCAACGTGGATTTACCACAGCCAGACGGACCGATGAATGCCGTAACCTGGTTCTTCGCGATATCCAGGTTGATGTTCTTCAGGGCATGGAATTTGCCATAGTAGAAGTTCAAATCACGAACCTGAATCTTACCTGGGGCTGTCTCAACCATACTCATTTCAATCTCTTCCTCATTCGACGCCGCATTCGCCGCGCCGCAAAATTGTGCCTGATGGCGCTACGCATATCAGGCCTACAAATATGTACAATCCGTACGCCGCCATCCGGCAATGCGTAAATAATTAACCGTGTTTATTCTTCGCAAAAATGACGCGCGCCAGAATATTCAGCAGCAGAACGCAAAGGGTGATAATCAACACCCCAGCCCAGGCCAGTTGCTGCCATTCAGCAAACGGACTCATCGCAAATTTAAAGATGGTCACCGGCAAGTTGGCGATCGGCTGCATCATGTCGGTGCTCCAGAACTGGTTCGAGAGCGCGGTAAACAACAGCGGGGCGGTTTCACCCGCGATACGCGCAATCGCCAGCAGGATACCGGTCATGATGCCGGAGACTGACGCCTTCAGGGTAATCGCAGAGATCATCTTCCACTTTGGCGTACCCAGCGCATACGCCGCTTCACGCAGGCTATCCGGCACCAGTTTCAACATGTTCTCTGTAGTTCGAATAACGATAGGCACCTGCAGCAACGCCAGCGCAATCACACCTGCCCAGCCGGAGAATTGTTCCATCTGCGCGACCACAATGGTGTAGACGAACAGACCGACCACAATCGACGGCGCAGAAAGCAGAATGTCGTTGATAAAGCGAATGACTTCAGACAGCCAGGATTTGCGGCCATATTCCGCCAGATAAATCCCCGCCATAATGCCCAGCGGCGTACCCAATACGGTCGCCCACAGAATGAGTAAACCACTACCGGCCAGGGCGTTTGCCAGACCACCACCCGCTGTATTAGGCGGCGGCGTCATTTCGGTAAACAGCGCCAGCGACATTCCGTCGATACCGCGTACCACAGTAGAGAACAGGATCCAAATGAGCCAGAACAACCCGAACGCCATTGTCGCCATGGAGAGCGTCAGCGCGATGCGGTTTTTCATGCGACGACGCGCCTGCATTTTGCGGCGGGATTCCGCCAGTGCGGCGGTAGATTGCATTTCGATCGTAGCCATTAACGTGCCCCCTCGTTCTTAGCAAGGCGCATGATCATAAATTTAGACGCCGCCAGGACGATAAAGGTGATGACGAACAGGATCAGGCCCAGTTCCATCAACGCGGCAACATGCAGACCCGATTCTGCTTCGGCAAACTCGTTCGCCAGCGCAGAGGTAATACTGTTGCCCGGCATATACAGCGAGGCACTGTCGAGCTGGTAGGTGTTACCGATGATAAAGGTTACCGCCATGGTTTCGCCCAGCGCACGACCTAAGCCCAGCATAATGCCGCCAATCACCCCATTTTTGGTGTAGGGCAGAACAATACGCCAGATAACTTCCCAGGTGGTGCAGCCGATACCGTAGGCCGACTCTTTCATCATCACAGGGGTCTGTTCGAATACATCACGCATTACCGCCGCAATGTACGGGATGATCATGATGGCGAGGATCACGCCAGCGGCTAAAATACCGATACCAAAAGCCGGACCCGAGAACAGTGCACCAACAAATGGAATGTTGGAAAGGACGTTCCCTACCGGCTCCTGAAACCAGGTCGCAAACAACGGGGCGAAAATGAACAAGCCCCACATGCCATAAACGATACTTGGAATCGCGGCCAGCAGTTCAATCGCGATCCCCAGCGGACGTCTCAGCCAGTTTGGCGCCAGCTCCGTTAAAAATAAGGCAATGCCGAAACTCACCGGAACGGCGATCAGCAATGCGATAAAAGAGGTCACCAGCGTGCCATAAATGGGGACCAGCGCACCGTAGATATCGTTTGGCGCGTCCCACTCTTTGGTCCACAGGAACGAAAAGCCAAACTTCTGGATACTTGGCCAGGAGGAGATGATCAGAGAGACAATAATGCCCCCCAGCATCAATAGCACAAGCAGCGCAGCCAGTTTTACCAGCGCGCTGAATATCATGTCACCCTTTTTACCCGGTGGGTTAAAAGCAGGCTTAGTTGCAGCCATAAATTACTCTTTCCGTTGAACGCGTTTACGAAGTTGCCCAAGCCGGATGGCGCTACGCTTATCCGGCTTACCTATCGGGCCTACAGTCTGAACCGTAGGGCGGATAAGCGTAGCGCCATCCGCCATTTCGTCAAAGATATTCTATTAATACAGCGCTTTACCGTTGCTGTCTTTCACGTTGGTTTTCCATGCAGCGCGAACCTGCTCAACCACGCTGTCTGGCAGGCTGGCATAATCCAGGTCATTAGCCTGTTTGCCGCCATTTTTGTATGCCCAGTCGAAGAATTTCAGCACTTCAGCACCCTGCTCAGGTTTTTTCTGCACTTTGTGCACGAGGATGAAGGTCGTGGAGGTGATTGGCCACGCTTCTTCACCTTTCTGGTTCGTCAGGTCCTGCGCGAACGATTTGCTCCAGTCAGCGCCTTTTGCCGCGTTGGCGAAGTTCTCTTCAGTCGGGCTTACCGGCTTACCATCGGCGGAGATCAATTTGGTGTAGGCCAGGCTGTTCTGCTTGGCATACGCGTATTCAACGTAACCAATGGAACCCGGCAGACGCTGTACGAACGCAGCGATACCGTCGTTGCCTTTACCACCCAGACCGGTCGGCCAGTTTACTGTCGAGCCGGAACCGACTTTCGATTTCCACTCTTCGTTCACTTTCGCCAGATAGCTGGTAAAGACGAAGGAAGTACCGGAGCCATCAGCACGACGCACAACGGCAATATTCTGGGAAGGCAGTTTCAGACCTGGGTTCAGTTTGGTGATGGCTTCATCGTCCCACTTTTTGATTTTGCCGAGATAGATGTCACCCAGTGTTTTACCATCCAACACCAGCTCACCAGACTTCAGACCAGGGATATTCACCGCCAGCACCACACCACCAATCACGGTCGGGAACTGGAACAGATCTTCCTGAGCCAGCTTTTCATCAGACAGCGGGGCATCGGATGCGCCGAAATCAACCGTATTTGCAGTAATTTGTTTAACACCACCGGAGGAGCCGATACCCTGGTAATTGACTTTATTACCGGTTTCTTTCTGATAGGTATCTGCCCATTTGGCATACACTGGCGCAGGGAAAGTTGCACCTGCACCTGTCAGGCTTGCCGCTGCGTTTACAGCGAAAGCGCTCATGGATAAGGTCGCGGCGACAACAGTTGCGACAGTGGTACGCATAACTTTCATAATGTCTCCTGCAAGATTCGTAAATCATTGTTAAGTGGCTACGATAAGCAAAATAGGACAAACAGGTGACAGTTAAATGTACGAAATATGACAGTTTTATGACAGAGAAAGAAATGGTGTTCAGTTTCTAAAAAACATCATAAAGAAACAATGCGTTACGTGTTTTTATGGCACTAATATTTCGCAGAGATTTTCTTTTTATGACACTGAAACAGTAGCTGAATATGACGCTTTGTCACATAAAAACGGAGGGGGAATTGTTCAAAAAAACGGGGATAAAAAATGCCCCGCTTTCGCAGGGCATTACACAGATTATTCAACCGTAACCGATTTTGCCAGGTTACGCGGCTGATCCACGTCGGTGCCTTTGATCAGCGCCACGTGATACGCCAGCAATTGCAGCGGTACTGTGTAGAAGATTGGCGCAATGGCCTCTTCCACATGCGGCATTTCAATAATGTGCATGTTATCGCTACTGGTGAATCCGGCATCCTGATCGGCGAAGACATACAGCTGACCACCGCGCGCGCGAACTTCCTCAATGTTGGATTTCAGTTTTTCCAACAGTTCGTTGTTCGGAGCCACCACAATAACCGGCATGTCTGCATCAATCAGCGCCAGCGGGCCATGCTTCAGTTCACCTGCGGCATAGGCTTCTGCGTGAATATAAGAGATCTCTTTCAGTTTCAGCGCGCCTTCCAGCGCAATCGGATACTGATCGCCACGCCCCAGGAACAGCGCGTGGTGTTTGTCAGAGAAATCTTCAGCAAGCGCTTCAATGCGTTTATCCTGAGACAGCATCTGCTCAATACGGCTCGGCAGCGCCTGCAGGCCGTGAACGATGTCGTGCTCAATAGAGGCATCCAGACCTTTCAGACGCGCCAGTTTCGCCACCAGCATCAGCAGAACGGTCAACTGAGTGGTAAACGCTTTCGTGGAGGCAACACCGATTTCGGTACCGGCATTGGTCATCATCGCCAGGTCAGATTCACGAACCAGGGAAGAGCCTGGAACGTTACAAATCGCCAGGGAACCCAGATAACCCAACTCTTTCGATAAACGCAGACCAGCCAGCGTATCTGCCGTTTCGCCAGACTGCGAAAGGGTGATCATCAGGCTGTTGCGACGCACGGCGGATTTGCGATAGCGGAATTCAGACGCGATTTCCACGTCACACGGGATCCCTGCCAGAGATTCAAACCAATAGCGGGATACCATACCGGAGTTGTAGGAAGTACCGCAGGCGATAATCTGAATGTGCTCAACCTGAGCCAGCAGTTCGTTCGCCTTCGGACCCAGCTCGCTCAGATCCACTTCACCGTGAGTAATACGTCCGGTCAGGGTGTTTTTGATAGCGTTAGGCTGTTCGTAGATCTCTTTCTGCATGTAGTGGCGATAAATACCTTTATCACCAGCGTCGTATTTCAGATTGGATTCGATATCCTGACGTTTCACTTCCGCGCCCGTTTTATCGAAAATAGAGACGGAACGACGGGTCACTTCCGCAATATCACCTTCTTCCAGGAAGATGAAGCGACGGGTGACTGGCAGCAGCGCCAGTTGATCGGAAGCGATAAAGTTCTCACCCATACCCAGACCAATCACCAGCGGGCTACCAGAGCGCGCCGCCAGCAGAGTATCCGGTTTACGGGTATCCATGATCACCGTACCGTACGCGCCGCGCAGTTGTGGGATAGTACGCAGCACTGCTTCACGCAGAGTGCCGCCTTGTTCCAGTTCCCAATGCACCAGGTGAGCAATCACTTCGGTGTCAGTTTCAGAAACAAACGTATAACCACGCGCTTTCAGTTCTTCGCGCAGCGGTTCATGGTTTTCGATGATGCCGTTATGCACCACCACAATGTGCTCAGAAACATGCGGATGCGCATTCGCTTCTGAAGGTTCGCCGTGGGTTGCCCAACGGGTATGAGCAATACCTGTACCGCCGTGCAACGGGTGTTCTTCCGCTGCCTGTGCCAGCATCTGAACTTTACCGAGGCGACGCAGACGGGTCATGTGCCCTTCGTTGTCGACCACAGCCATGCCCGCAGAGTCATAGCCGCGGTATTCCAGACGACGTAAACCTTCGAGAAGGATTTCTGCTACATCACGTTGCGCGATAGCGCCAACAATTCCACACATAGTTTTTAATTCCGATTTTGGCGATATGCCAGTCGTTGTCGGTCAACCTGTATGCCCGTATTTTCGGGCGCCCCGAGCCTTGTAGAGAGTGGGGTTATTTTTATAAGTACTGCTTTTTGGGCGGGGGATTATGTTATCCCCTCATCCCTGTTTGCCGGAAGGCAGCGTAAACGCGTTGTCCGGCCTACAAAAATTGAATTTACTTCTTCTTCACCGGACGCTTCCAGCCCTGCTTATGGACCTGCGGTACACGGCTTATCACCAGTTCGTTATCAGCAACGTCACGGGTAACGGTGGTACCCGCCGCGATTGTCACACCGTTACCCACCGTCACTGGCGCCACCAGTTGGGTATCAGAGCCGACAAACACATCATCGCCAATAATGGTTTTAAACTTGTTCGCGCCATCGTAGTTACAGGTGATCGTTCCTGCACCAATGTTCACGTTGTCGCCAATTTCAGCATCCCCCAGGTAACTCAGATGACCGGCTTTCGAGCCTTTACCCAGACGCGCTTTTTTCATCTCGACAAAGTTACCGACGTGTGCGCCTTCCAGCAGTTCGGCACCAGGGCGCAGACGCGCGAACGGGCCAATTGTACACGCCGTTGCCAGATGTGCATCTTCCACTACGCTGTATGGGCTGATTTCACAATCATCGCCAATCACACTGTTTTTGATAACGCAGCCCGCGCCAATCTTCACACGATGACCGAGCGTAACGTTGCCTTCGATGATAACGTTAGTATCAATTTCGACATCTCGCCCGTGCGTTAACGTACCGCGCAGATCAAAACGCGAAGGGTCACGCAGCATAACGCCCGCCAGCAGCAGCTTTTCAGCCTGCTCAGACTGGTAAACGCGTTCCAGACGAGAGAGTTGCAGGCGGTTGTTCACACCTTCCACTTCACTGAGTCTGTCAGGGTGAACGGCCGCGATTTCGCGACCTTCCTGATATGCCAGCGCAATAATGTCGGTGATGTAATACTCGCCCTGAGCATTGTTATTGGTCAGTTTTGACAGCCAACGTTTCATATCTGCGCCGTTGGCAATCAGGATGCCAGTATTAATTTCCTGGATCTGACGTTGCTCGTCGCTTGCATCTTTGTGCTCAACAATGCCGGTGACCTTACCGTTCTCACGCGTAATACGACCATAGCCGCTTGGATCATCCAGCTTCACCGTCAGCAAACCAATGCCGCCCTGCGGTTTTGCATCACGCAGACGCTGCAATGTGTCGATCGAAATCAGCGGTACGTCGCCATAGAGCATTAAAATGTCTTCGTCGTCGCCAAAGAATGGCGCAGCCTGCTGCATCGCATGACCTGTACCCAACTGCTCGGCCTGCAGAACCCAATTCAGGTTGTCTTCTTTCAGTGTCTGCTTAAGCAGATCGCCACCGTGGCCATAGACCAGATGAACGTGAGATGCGCCAACTTCATTAGCTGCATCAATGACATGCTGAACCATCGCTTTTCCCGCGAGAGTATGTAGCACTTTAGGAAGATCGGAATACATGCGTGTGCCTTTACCTGCGGCAAGGATCACTACGCTCATAGCACTGTTCAACATACGCATCCTGACTGTGATAAGAGAACGAATTTATACCGTTTCACATTGAAAATACTACATTTTTTTCGCCGTGAAATGGGGTGTAGATAAAATGCTCATCAGGGGACTTTCCCCACAAGATAATGAGACATTTTCGTCCATCGTCGCGCCTTTTGTCTTCTGAAAAGTAAGACATACCTCTCATTAAGTCTTTAGGCTAATGTTTTTGCTCTTTTTTTGATCCATGAATAAAGGATAAGAAAGGGCTTAAAAAGCGGGAAACCGAAGAAAAGGCAAAAAAAAACCAGCCTGAATTCAGACTGGTTTTTATGCTTTCAAGCCGGTGTTACATCGCTTTTTTGGTCAACTCGATAACGCGCAGTTTCGCGATCGCTTTGGCCAGTTCCGCAGATGCCTGAGCGTAATCCACGTCACCATGAGAGCTCTTAATGTGCTCTTCAGCCTTACGTTTCGCTTCCAGGGCTCTCGCTTCATCGAGATCCTGTCCGCGAATCGCGGTATCAGCCAGTACGGTCACGTTGCCAGGCTGCACTTCAAGAATGCCGCCGGACAGGTAGATAAACTCTTCATGACCGAACTGTTTAACGATGCGGATCATACCAGGCTTAATGGCGGTGAGCAGCGGGGCGTGGCCCGGGTAAATACCCAGTTCACCTTCACTACCCGTTACCTGGATTTTTTCGACCAGACCAGAGAACATTTGTTGCTCTGCGCTGACGACGTCCAGGTGGTAAGTCATTGCCATATCACCCTCCGATTAAGGCGTTAAAGTTTTTTGGCTTTCTCGACAGCTTCTTCGATGGTGCCAACCATATAGAACGCCTGCTCTGGCAGGTGATCGTATTCGCCATCCATGATGCCTTTAAAGCCACGGATAGTATCTTTCAGCGATACGAATTTACCTGGAGAACCGGTAAAGACTTCAGCAACGAAGAATGGCTGGGACAGGAAGCGCTGAATTTTACGCGCACGTGCTACCACCAGTTTGTCTTCTTCGGACAGTTCGTCCATACCCAGGATCGCGATGATGTCTTTCAGTTCCTGGTAACGCTGCAGGATGGACTGAACGCCACGCGCGGTGTCGTAGTGTTCCTGACCAACGACCAGCGGATCCAGCTGACGGCTGGTGGAGTCCAGCGGGTCAACGGCCGGGTAGATACCGAGAGACGCGATCTGACGGCTCAGTACCACGGTTGCATCTAAGTGAGCAAAGGTGGTGGCTGGTGACGGGTCAGTCAAGTCATCCGCAGGTACGTATACCGCCTGAACGGAAGTGATAGAACCGGTTTTGGTGGAGGTGATACGTTCCTGCAGAACACCCATCTCTTCCGCCAGGGTCGGCTGATAACCTACCGCTGAAGGCATACGGCCCAGCAGTGCGGATACTTCAGTACCGGCCAGGGTATAACGATAGATGTTATCAACGAACAGCAGAACGTCACGACCTTCGTCACGGAACTTCTCAGCCATGGTCAGGCCGGTCAGCGCAACGCGCAGACGGTTTCCCGGTGGCTCGTTCATCTGGCCATAAACCAGGGATACTTTATCCAGAACGTTAGAGTCGGTCATTTCGTGGTAGAAGTCGTTACCCTCACGAGTACGTTCACCTACGCCTGCAAACACGGAATAACCGGAGTGCTCGATCGCGATGTTACGGATCAGCTCCATCATGTTTACGGTTTTACCTACACCCGCACCACCGAACAGACCAACTTTACCGCCTTTCGCAAACGGGCAGATAAGGTCCATTACTTTGATACCGGTTTCCAGCAATTCCTGAGAGCTGGACAGCTCTTCATAAGAAGGTGCTGCACGGTGAATCGCCCAACGTTCTTCTTCGCCGATGTCGCCTTTCATGTCGATCGGCTGACCCAGGACGTTCATGATACGACCCAGGGTTGCTTTACCTACCGGGACTTCGATCGGGTGTTCGAGGTCTTTAACTTCCAGACCACGACGCAGACCGTCGGAAGAACCCATGGCGATAGTACGTACGATACCACCACCGAGCTGCTGCTGAACTTCCAGCACCAGGCTCTCATTACCATTCATAACCTCAAGAGCATCGTACACGCGCGGTACGGCATCCTGAGGGAATTCGACGTCAACCACGGCGCCGATTACCTGGACAATTTTTCCAGTAGCCATCTTGAATCCTCTACGAATTAACCTGGTTATACCGCGGATGCACCACCGACGATCTCGGTGAGTTCCTGAGTAATGCTGGCCTGACGAGCTTTGTTGTATACCAACTGCAGCTCTTTAATCAGGCTGCCGCCATTGTCGGTCGCGGCTTTCATCGCCACCATACGTGCGGCCTGCTCGCTGGCCAGGTTTTCTACCACACCCTGATAAACCTGAGATTCAACGTAACGACGCAGCAGGGTATCCAGCAGCGGTTTCGGGTCGGGTTCATACAGGTAATCCCAGGCTTTTTGTTTTAACTCTTCATCTTCCGATGCCGGTAATGGCAGCAGTTGAGTGAGAGTAGGCACCTGAGACATGGTGTTAATAAATTTGTTGCTGACAACGTACAGTCTGTCCAGACGGCCTTCATCATAGGCCTGCAGCATCACTTTAACCGGACCGATCAGTTCGGACAGGGAAGGGTTATCCCCCATACCGGTTACCTGAGCAACCACATTACCGCCAACGGAGCTAAAGAAAGACACGCCCTTAGAGCCGATCATTGCGAGTTCGCACTGAACGCCTTTTTCGGACCATGCTTTCATATCTGCCAGCAGTTTTTTGAACAGGTTAGTGTTCAAGCCGCCACACAGACCACGATCGGTCGACACCACCAGGTAGCCCACACGTTTAACGTCGCGTTCTTCCAGGTAAGGGTGCTTATATTCCAGATTACCGTTCGCAAGGTGACCAATCACTTTGCGCATGGTCTCTGCATAAGGACGGCTGGCCGCCATGCGCTCCTGCGATTTACGCATTTTGGAAGCGGCGACCATCTCCATCGCTTTAGTGATCTTCTGCGTGTTCTGGACGCTTGCGATCTTACTACGTATCTCTTTTGCGCCGGCCATGAGCTTCTCCTCAATGCCTTGCGGTCTGCCCTAAGACAGACCGCCAGACGTTACCAGGACTGGGTTGCTTTGAAGGAATCGAGGATAGCTTTCAGCTTGCCTTCGATTTCATCGTTATAGCCACCGGACTGGTTAATCTCTTGCATCAGCGGAGCGTGGTCACGGTCGACGTAAGCCAGCAGAGCAGCTTCGAAACTACCGATTTTCGCCAGTTCCACATCTTCGAGGTAACCGCGTTCAGCCGCAAACAGCACCACACCCTGTTGTGCAACAGACATTGGGGCATACTGTTTCTGCTTCAGCAGTTCAGTTACTTTCTGACCGTGGCTCAGCTGCTTACGCGTAGCGTCATCCAGGTCGGAAGCGAACTGAGAGAACGCAGCCAGTTCACGATACTGTGCCAGTGCGGTACGAATACCACCGGACAGTTTCTTGATGATCTTGGTCTGCGCTGCGCCACCTACACGAGATACGGAGATACCCGGGTTAACCGCCGGACGAATACCGGAGTTAAACAGGTTAGTTTCCAGGAAGATCTGACCATCGGTAATGGAAATTACGTTGGTCGGAACGAACGCAGAAACGTCACCCGCCTGGGTTTCGATAATCGGCAGAGCGGTCAGGGAGCCGGTTTTACCTTTAACTTCACCGTTGGTGAATTTCTCAACGTATTCCGCGTTAACGCGGGATGCGCGCTCCAGCAGACGGGAGTGGAGGTAAAATACGTCGCCCGGGAATGCTTCACGTCCTGGCGGACGACGGAGCAACAGGGAAACCTGACGATAAGCAACAGCCTGTTTGGACAGGTCATCGTAAACGATCAGTGCATCTTCGCCGCGGTCACGGAAGTATTCGCCCATTGCGCAACCAGCATATGGCGCCAGGTATTGCAGAGCAGCGGATTCAGACGCGGTCGCCACAACAACGATGGTGTTGGACAGAGCATTATGCTCTTCCAGTTTACGCACCACGTTAGAAATGGTGGACGCTTTCTGGCCGATAGCTACGTACACACACTTGATGCCGGAATCGCGCTGGTTGATGATCGCATCGACTGCCATCGCGGTTTTACCGGTCTGACGGTCACCGATGATCAATTCACGCTGACCACGACCGATTGGGATCATGGCATCAACGGATTTATAACCGGTCTGGACCGGCTGATCGACGGATTGACGTTCGATTACGCCCGGTGCGATAACTTCGATTGGCGAGAAGCCATCGTTATCAACAGGACCTTTACCGTCGATAGGGGAACCCAGAGTGTTCACCACACGACCCAGCAGGCCACGGCCAACCGGAACTTCCAGAATACGACCTGTACACTTAACTTTCATGCCTTCGGCAAGGTCAGCGTACGGACCCATCACAACAGCACCTACGGAGTCGCGCTCCAGGTTCAGTGCGATAGCGTAACGGTTACCCGGCAGGGATATCATCTCACCCTGCATACAATCGGCAAGGCCGTGGATGCGGATAACACCGTCACTTACAGAAACAATAGTACCTTCGTTGTGAGCTTCGCTCACAACACTGAACTGAGCAATGCGCTGCTTGATCAGTTCGCTGATTTCGGTGGAATTCAGTTGCATGCTCCAGTCCCCTTAAGACTGCAAGACGTCTGCAAGGCGTTCAAGACGGCCGCGTACGCTACCGTCAATGACCATATCACCCGCACGGATGATAACGCCTGCCATTACAGACTTATCGATTTTGCAATTCAGCTTAACTTTGCGTGACAGACGTTTTTCCATCGCAGCGCTGATCTTCGCAAGCTGTGCTTCACTCAGCGTGGTCGCAGAAGTGACTTCTACCTCAGAGGTAGACTCACTGGCTGCACGCAGTTGAATATACTGCTCCAGAACATCCGGGAGCGCGTTCAGACGATTATTTTCAGCCATCACCTTAATCAGGTTTTGGCCGTTTTCGTCCAACTGCTCACCGCAGACTGCGATAAACGACTCAGCGAGCGTTTCCGGCGCCAGCGCGCCAGAGAGAAGCTCTGCCATTTGTTCGTTCTTGGTTACCTCGGCTGCAAACGCCAGCATGTCCTGCCAACGTTCTACACTTTGGTGTTCGACGGCAAAGTCAAAAGCTGCTTTGGCGTAGGGGCGAGCTACCGTGATAAATTCAGACATCAGCCCCTCCCTCCTTACAGTTCAGCGACAAGTTTATCCACGATGTCGCTGTTAGCAGCTTCATCCACGGAACGTTCGATGATCTTCTCGGCGCCAGCAACAGCCAGGATAGCAACTTGCTTACGCAGCTCTTCACGGGCACGTTTACGCTCGGCTTCAATTTCCGCCTGCGCCTGCGCCACGATTTTAGTACGTTCCTGCTCTGCTTCAGTTTTGGCTTCGTCCAGGATCTGAGAGCGGCGTTTGTTCGCCTGCTCAATGATAACCTGAGCTTCCGCCTTCGCTTTTTTCAGCTGGTCGGTCGCGCTGGCCTTTGCAAGGTCAAGGTCCTTATGTGCTCGTTCTGCGGAAGCAAGACCGTCAGCAATTTCTTTTTGACGTTTTTCGATGGCAGCCATTAACGGCGGCCATACGTACTTCATGCAGAACAGAACGAACAGGACAAACGCGATGGCCTGGCCGAGGATTGTTGCGTTAAGATTCACAGCACAATGCCTCTATCTAGTTAACGTTCTGATATTGCTCTTAATTCAAGCAACGCTTACTACGCGACAGCGAACATCACGTACAGACCCAGACCTACAGCGATCATCGGGATAGCATCCACCAGACCCATAACGATAAAGAACTGAGTACGCAGCAGAGGAATCAGATCAGGCTGACGCGCTGCGCCTTCCAGGAATTTACCCCCGAGGATGCCGATACCGATCGCAGCACCGATCGCCGCCAGACCCATCATCACAGCGGCAGCGATGTACAGCAGATCCATATTCAGGTTTTCCATGACAGTCTCCAGTTTGTTTCAGTTAAAACGTAGTAGTGTTGGTAAATTAATGCTCTTCAGACGCCATCGACAGATAGACAATCGTCAGAACCATGAAGATGAAGGCTTGCAACGTAATAATCAGTATGTGGAAAATGGCCCAGGGCACATTCAGGATCCACTGTGACCACCACGGCAACAGGCCAGCAATCAGAATGAAAATCAGCTCACCGGCATACATGTTGCCGAACAGTCGCAGACCGAGAGAAATCGGTTTGGACAGCAGGCTTACCCCTTCAAGGATTAAGTTGACAGGGATGAACGCCCAGTGATTGAACGGCTGCAGCGTCAGCTCTTTCGCGAAGCCGCCGAGGCCTTTCATTTTGATGCTGTAGAACAGAATGAGGATAAATACGCCCAGAGCCATAGACAGGGTGATGTTCACGTCAGCAGACGGAACCACACGCAGTGCAGGCAAGCCGAGAACATGCTCACCGATGTACGGCAGCAGGTCGATAGGCAGTAAATCCATCATGTTCATCAGGAACACCCAGACGAAGATCGTCAGGGCCAGCGGTGCGATCAGCTTGCTTTTACCATGGTACATGTCTTTCACGCTACCATGCACAAAGCCGATCACCAGCTCAATCGCGGTCTGAAATTTACCTGGTACGCCGCTGGTTGCCTTTTTCGCAACACTACGGAACATAAGCAGGAACAACAGACCCAGCACCACCGAGAAGAAAATGGAGTCAATATTGAGCGTCCAGAAGGTGGCTGGGGGGTTATGCGGATCCACCAGCGAGAATGTACGCAGGTCCAACTGAAGGTTATTCAGATGGTGTCCTATGTAATCCTGCGGCGTCATATTTTCAGAAGCCATGATGCCTTTTACCCTTTGTTGTTAATTACAGCCGGCGCCAGTATCTGAACCACCAGCACCAAAACCCACGTAACGATCAGCGGTAAAAACACCGCCTTCAAAACCGCCAACGCCACCACCAGTAAAACCAGCATCGCTAACACCTTAAACGCTTCGCCGAAGGCGAACGACCAGGCCACACGGCCTTTTGCTGGAATCTGCGCCTGGTGACGCCAGGCAAATATCATAAACAACATATTAGGCAGAAACACTGCCATCCCTCCACATATCGCGGAGATGCCCCAGAAGGGGTCTTTGAAGCTAAACAGCAATCCACTTGCCATTACAGCCAGTAGCTGAATGAACAGAAGCTTACGAGCAACGTTTCGACTCAAGAGCGACACAGACATCACGTTTTTACTCCTGCTACCATCGAGGTATGCCGCGTGTCGTATAAAACGTTCTTTAAGACCTGGAGTCAAGCATCAAAAAGCGGTCAAATTATACGGTGCGTCCTCGTGATTTCAAACAATAAGTAGCTAAAAGGTGAATAAATGTTTAAATATTTCTCTCTGCCCCGCATTTTTAACTTTTAGTCAAAGTGTGAACGATCGTGCAAAACTGCAAATAGCGCGAAAACACTGGCGATAAAGCGTGCTTCAGATCACATATTGAGCATATTCGCCCTGGCAGTATTTATTTACTTGGCAAATGGTGCCTTTTCAACTTTTTGATATTTAAGAGTAAAGTCACTCACCATTTTAAAAACATCGAACTACAACATAAAAACACACCATTGACATTCATAATAAATATTTAACATCAAAGAGTGATTTGCAAACCCGATTTTTAGCAGACTGATATTTTCAATGTTGACTACTTTTGTCATTAACAAAAAAAGGGTCTTTGTCGAAATGAAAACAAATAGTGACGCTGTCGTTAAGTGTAACCAGTTATAACGGCACGATACCCCACGATTTTTAACACGTGAGGTCCCGTTTTTTTTCTATTTTTTTTGACAAATATTAAATTTTGTTTGCCTTAACGACGACCAGGTGACGTTCACCTTCCAGTTGTGGAACCCGCAGTTTAACGACCGATTCCACACTAAATTCAGCAGGCAACGAGGCAATTTCATCCTCTGGTAACAGTCCTTTCAGCGCGTAAAAGCGACCATTCTCACCCGGCAGATGATGACACCAACTGACCATATCATTGAGTGAGGCGAACGCACGGCTGATCACACCATCAAACGGCGGCTCGGAAGGAAACTCCTCAACCCTGCTCTGAACGGGCGTGATGTTATCCAGTTTAAGCTCATGTTGAACCTGGCGCAGAAAACGCACGCGCTTGCCCAAACTGTCCAGCAGGGTGAAATGCGACTCAGGGCGTACAATCGACAAAGGAATTCCCGGCAAACCCGGTCCTGTACCAACATCGATAAAACGTTGCCCTTGCAGATGCGGTGCGACAACAATACTGTCCAGAATATGGCGGACCAGCATCTCACCGGGATCTCTGACAGAGGTCAGGTTATAGGCCTTGTTCCACTTGTTCAGCATATCAACATACGCGACCAACTGATTTTTCTGGTGATCGGTGAGCGAAATACCTGCTTGATCCAGCAGACGAGAGAGTTTGTTGAGCACGGTGATTACCTGTCTATAAAATTTGCCCGGTGGCGCTAGCGCGTACCGGGCCTTACGAACCTGTAGAGCGGGTAAGCGAAGCGTCACCCGCCAAAGCTGCGCATTTACGCACTACGGCGCAACATGCCTTGTTTTTTCAACCAGACCAGCAGAATAGAAATCGCCGCAGGCGTAACGCCGGAGATGCGCGATGCCTGGCCAATTGAGACCGGTTTATGATCGTTCAACTTGGCGATAACTTCATTCGACAAACCCGAAACCTGACGGTAATCCAGCGTCGCGGGCAGAATGGTATTTTCGTTGCGCTGCTGTTTTTCGATCTCATCCTGCTGACGGGCGATGTACCCTTCGTACTTCACCTGAATCTCAACCTGCTCAGCTGCCTGAACATCGTCCAGAGATGGAGCAAACGGCGTCAGCGCGGTCAGTTGTTCATAGGTCATTTCAGGGCGGCGCAGCAGATCTTCACCACTCGCTTCACGCGAGAGCGGCGCGCTTAGGTGAGCATTCACTTCGCCCGCAGATTCGGAGGAAGGGGCCACCCAGGTTGATTTCAGACGCTGACGTTCACGCTCAATGTTTTCCAGCTTCTCATTGAAACGAGCCCAGCGCTCATCATCCACCAGGCCCAGTTCGCGGCCCATTTCGGTCAGGCGGAGATCGGCGTTATCTTCACGCAGCATCAAACGGTATTCCGCGCGGGAGGTAAACATGCGATACGGTTCTTTGGTACCCAGGGTGCACAGATCGTCCACCAATACCCCCAGATACGCCTGGGAACGCGCTGGCGCCCAGCCTTCTTTGTCCGCAGACAGACGGGCAGCATTCAGACCGGCCAGCAGACCCTGCGCGGCAGCTTCTTCGTAACCAGTCGTACCGTTGATTTGCCCGGCGAAGAACAGACCGTGGATAAATTTGCTTTCCAGCGTTGGTTTCAGGTCACGCGGATCGAAGAAGTCATACTCGATAGCATAACCCGGGCGAACGATCTTCGCGTTTTCCATCCCCTGCATGGAGCGGACGATCTGCATCTGTACATCGAAGGGCAGGCTGGTGGAAATACCGTTCGGGTAAATTTCGTTAGACGTCAGCCCTTCCGGCTCCAGGAAGATCTGGTGCTGGTTTCTGTCGGCAAAGCGCATCACTTTGTCTTCGATCGATGGGCAGTAACGTGGGCCGATCCCTTCGATCACACCGGCATACATCGGGCTACGATCGAGGTTATTACGGATCACGTCATGGGTTTTCTCATTGGTGTGGGTGACGTAGCACGGCATCTGACGTGGATGCTGAGACGCGTTGCCCAGGAATGAGAAGACCGGCAGCGGATTGTCGCTATTTTGCTGACCCAACACGCTGAAATCGATAGTGCGCGCATCGATACGTGGCGGTGTACCGGTTTTCAGACGGCTCACACGCAAAGGTAATTCACGCAGACGTCGGGAGAGCGGGATCGACGGCGGATCGCCAGCACGGCCACCGCTGTAGTTGTCCAGCCCGATATGAATTTTGCCATCCAGAAAGGTTCCGACAGTCAGTACGACGGCTTTCGCGCGGAATTTCAGACCCATTTGAGTCACTGCGCCAACAACACGATCGTTTTCGACAATCAGATCTTCAACCGCCTGCTGGAAGATCATCAGGTTCGGTTGGTTCTCCAGTGCGGTGCGTACCGCCTGACGATAGAGCACACGATCCGCCTGTGCCCGGGTTGCACGAACGGCTGGACCTTTGCTTGCGTTTAGTATCCTAAACTGAATGCCAGCATGGTCGATTGCTTTGGCCATCAGCCCACCGAGCGCATCCACCTCTTTTACCAGATGTCCCTTCCCAATACCGCCAATAGCGGGGTTGCAACTCATTTGCCCCAACGTGTCGATATTGTGTGTCAAAAGCAGGGTTTGTTGACCCATACGCGCTGCGGCCATAGCGGCCTCAGTGCCTGCATGACCCCCGCCAATGATGATGACGTCAAAAGGATCCGGATAAAACATGGTAATTGCCTCGCATTACGGCGGTGTGAAAATGGATTGAAGCCCGGGCCGTGGATTCTACTCAACTTTGTCGGCTTGAGAAAGACCCCGGGATCCTGGGTATTAAAAAGAAGATCTTTTTATTTAGAGATCTGTTTTATTGTGATCTCTTATTAGGATCGCCAGTATCTGTGGATAACCAGGATCCGGTCATTAAGATCAACACATTGCAGAGGATCATTAGCTGTGAATGATCGGTGATCCTGGTCCGTATAAGCTGGGATCAGAATGAAGGGTTATACACAACTCAAAAACTGAACAAGAGTTATTCTTTGGATAACTACGGGTTGATCCAAGCTTTTCACCAGACTTACCCACAGTTGATCGCACGATCTTTACACTATTTTGAGTAAATTAATCCAGGATCCCAGCCAAACCTCTGCCGGATCTTCCGGAATATCGTGTTCAAGGATGTTGATCTTGAGTGTCTCGCCTATCTGTTTTGCTCCGGAACGCTTCAGTTCTGCCTCTATTTTATCGATAGCACCACAGAAGGTGTCGTATTCGCGACTACCAATGCCAATGGCGCCGAAACGCACCTGGGACAGATCGGTTTTTTGAGACTGGAGATCTTCATAGAAAGGAAGAAGGTTGTCTGGAATGTCTCCCGCGCCGTGCGTAGAGCTTATTACCAGCCAGATCCCTGAAGTGGGGAGATCCTCTACCAGCGGACCGTGTAGGGTTTCTGTTGAAAAACCCGCATCTTCCAGCTTTTCAGCCAGATGTTCTGCAACGTATTCGGCACCGCCAAGGGTGCTGCCGCTAATAAGAGTTATGTCCGCCATACGAGCCCATCCTGATAAAGATGGGCTATTGTACGCTGTGAGCGAGCTGGGATCTACCTGTGGAAAAGCAGGGGATTTAAAAAAATGATCATGGGCGGATAGTCCGCATGATCGGGTTCTGCAAAGAGATCAGCGTTTCAGTGGACTGAATTTCATCAATTGTTTGGATCTTGTTGATAAGTACCTGCTGCAGCGCGTCGATCGAGCGGCACATGACCTTAATAAAGATACTGTAGTGACCGGTGGTGTAATACGCCTCCGTCACTTCATCCAGACTTTCCAGTTTGGCTAATGCCGAAGGATAGTCTTTCGCGCTTTTTAAAATAATGCCGATAAAACAGCAGACGTCGTATCCCAGCTGTTTCGGGCTGACGTCAATACGCGCTCCGGTAATGATCCCCGCTTGTTTCATTTTTTCTACGCGAACGTGAATGGTGCCAGGGCTGACGCCAAATTGTTTGGCCAGTTCCGCGTATGCCGTACGCGCATTTGCCATTAATGCCTCAAGGATGCCGCGGTCCAGATTGTCGATCTGATAATTTTCCATTGGTTTTTCTTATATAGATTAGAGATTCACTCTATTTTAGCCTCTTATATTAATGAATCAAAACCTAAGCGGCCTTTTTGTTTGATGATTATTGAAAATCACCTGCATTCTGTTGCTTAATCATAACCAACAGGACGCAGGAGTATAAATAATGAAAACCGCTTACATTGCCAAACAACGTCAAATTAGCTTCGTGAAATCTCACTTTTCTCGTCAACTGGAGGAGCGTCTGGGTCTGATTGAAGTTCAGGCACCGATCCTCAGCCGTGTTGGGGATGGCACGCAAGATAACTTGTCGGGCTGTGAAAAAGCGGTACAGGTAAAAGTGAAAGCATTGCCAGATGCCCAGTTCGAAGTGGTGCATTCTCTGGCAAAGTGGAAACGGCAAACTCTGGGACAACACGACTTCAGCGCGGGCGAAGGGCTGTACACGCACATGAAAGCCCTTCGCCCCGATGAAGACCGTCTTTCTCCGCTCCATTCGGTCTACGTTGATCAGTGGGACTGGGAACGCGTAATGGGCGACGGTGAGCGCCAATTTTCTACCCTGAAAAGCACAGTAGAGGCGATCTGGGCAGGAATTAAAGCCACTGAAGCTGCAGTAAGCAAAGAATTTGGCCTGGCACCGTTCCTGCCGGATCAGATCCACTTTGTTCATAGCCAGGATCTGCTTTCCCGTTATCCTGATCTGGATGCGAAAGGCCGTGAACGTGCAATCGCTAAAGAGTTGGGTGCCGTTTTCCTGGTGGGGATCGGCGGTAAACTGAGCGACGGACACCGTCATGACGTTCGTGCGCCGGATTATGATGACTGGAGTTCCGCCTCCGAACTGGGCTATGCCGGTCTGAACGGCGATATCCTGGTCTGGAACCCGGTACTGGAAGATGCGTTTGAACTTTCTTCGATGGGGATTCGTGTCGACGCCGATGCGCTGAAACATCAGTTGGCGCTGACCGGTGACGAAGACCGATTGAGTCTGGAGTGGCACCAGGCGCTGCTGCGTGGCGAGATGCCGCAAACGATCGGCGGTGGTATCGGTCAGTCACGCCTGACTATGCTACTGCTGCAACTGCCGCACATTGGTCAGGTACAATGCGGCGTATGGCCAGCGCAGGTGCGTGAAAGCGTCTCTTCTCTGCTCTAAGAATTTAACGCCGCCAGCGTCGCAGCAGGCGGCTACGCATCCCGGTATCAAAGCGCCAGATATGATCGAAAATACGCATGATACCGGGCTTTCCATGTTCTGACATCGCCACCGCATGAAAGCGATGTTGATGCACCCGTTGTAACTCTCCCACTTTACTCACTACATCGTCTGGCAGCCGCTGAGCGATGAAATCGGAAATCACCACCGCATCTGCGTCAAACCATTCCCTGCCTTGCATGCGCTCAATAATGGCGCGAAAACAACTGGCAATATCCGTACCGCCACGAAAACTCTGGCTCAAAAAACGAATAGCCTGCTCAATGCCTTCCCGGCCAGACAACTCGTAGCGCACCACTTCGGTGGAAAACAACATGATGAAGCAGCGACGGTTATCGGCGAGCGCAATACGCATTAGCGCCAGACAGAATGCCTTGGCGCACTGCTCATTAAACCCGCCCATTGAACCGGAGGTATCTACACAGACGATAAACGGGCCGCGGGGTTGTTCGTCGAAATCCTGATGCACCACCGGACGTTCAGTGATTTTCTCGCGCCATGCTTCACCGTGCAGTCGATAGGTGAGCAACTGTTTTTCCACCAGTCGCCGGTAGAACTCATATTCCAGTTCGGTGATGCCGAGCGTTGCCAGTTCTGGCGGGAGTAAGCGCAGGATGTCGTCGCTTTGCTGTATGCCGTCCACCTGCTCTGGCACCGTGGCGGGTTCGCGAACCAGTGTGCGGAACGTTTCCATCGGCGCATCTTTGCGCGGCACGGATTTGGCTTCCCGCGATCGGCCTAATTGTTCCGCCAGTTTTTTGAGCTCGGGCTGTTCAGTCAGAAAATCGCCGTACTTAACAATTAACTGATAATCCCCGCGTTTGAGCTGACCTGCGCTCATGTCCCACAGGCGACCCGCTGCGGTGTCGTTTTCCGCCAGTACTGGTTCCAGTTGTCCACTCAGCGTCAAGCGTTCCTGGACTTCACTCAGCAATTGTTCGCGTTCTTCCTCCAGCATCTGCTGGTTTAGGCTGGTGGCCTGAACCACGAGGCTCAAACGCCAGCGTTGTAGAAAAAGGGTGTGCAAAGAGGGGGTAAAGACGCTATTGCTGTCCACCAGCTGTTGCGCCTGTCCGGCGTAGGGCGAGTGTAACCGGTGCAGCAGCGCTAATATTTGCGGGAGCTGTACAATAAATTGCGGTGTAGAGAGAAGCTGGCTTTGCTGATAGCTCATCACCTCTTCCGTCAATTCAGGGGGAACAAGCGTTTCCTTAATTCGGCTGCGTAGCGCTTCGCGCCAGCGCGGCAAATCATCAGTAATCGCATTTTTTAACCGGGGGTATCGTTCAAAAAATACCGCCAGTTTTGGCGATGCAAGCAGCGCGAGGATCATCTCTTCGATGATCCACTCTTCGCTGACAGCCAGCATGATATTGAGCATATCAAGGGTTAGCATTGCAGTGCCTGACGAATTTGAGTGCCTACATCCTGCAGACTGGCTTCGATACGACCTAACCAGTCGCTATGGATAAAGAGACATTTTTGTTGTTCGCTAAACAGGTTGTGCTGCTGGTGCCAGTCATTGTCCAGCGCTTCCAGCTGTTGTTTGATTTCGCTGGGCATATTGTCTTCGGATAAACCTGGAAGTGCCAGGCGAGTGCCCTGCAAGCTGACATCGCGAACAACCAAATGCTGGGAGCTGTCGACTTCCATATTCAGCGTTTGGGCAAAACCGATCCCATTAAGTTTGCCCCGGATCTCCCCGCCTTTCGAAAGCCATAGCTCCAGGGCGCCACGATCAAACGTAATATGGATCACTTCCATATCGTGCAGCTTCAACGGTTTTTGCAGAAGCAGTGTCAGGGTGGTGGCACTGACGTCTGGCGGCAAATCGTAATGCGGACGACGGCTGAACATGCCCCCCAGACGCACAACGGTGAACGCGGTTTGGTCACTTTGCTGTTGTTGTATCTGAATACGGCGTTGAGTGATGCCCCCCAGTCGAGTCAGCATCGCCTGCTGCTGCCAGGCGTGACTGGTCATCAATATTTCCAACTGTTGCTGCATCAGATTCAGGCTTTGTACGTCGTACCACAGGCAATCCTTCAGCAGAATCAGGTCGATAGGCGCGACGGCTTCGCGGCCGCTGAAGAAGGCACTGGCCTGTAACAGGCGAATGGCTTTTTTCCAGCGTCGGTCCGAGACATAGGGCGCATTTGGCAGCGCATCAAGCTGTTGGCGCAGGGTAAAAATCAGTTCAAATACGTGATCGGGCAACGAAATAGTGCCAATGGTTTTTTGCCATTGGTTATATTCGTCATCGGTGACCTGTAGCGTGGCCGGAACGGGGTTTTCGCTTTCATCCAGCTGGCTTATCAGCATTGAGCGGAAATTGGCTTTGTCCTGCACTTTATCCAGCCACAGGCGGATCAGCATACGGTCATATAGCGCTTCAAGACTGCTGTCTGCTTCCGGCAGTTCGTTTGATGCTGCCACCAGCAGGCGCATGGGGATTTTTTCTTCGTACGCGCCGTTGCGAAAATGACGTTCGTTGATGGCCGTCAGCAATGTATTGAGGATTGCCGGACCGGCTTTCCATATTTCGTCCAGAAAGACGATTTCAGCTTCGGGCAGATATCCGGCGGTTAATCGCTCATAGCGCCCTTCATCTTTTAAGGCCTGAATGGAGAGTGGGCCAAAGACTTCTTCGGGCGTGGAAAAACGGGTCATCAGATATTCAAAGGCTCTGGCGTGCTGAAAAGCATATTTGAGTCGACGGGCAATCAGGCTTTTGGCAATACCAGGGGGGCCGAGTAAAAAAACGCTCTCTCCGCTCAACGCGGCCAACAGACACAAGCGTACGGCATGGCTGCGTTCATAAAGTCCCTTTTCCAAAGCACTGCTCAGACGGGAAATTCTTTCCGCTAATAAATGTGGGTGAGCCATAATAGAGTGGCGTCCTTTCATCAGTTGTACCATGTAAACAGCGAGTATAGACGTTTCGCTCCAGGGGCATTAATAGACTGAAGTGCTGTTTCATTTTCTTTGCGCCAGATTAATCTGCCGCAATTTAGGGGTACGATTTTGCGATTAATCGTGCATACTTGCGCTTTTTTGTGGGCCAAGGGACTACGCACACATTTCATATATAAACGAAAGACTAGTCTATGAGCACTGATAATAAGCAATCATTGTCTGCGATTACCCTCGCGGCGATTGGGGTTGTCTATGGTGATATTGGCACCAGCCCGCTATATACGCTTCGCGAATGTTTGTCCGGTCAGTTCGGCTTTGGCGTTGAGCGCGACGCTGTGTTTGGCTTTCTGTCGCTGATTTTTTGGCTGTTGATTTTTGTTGTCTCCATCAAGTATTTGACGTTTGTCATGCGTGCAGATAACGCCGGTGAAGGCGGGATCCTGACACTCATGTCGCTAGCCGGGCGGAATACATCGGCAAGAACAACTTCCGCGTTGGTCATTATCGGACTGATCGGGGGGAGTTTTTTCTATGGTGAAGTGGTGATCACTCCAGCAATCTCGGTCATGTCGGCGATTGAAGGTTTGGAAATCATTGCGCCGCAGCTCGATACCTGGATTGTCCCGCTTTCTATTATCGTCCTCACCCTGCTGTTTATGATTCAGAAGCATGGTACCGGGATGGTGGGTAAGCTGTTTGCACCAATCATGCTGATTTGGTTCCTGGTGCTTGCCGGGCTGGGTGTGCGCAGCATTATCGCCAACCCAGAAGTGTTACAAGCTTTAAATCCGCTGTGGGCTGTGCATTTCTTTCTGGAATTTAAAACTCTATCCTTTATCGCATTAGGCGCTGTGGTGCTGTCTATTACCGGTGTTGAAGCGCTGTACGCCGATATGGGCCATTTTGGCAAGCTGCCTATCCGCCTGGCGTGGTTCTCCGTGGTATTGCCTTCGCTGGTGCTGAACTATTTCGGTCAGGGGGCGTTGTTGCTCAAACACCCGGAAGCCATCAAAAACCCGTTCTTCCTGTTGGCGCCGGATTGGGCGTTGATTCCGCTGCTGATTCTCGCCGCACTGGCGACGGTTATCGCTTCGCAGGCCGTCATCTCTGGCGTTTTCTCTCTGACGCGCCAGGCTGTACGCCTTGGCTATTTGTCGCCAATGCGCATCATCCACACTTCAGAGATGGAGTCGGGTCAGATCTACATTCCTTTTGTAAACTGGATGCTCTACGTCGCTGTGGTGATTGTGATTATCAGCTTCGAGCACTCCAGCAATCTGGCGGCGGCGTACGGTATTGCGGTGACGGGAACAATGGTATTGACGTCAATCCTCTCGACCACCGTTGCTCGTAAAAACTGGCACTGGAACAAATACTTCGTCGCGCTGATTCTGGTGGCGTTCCTGTGCATTGATATTCCGCTGTTCTCGGCGAACCTCGATAAACTGCTTTCAGGCGGTTGGTTGCCATTAACCCTGGGTCTGGTGATGTTTACTATTATGACGACCTGGAAAAGTGAGCGTTTCCGTCTGCTGCGTCGCATGCATGAGCACGGTAACTCTCTGGAAGCGATGATCGCCTCACTGGAGAAATCACCGCCGGTCCGTGTGCCAGGCACCGCGGTGTATATGTCGCGGGCACTGAACGTTATTCCGTTTGCCTTGATGCATAACCTCAAACATAACAAGGTACTGCATGAGCGGGTGATCCTGCTGACGCTGCGTACGGAAGATGCGCCTTACGTGCACAACGTGCGTCGTGTGCAGATTGAGCAACTGTCGCCAACCTTCTGGCGTGTGGTGGCCAGTTACGGCTGGCGCGAAACGCCGAACGTTGAGGAAGTTTTCCATCGCTGCGGTCTGGAAGGGTTAAGCTGCCGAATGATGGAAACCTCTTTCTTTATGTCACACGAATCGTTAATCGTCGGAAAACGCCCGTGGTATCTCCGTTTGCGCGGCAAACTGTATCTGCTGTTGCAGCGTAATGCGCTACGCGCGCCGGATCAGTTTGAGATCCCGCCTAACCGGGTTATTGAACTGGGTACCCAGGTCGAGATTTAAACCTCACAACGCCCTCTTTTATGATGAAAGGGGGCGTTTTGTATATCCCTTCTCAGATTTTATTCTTCTCCATGACGCGGTTTGCGAAACGTTTCGATGCCGATCACATTTCAGTAACCTCAAGGTGGTTATCTGAGCATTATTGCGACTAAACTTATCGTCAGCGAAACGTTTCGCTAGTGGGGTAAGAAAATGAAGAAAGGCACGGTACTCAATTCTGAAATTTCATCGGTGATTTCCCGTCTGGGGCATACCGATACGCTGGTGGTGTGTGATGCGGGTTTACCCATTCCGGGCAGCACATCGCGTATTGATATGGCATTAACCCAGGGAGTGCCTTCGTTTATGCAGGTACTGGATGTCGTCACCCGTGAAATGCAGGTCGAGTCAGCTATTCTCGCGACGGAAATCAAACAACATAATCCGCAGCTCCACGAAACGTTGCTCAAACACATTGAGCAACTGCAACAACACCAGGGAAATACCATAGAAATTCGTTACACCACGCACGAACAATTCAAAAAACAAACCGCAGACAGTCAGGCGGTCATTCGCAGCGGAGAGTGTTCTCCGTACGCGAATATTATTCTCTGTGCTGGCGTCACGTTCTGAGGCCATCATGGACGCATTACTGCAACTCAAAGGGATCGATAAAGCGTTCCCGGGCGTAAAAGCGCTATCCGGCGCCGCGTTGAATGTTTATCCAGGTCGCGTCATGGCGCTGGTGGGCGAGAACGGCGCGGGCAAATCCACCATGATGAAAGTGTTAACCGGCATCTACTCACGTGATGCGGGTTCTTTATTGTGGTTGGGAAAAGAGACCACCTTTACCGGCCCTAAATCTTCTCAGGAAGCCGGGATCGGCATCATTCACCAGGAACTGAACCTGATCCCGCAACTCACTATCGCCGAGAATATTTTTCTGGGTCGTGAGTTTGTGAATCGCTTTGGCAAAATCGACTGGAAAAAGATGTATGCCGAAGCCGACGTCCTGCTCTCAAAGCTCAACCTGCGCTTTAAAAGCGACAGGCTGGTGGGCGAACTGTCGATTGGCGATCAGCAGATGGTGGAAATCGCCAAAGTGCTGAGCTTTGAATCCAGAGTCATCATTATGGATGAACCAACGGATGCGCTTACCGATACCGAAACGGAATCTCTGTTCCGCGTTATTCGCGAATTGAAGTCGCAGGGGCGCGGGATTGTCTATATTTCTCATCGTATGAAAGAGATCTTCGACATTTGCGATGACGTGACCGTTTTTCGTGACGGGCAATTTATTGCCGAGCGTGAAGTGGCCTCTTTGACCGAAGATTCACTCATCGAAATGATGGTCGGTCGTAAGCTTGAGGATCAATACCCGCGCCTGAATAACGCGCCGGGAGAAGTCCGCCTGAAAGTGGATAATCTGTGCGGTCCCGGCGTTAATGATGTTTCCTTTACGCTGCGCAAGGGCGAGATCCTGGGGATTTCGGGCTTGATGGGCGCCGGGCGTACCGAACTGATGAAGGTGCTGTATGGTGCGCTTCCTCGCACCAGTGGCTATGTCACTCTCGACGGTCATGAAGTGGTGGTGCGCTCACCGCAGGATGGCCTGGCGAACGGTATCGTCTACATTTCTGAAGACCGTAAGCGTGACGGCTTAGTGCTTGGTATGTCGGTGAAAGAGAACATGTCGTTGACCGCGTTAGGTTACTTCAGTCGTACTGGCGGTAGCCTTAAACACAAAGATGAACAACAGGCGGTCAGTGATTTCATCCGCCTGTTCAACGTGAAAACGCCGTCAATGGAACAGGCGATTGGCTTACTCTCCGGAGGAAACCAACAGAAGGTGGCGATTGCCCGCGGTTTAATGACGCGTCCAAAAGTGCTGATCCTCGATGAGCCGACCCGTGGCGTGGATGTGGGCGCTAAAAAAGAGATTTATCAGCTTATTAACCAGTTTAAGGCCGATGGGCTGAGCATCATTCTGGTCTCATCTGAGATGCCAGAAGTATTAGGCATGAGCGATCGCATCATCGTCATGCATGAAGGGCATCTCGGCGGTGAATTCACTCGCGAGCAGGCCACCCAGGAAGTATTAATGGCTGCCGCAGTGGGCAAGCTTAATCGCGTGAATCAGGAGTAAAAAAGATGACTACCCAGGCTGTTTCTGGTCGCCGTTATTTCACCAAAGCGTGGCTGATGGAGCAGAAGTCGCTCATAGCCCTGCTGGTGCTGATCGCGATTGTTTCCACGATGAGTCCTAACTTTTTTACCGTTAATAACCTGTTTAACATTCTTCAGCAAACCTCAGTCAACGCCATTATGGCGGTGGGGATGACGCTGGTCATTCTGACATCGGGTATCGATTTGTCTGTCGGTTCTCTGTTGGCGCTCACCGGTGCTGTTGCGGCGTCGATTGTCGGAATTGAAGTTAACGCGCTGGTGGCCGTTGCCGCGGCCCTGGCGTTAGGTGCCGCCATTGGCGCGGTGACCGGGGTAATTGTCGCGAAAGGTCGCGTTCAGGCGTTTATCGCCACGCTGGTGATGATGCTGCTGCTGCGTGGTGTCACGATGGTGTATACCAACGGTAGCCCGGTAAATACCGGATTTACGGATAATGCGGATCTGTTCGGCTGGTTCGGGATTGGTCGTCCGTTGGGCGTCCCAACGCCGGTCTGGATTATGGGGATTGTCTTCCTTGCGGCGTGGTACATGCTGCACCATACCCGCCTGGGTCGCTATATCTACGCGTTGGGCGGCAACGAAGCGGCAACGCGCTTGTCCGGTATCAGCGTCAGCAAAGTCAAAATTATCGTCTATTCATTATGTGGGCTACTGGCATCACTAGCGGGCATTATCGAAGTGGCTCGTCTTTCATCAGCGCAACCCACGGCAGGTACGGGATATGAGCTGGATGCCATCGCTGCAGTCGTTCTGGGCGGTACCAGCCTTGCTGGTGGCAAAGGACGTATTGTGGGGACATTGATCGGCGCACTGATCCTTGGCTTCCTTAATAATGGTTTGAATTTGTTAGGTGTTTCCTCCTATTACCAGATGATCGTCAAAGCGGTGGTGATTTTGCTGGCGGTACTGGTAGACAACAAAAAGCAGTAACAACGACTACAGGACATCTTAAATATGAATATGAAAAAACTGGCTACCCTGGTTTCTGCTGTTGCGCTTAGCGCCACCGTGAGCGCGATTGCGATGGCAAAAGACACCATTGCGTTGGTTATCTCCACTTTGAACAACCCGTTCTTTGTCACCCTGAAAGAGGGGGCTCAGAAAGAAGCCGATAAACTGGGCTATAACCTGGTGGTACTGGATTCGCAGAATAACCCGGCTAAAGAGCTGGCGAACGTGCAGGATTTAACGGTACGCGGCACCAAAATTCTGTTGATCAACCCAACCGATTCCGACGCGGTAGGTAACGCTGTGAAGATGGCGAATCAGGCCAAAATCCCGGTCATCACCCTGGACCGTGTAGCGTCTAAAGGCGAAGTGGTCAGCCATATCGCTTCAGATAACGTACTGGGCGGTAAGATTGCGGGTGATTACATCGCGAAGAAAGCGGGTGAAGGTGCGAAAGTTATTGAACTGCAGGGGATTGCGGGGACTTCTGCCGCGCGCGAGCGTGGTGAAGGCTTCCAGCAGGCCGTTGCTGCTCACAAATTCAATGTGCTTGCCAGCCAGCCTGCTGACTTTGACCGTACCAAAGGTCTGAACGTGATGCAGAACCTGCTGACCGCGCATCCGGATGTACAGGCCGTATTTGCTCAGAACGACGAAATGGCGCTCGGTGCGCTGCGCGCTCTGCAAACCGCAGGTAAATCTGATGTGATGGTGGTTGGATTTGACGGCACGCCGGATGGCGAAAAAGCAGTAAATGATGGCAAACTGGCTGCGACCATTGCTCAGTTGCCGGATCAAATCGGTGCTAAAGGTGTTGAGACCGCTGATAAAGTGCTGAAAGGTGAGAAGGTTCAGGCTAAATATCCGGTTGACCTGAAGCTGGTCATCAAGCAGTAATAAGCGATTCAGGCAGTTTACTGCCTGATGGCGACATAAATACGCCATCCTCAGAAGGTACAAACATTCTGAAGATGAAAGCGTAAAAAGAAAAGCAGGGCACGCGCCACCCTAATACGGTGGCGCACTTTACTGGACATACCCAACATGAAAACCGCAGGCAACCTCGTTGTTCTTGGCAGCATTAATGCCGATCACATCCTTAATCTAAAATCCTTTCCAACCCCAGGCGAAACCGTAACAGGGAACCACTATCAGGTGGCGTTTGGTGGAAAAGGCGCCAATCAGGCGGTTGCTGCGGGCCGTAGTGGTGCAAATATTGCGTTTATTGCCTGTACGGGCGATGACGATATTGGCGAAAGCGTTCGCAAACAGCTAGCCAGCGACAATATCGATATCACGCCAATTAGCGTGATCAAGGATGAAGCTACTGGTGTGGCGCTGATTTTCGTCAATGGTGAAGGTGAAAACGTTATTGGCATCCATGCTGGTGCAAATGCGGCGCTGTCGCCCGAGCTGGTGGAAGCGCAACACGAGCGAATTGCCCAAGCCTCTGCATTATTGATGCAGCTGGAGTCTCCCATTGAAAGCGTGTTGGCGGCGGCCAAAATTGCCCATCAGCATAAAACCACGGTGGCGCTTAACCCGGCGCCTGCCCGTGAACTTTCAGACGAACTGCTGGCGCTGGTGGACATTATTACGCCGAACGAAACGGAAGCTGAGAAGCTGACCGGTATTCGGGTGGAAAACGATGTAGATGCGGCGAAGGCTGCTCAGGCGTTGCATGCCAAAGGTATTCATACCGTATTGATAACATTAGGAAGCCGTGGCGTCTGGGCCAGTGTGGATGGAGAAGGTCAGCGGGTTCCTGGTTTTAAAGTCGACGCTGTTGACACGATTGCAGCCGGAGATACCTTTAACGGCGCACTGATTACCGCGTTACTGGAAGAGACTCCGTTGCCTGAAGCCATTCGCTTTGCGCATGCCGCTGCAGCCATTGCGGTAACGCGTAAAGGTGCGCAGCCCTCTGTTCCGTGGCGCGAAGAGATTGAGGCGTTTTTGGGTCAGCAGAGGTAACGCTTGGCTACAATGAAGGATGTTGCCCGCCTGGCGGGCGTTTCTACTTCGACAGTCTCTCACGTAATTAATAAGGATCGCTTTGTTAGCGAGACCATTACCGGGAAAGTCGAAGCAGCAATTAAAGAATTAAACTACGCGCCTTCTGCCCTGGCGCGTAGCCTGAAGTTAAATCAGACCCGCACGATAGGTATGCTGATCACCGCCAGTACCAACCCTTTTTATTCAGAACTTGTTCGCGGCGTTGAGCGTAGCTGCTTTGAGCGGGGCTATAGCCTGGTGTTATGCAATACCGAAGGCGATGAGCAACGTATGAACCGTAATCTGGAAACGCTGATGCAAAAGCGGGTCGATGGTTTACTGCTGCTTTGTACCGAAACACATCAACCCTCCAGGGATATCATGCAGCGCTACCCTTCCATTCCGACAGTCATGATGGACTGGTCCCCCTTTGATGGTGAAGGCGAAAGCGATCTAATTCAGGATAACTCGCTGTTAGGCGGGGATTTAGCGACGCAGTACCTGATCGATAAAGGCTTTACACGTATCGCGTGTATTACCGGGCCGTTGGATAAAACGCCGGCGCGTTTGCGACTGGAAGGCTACCGGGCGGCGATGAACCGTGCCGGACTGGCTATCCCGGAAGGTTACGAGATCACCGGTGATTTTGAGTTTGGCGGTGGGTTTGAAGCGATGCAAACACTACTGTCACATCAGGAACGACCGCAAGCGGTCTTCACGGGTAATGATGCAATGGCCGTTGGTGCTTATCAGGCGTTATATCAGGCTGGATTGCGTATTCCACAGGATATGGCGGTGATTGGTTATGACGACATTGAACTGGCGCGTTATATGACGCCACCGCTCACCACGATTCATCAAGCCAAAGATGAGTTGGGCGAACTGGCCATCGATGTGTTAATTCATCGTATGGCTCAGCCCGCATTGCAACAGCAGCGTTTGCAGCTTACTCCGGTTTTGATGGCGCGGGGGTCGGTTTAGACGTATGCCGCTCTTTGATCAGATTGCGACCGTCTTTGGTTTTTAGCAGCATGAACATGAGTGCGGATACCACGGTAATCGCGCCCATCGTCATAAAGGTATAATGGAACTGCTCAACCGTGTTGGTGCCTTCCATTCCTTCATAAATGCGCAGCACGGCGGCGCTGATAGCGACGCCTAAACTGATCGACAGTTGTTGTGTGACAGCCAGTACGCTATTCCCGCTACTGGCATTGTCATCGGTCAGGTCGGCAAGCGTGATAGTGTTCATGGCGGTAAACTGGGTAGACATCGCCATCCCCAGCACAAACAGCGGCAGAATCAGCATCCACACTGGCATCGCGGGGGATTGCAGAGAAAACTGAGCAATCATCAGGCCGATAAATACGGTAATACCGACCAGTGTTTTCCGGTATCCAAGGCGACGCAGCACCTGCGTAACGGTAGATTTAGCCAGAATGGACCCCAACGCCGTCGGCGCCATCATACAACCGGCAATCAGCGCCGGATAACCGAACCCCACCTGCAGCATGAGCGGCATTAAGAAAGGAACACAGCCTGTACCCAGGCGCGTTGCGAGATTTCCTGCAATACCGACAGAAAAGGTTCGCGTTTTGAAAATAGGTAGGGCGATTAAAGGAGTAGGGTGGCGGCGAGCATGACGGATATACGTCAGTAGCAATACAACACTGCAGGCAATAATGCTCAGCGCGATCCAGCTTGCGACAATCTTCTCGCCAAACAACTCCATTCCGCTGGAAAATAACACCAGGCTCAAGCCAAAAAGAAAGAAACCGGTCATATCGAAGCGGCGACGTGGCGTCGTAAAGTTAGGCATGTATTTGCGTGCATACAAAATACCGGCCACGCCAATAGGAATATTAATCAGGAAGATCCAGTGCCAGCTTGCCCAGGTTACCAGTACTCCCCCCAGCACGGGACCGAGGATTGGACCGACCAGGCCTGGCATCGTAACAAAGTTGAGTACCGGGAGCAGTTCACTGCGAGGATATGCCCGCAATAATGCCAGACGGGCGACCGGCATCATCATTGCGCCGCCGATCCCTTGTATCACGCGAAAAATGACTAATTCGGTTAACGATCCCGAAAGCGCGCATGCCAGAGAGCCTATCGTAAATAAACTGACGGCAATCATAAAAATGCGGCGGGTGCCAAAACGGTCTGCCAACCATCCACTCACCGGAATCAACATTGCGACTGTTAGGGTGTAGCTGATAATGGCAGACTGCATCGCCAGCGGGGAACGGTTAAGGCTCTGCGCAATGGCGGGGAGGGCAGTATTAAGGATTGTGGCATCCAGGGCCTGCATAAAAAAGGCCATGGCTGCTATCCACGGCAACCCAGCCATACTGCGCGCTTTTTTTTCTGACATTCAGTATCTCGTTATTTGTCTGGTTGCTCGTTTGGCGCAATGAGTAATGCCTGACAAGCCTTAAAGGCGAGATCGCCATCGCTTTTTTCTATCGCATCGACAATGGCCTGGTGCAAATCAAGCTTCACCACGTCGTTATAGGTAATAGAGGTAAAGTAGGTGTGGTAGACAGAATGGAATAAGGTCGCAAAAGAGATAAGAAAGGGATTAGCACTCATCTTATAGATGTGCTCATGCCAGGCCATATCGACTTCAACCCAGCGCTCACGCTTAAAGTTCTTTTTCAGCGCGACCATCTCTTCCATTAATGCGTTCAGATATGCCTTCTGTTCAGCTGTACCTATCGTTGCTGCCAGTAAACATGCCTGAGGCTCCAGGCTAATGCGCATCACCAGAAAATGTTCGATGACCTGATGGACGTTTTCTTCTGTCATCCACCAGGTGAGCAACTCCTGATCGAGAAAATTCCAGTTCGCCTGCGGCATCACCCGCGTACCAATTCGCGGACGTGGTAAAACCATGCCTTTGGCGGTTAACGTTTTCACGGCTTCACGCACTGCGGTACGACTTACGCCAAATTGTGAACCTAACTCTATTTCACCGGGCAGAATGGTGCCGGGGGCGTATTCACCTTTTAATATCCGCTGCGCCAGCTTTTCGGCCAGAACATAGGAAAGATTTTTCTGTGCGGCTAACTGTTGTGCGCTTAAAGGCATGAATGGTCTTCCTTTCTCGAATTCTCACTCTTTAGTATGCCACCAGGAAGTGTGATTGCGGCTGCAAAAACGACAATTTGCTTATTTTGTGGCATCTTAATGGCCATTTTGGTGAAAAAAGAGACAGTCAGAAAGTTATTTTAAATTTCCGCTTGTCAGCCTGAAATAACTCCCTATAATGCGCCTCCACTGACACGGAACAACGGCACGCAAGCCGCCGGGTCAGCGGGGTTCCACTGAGAACGCCGGCAGAGAAAGCAAAAATAAATGCTTGACTCTGTAGCGGGATGGCGTAATATGCACACCCCGCGCCGCTGAGAAAAAGCGAAGCGGCACTGCTCTTTAACAATTTATCAGACAATCTGTGTGGGCACTCGAAGATACGGATTCTTAACGTCGCAAGACGAAAAA